>NZ_JBQQCF010000064.1:0-22501 GCF_052245755.1 Mycobacterium sp. 4D054
ATCAAACGAACAGATGAAGGGACCACCGACGCGACGCGCCGGTGGTCCCATAACTGGCAATCCAGGTGGTCCCATCACCCTGGCAAAATCAGCTCACACTGGTCCCATCCTCCTGGCAGACGACAAACAAGTACTGGTTGTAGGTAGCGACACCGTTCGTCTCGTCGGGCACGGCAATCTTCAGCTTCCGCAGTTTGGCGAAGCTGTCAGATGCCATCACCCAATGCGAAGGGGTGACCTTGTTCGCCTGGGCGGTGGCAAGGCCGTCGATCAGTGAGTCGGCGTCGGCGAGATCCAGCACGCCGGTGGCAATGCCGGTAGCCCGCAGAATGCCCTTGATGGTGTTCGACGTTCCCGTGCCATCCCACAGGGCGGCGTCCAAAGCGTTCGCCACATCGGTAACGAGGCGGGTCCGCAAGGTCTGTTCCAAAGCTACAACACTCTGACGTGCCATCTCATTGGAGAAGCGCACCAGCACCTTCAGTGACTTAAGGGTGGAGGGCAGCAACGTGACTTCATCGAAAGATACGTCACCATCGGTGATCTGGGCACCTTCAGCGACGAAGCCAGCGGTCACACCAGAGGCGATACGCGGGATGCGAAGCTGATCAGAGGTGTCGAAGATCTGCGGGCCGGCAGCAAGGAATGTGCTCGCCTGCTCCAAGGGCTGCACCAGCAGGTTAGCAACCTGGGACTGAAGCAACGTGGTGTTGCCTGAAGTGACCTCAATGGCCATTGATTGTCCTTATCGGATTCTTGAAAGTGAAACCCGCGCATCAGGCACGGATGATGGATCTGGGCACCAGGCCCCGGAAGGATGCAGAGGCACCTGACCTCCTACATCTATTGTCTCACAGCCCTTTCAGGGCCTGAAGTAGAGAGAAGGGCTGTTCACCCTTGCCGCGACTACCTTGTCCCACATCGCCTGTGATCTTCCGGGCTTTCAGGTGGGGCTTAGATTCGGTGAGGACGTCAATCGCTATGTCGAGTGCTTCGGGGTCGTCCAACAGATCGGCGTTGTATTCCAGGTCGGTTGGGTCGGAGAGCTTTCCGGTTGCGGCAACCTTGGCGAGGAACAGTGCCCTGCTGAGCTCGTCTACACGAGTTTCAGCGGTCTTGGCGCGGTCGCGGTATCCGGCGCTCTCCTTGCGCAGACCCTCAACATACTCACGAGAGAACGTGTCTGTATTCGCTTGTGCCGAATCGGTGTCAGTCTCGGGCGTATCCACCTCGGTGAGGTTGGTTTCGTCCGTCTCTGTGTCAACTGGGGCGTCGTTTTCGTCCACTTATCCCATTCCCATCTGAAGGCGAAGGTAGCTGTCCATTTCGGCACGCTGGCCGGTACGGATCTCTGCCTCGCGGTCAGCCATGATCTTTTGAATTTCGTCTTCGTTGTGCCCGAGCTTCGCCAAGGCGTAGGTGACGGGATAGATCCCCGCCTGCACGGCCTTCACGGTGGCGTCCATTTCCTGTGCGACAGAGCGAGTATCGGCGGGTGCCCACTGCACGCGGACGGGGATGTCGTCGGGCTCACCGCCGTCACGGATCGCCAACAGGAGCTGAGCCAGTCGTTCATGCCCTGTCCCGTAATGCAGTTGTTTGGCCTCCACCCGCGAAACAAGCGCAGCCTCAGCAGCTCTGAGCGCATCAGCCGATGTCACCGAATTCTGCAGAACACCAACGTAATGAGCCGGCAATCCGGTGACCATCTGAACCTGAGACATAATCACCCGCACCAACGATTCAAAGGCGTTGAGGTCGGCTGCGTCCAACTGGCCAAACCGGCTGTCTGCGTCGTCGGAGATCCACGTTTTCAACCGATCCTCGGTAAGCGGGTTGACCAACTCCACCACCGGCTCGCCCTCGTCCAGGACCGGGTTGCCGTCATCGTCTAGGACCGGACGTTCCTCGGGGCTGATACCGCTGGCCCAACGGCGCGGGAAAGCCGCACTCTCGCTGGCGGTCAGCCCGTCAAGCAGAGCCTTGTTCAACGCATCCTGAAGGGTGGTCACGTTGTCGATAACGCTGCGCTCACCCTCATGGCCAACCACCGCGATAGGCGGAACACCTAGCGGGTTCTCCACGGAATCCACCAGATAGAAACCCGCAGTGGAGGCACTCGGACTATCTACGCGCCAATGCTGAATTTCGTCACCGAAGTACAGCCACGCCTCCACAGCCTTGTCAGTGATCACCCTTTTGCAGCCAGAAACCACTTCGTCGGTGATGGGATCGCGCACGACCACGAAACGGTCAGGAGACTCGATACTGATGGACGGGCGTCCACGGTTGTCTTTCCATGCCGTCACGTACCCGCCGCCGTAGAGCAGGGCGTCACGGTGGACGTTGGTTGCCCGCTGATCGAAGTTGTTGGCAACGTACAGGTCCCATGCATCAGTGATGGTGAAGCCGGAAACCCGTAGCCGTTCCTGAATGCTGGTGACCGTGGTTTCACAGACGTTTGAGGAGATCCGGTCGAAGTTCTTTAGCGCCACCTTTTGATCTGCACTGAGGAAGCTCAACGGTGAGCGGCCCTCGTAGTAGTCCCGCAACCGGGCATAAAGATGCTGCGGAGCTAGGAGCGCCTGCAAATGGGCGACCAGCACATCGGGAGTTGTCAAAAGGAATACACCTTGCGTTTCTTCTGTGGGCGGGTGGCATACCAGGTGACCCGCGAGTGACACATCACGAGGGCGGCGCAGAGATCCACCTTGGCGGCGTTACGACTCCGCGAGGTCTTCCCAATCCGCAGCCCGTTATCGGTTTCCAGAACGGTGGAAGCAAGCACGTGTGAGCGGAAGGTCTCTTCGCCAGAATGGGTGAATGCTCCGTTTACCGCAGCGCTATGCAGATCGGTCGTAGCCCGCGTGACGCGGCTCGGACTCCACGGAAACTCACTGACGGTTAGACCTTCGCCGGCCAAAACCTGGAGCGAGCGAGCCCACCGGAATGGGTCGGCTACAAGCTCTCTCACATTCCACCGTTGACACGCCTGCCTGATGGATTCTTCAACCTCTAGAACTGGGACCGACCAACCGGGGGTGCCGGGATTGCTCCACACCTTCAGGGTGTCGAAGTGCGGCACCGAGCCGATCTGCCCGACGAGTAGCGCGGTGCAGTCCCGGTTGTGCGATCCGTCCAAGGCGACGACTACATCGGTGCCGCTAGGGATTCCAAGGCCCGTAGAGAGCCCGTCCCACACATCAGCGGGAATGAACGGTGCCTCATTGGTGGTGACCACCTGACAGAGTCTTTTGCGCCTGTATTCGCCGACTGTGGTCTGTTTCAGCAGTGCCACAGCCCGATCCCTACTCAGCAGGTCGTCTAGCTGGGGATTCGCTTTTTCTAGACAATGGACACACTCGGGCGGGTGATGCTCGAAACCGTCAGCGGAGAACTCGACGAACGCCATCGTCGGGTCGTCGGGATGGGCGCGGCAGGCATCCCGAAGATCAGTCAACACCGACGTATCCCTATTGGGCGGGGTCCCTATCCCCAGAGCCATCGCGCCATCGAGCTTCCCAGCGCCCAACAGCAGTGTCGACCACGTGTCGGAGTCGATCTCGCCTAGCTCATCAGCCAGGGCCAACGTCCACGTTCCGAGTCCCTCAATGCGTTTGGCCTCAGCAGGCAGGGCAGTCAATGTTGAACGCTTACCCGGTATCTCGATCCTGTCCCGGTAGAGAAGGCAGCGGGCGGACAACTCAGGGTTAAGTTCGACCATCTGAATTGCGGGTTTCAGCAGTCGCAGCGCCATCCGTTCATCGACGGCGACAATCGGGATCTCGTTACCGTCAGGCCCATCGAACACCGACCACAGGCCGAGTGCGGCGAGTAGCTGGGTTTTACCAGTACCCCTGGGGGCCATGATCCCGCCGACGACCGGACGCGGGTCGGGGTCCAGGAACGGGCGCAACATCTCAACCTGCCAGCCACGCAGGCGCATTGGTTTTCCGACACCGTGACCCTTGGGCACGATCAGAAACGTCTCAACCCAGGCGGCGAAACGCTCCGCGCCTCTGAGGTCGCAATCGAAGGGCAAAACGCTCTCGTCGGTGACGGACTTCGGACCCGCCTTCATGGCAAACTTTCAGCTATGGCAGTCAAGGTAACTTTGTCAAACGGGTCGTCCGAATCTTTCGACGGCGCAGGCGACGAATTCTTCGAACGAAAAGACGGCAAGTTGGCGATCCACCGCGAGGACGGAACGGTCAAAGTCTTCACTGCCGATACCTGGACTTCGGTTGACGGCAAGAGGAAATTGCCAGCGAAGCCGCGCGCAGGGGGAGTCTGGTGACCGGAGAGTAATTGTCCCTGCGCTTGGCGCGAACTGTGGGGTGAAAGCGCAGGTCAGGGGTAGTCCCCAGGGCCACTGGCTCGCCGCAAAGGTGCAGGTCGGGACCTATGGTTTCCCCGCGTGAAAACGACCTGCGGAAATGCGGCGTGCTCGTCGCGCACTGGTGGCTGCGATGCGGGCGTGCACGGCTGCCCGTTCCTCGTCGGTGCAGTTGTCTTTCCGCCGGCCATTGCAGGGTGCACACAGCACGCGCAGGTTCTCGATGACGTACCACGAGTGAGGCGTCCTCACGCGGGCTGACGATGTGGTCGACCTGGAGTCGTTCGGTGGAGCCGCATTGTTCGCAGAACGGCGAGGCAGAGCGTAGGCGTCTTGAGAGCTTCTGCCATCGGTTCGTGGACAGGGCGGGGTGGTGTGTGGCTGCGGCGGTGCGCTTGGGTTTACAGTCCGCGCAGCGGGATCCACAAGTCGTGAGTTCGCCGCACGCGATGCATGGCCGCTGGATAGTGGCGGTCATACTCGTAGATGACTAGGGCTTTTCACCATCTCCGTGTCCGCACAGACGATTCAGCGAATGCCTGCATGTACTCGTCGTATGAGGCATAGTCGTCGGGGTCTACAGCAGCGCCAACCGGGGTGATGATGAGATCAGTGGTGTCGACGGCATATTCGCGGTGAATGTCGCCTACGAAGAGTAGTGCCGAGCCGGGGGCGACGGTCGTCCACAGCATTGCCGGCCCAGATCCGTTCGAGCTTCGGCGCTGCTGCTTCGCATAGGCAAGCGCGACAAACGCATACTCGGACCACGCCCAACCTCGCCGGTACTGATATGGCGCGCCACGGAAGAGGCGTACGCTCTCGGGCGGGGATGCGGGCTGACCGTCATCTGTGAACCCCGCCGCATCGAAGATGTCGCGCCATTCCTCTGCCGCGAGAGCGTCATAGGGAAACTCACAGTCGTACCAAGCGAGCCGCGCATACTGCCGCAGGGTGGCGACGTTGATCAGTTGAAGCCGCCACGCTTCGAGCAGGAGGCGGGGCCGGTCGAAGCCTGAGACTGTGAAGTGGAGTAGCCGATAGTCATACTCGCTCATCGGTCCGGTTGTTTCGATGAGAAGCCGAATCGCCGAGGGGTCCAGCCGTCCAAACCAATGGGGTCGCTCCATCTGCCTACGTGGCAGGGTGAACCCTCTACGTCTTGCCCGCTGGAACAGGGCACGGTGGGCTTGGTCACCTACGCTGCGCACTATTCGCCGTACACCTTGAGTTCGTGCAGCAGTTCGCCGGCCTCAAGCTCGATGGTCTGTAACTCAATGGCTTTCGACACCAGGGCTGAGAGTTGTTCGCGGGTAAGGGCGAAGTGCAGCATTTGACCGGCCGAGGTGACCAGACTGAGCACCCGTTCGCAGTCGTCTTTGGAGGCGACGATGAATCCACCGAATCCGGCGAGTGTGGTCGCGGTGATGTCAGACAAACTGCATCCTCTTCTGGTTCTCTAGGTCGATCTTGATGACCTCGTGCCGAAACACGCATCGCCCGTCGCATGCGTCGTCGAGGCGGTCAACGGCGGCGTCCTCGTCGGTAGAGAGCAGCACGGCGGCGGGATACTCACACCAGTAGATCGTGGCGTACTCGCCGTTCCCTACGATGCTTGCTCGTGGCACCGCGCATTTGACGAAAGCTCTTGCGGTAGTGTGGTTCCGGTCGCAACGGTGACGGGTGTAGATCTTCATTGCGTCCCCGCTCCTACCCCAGAAGGTAGGTCGCTGATTGACCTACCTTTAGCCCCTAGGTAGGTCATTTACTGACCCACCTCGTGGTCACTGAGTGACCTACCTGCAACGCGCTGACCTGCACCTTTGTCGAGCCTCTCTATGATCTATCTTTAGAGGTGTCCAACTTGGCCTTACGGCTTTGTCGCAAATGCGCTTTGCGGTCATGCACTGAACATTTTTCATTTTCAGATCCCAGTCCCCCCTGGACGGCATGGGAGGGAACGACTAAGCATTCAGAACAGGACTCAGGATCTAGCCATTTGTTGCTAATGGCCGCACGGATCGCACGCTGGACGTTGCTCTTGTCGGCGGGCTTGAAGCCGTCTTCGGTGGGCCGGCCAAGCAGCAGCGCCAGTTGACCTTTGGCAAAAATGGCATGTCCGTTGGCTTTATGCCGAGCAAACGCTAGGAACGATACACGCGCCCACATCGGCATATCCCGTTGTGCAGCACGTTCTTCCCAGACGCTCTGGTAGTGCATAGCGAATGGATTATCGAGACTCACACGGACACGTCCCGGCGTTGTGTCGCACCACTTAGACTGGCCTCCAGCAGGGCACGGATGTACCCCTGGCGAGTTAGGCCAAGGGATTCTGAATGGCTGCGCAAGCTATCGTTCAGTTTCGCAGGCAGACGAATGTAGATTGCTGGTCGATCCATGATTCTGCTCCAACATTGGTTACTACCAATGGGTTTAGGTGCGCGATGCGCGAGAATAGTTGCGAGAAAAGATATCTCGTCTTCTAGTTAAAGTATATCAGACAATTGCGATTAGCGATCCGGACCCCGGCGCTCCGCGAAACGCTTAAGGCAACCGACCGCAAGATCGACTAGTTGATCCCGTGAAAGCTTCTCATTCGCTGCGATTAGCTCGTCAGCTTCGGCGTCGGTCATCGGACCAGTTAGTTCGCCCCTCTGGTCCCAGGCGGCAGAGGCCCTGTCAAGTGACTGCATGTTCGCAACTAGTCGCGCCATGAAGAAATGGCTGATCTTCGTTGTGTGCACTGAAACGGCGTCTCGGATGATTTCCGTATCGTCGGTGTATTTGACTGCCGTGTAGAGGCCTTCTAGGGCTGATTGCGCCGCTGCTGCGTCATCGCTCATCACAAACCCCCCACGGGTCGGCCAAGATTCTCTAAAGATCCTCGCTCAATCCTGATCAGCCGTGGACCGATTCGACGCGCTTTCAAGCGACCCTGCGCGATGTACCGGCGAACCGTTCGCGGATCGACGCCCAGGTGGTCCGCTGCGTGCTGAATTGACACAAGCGCATTTCTTTGTGAATTGGTAGCCATAACCTAAGTGTCTTGGCGTTCAGCATGGCGCTCACTGGGCGCAGCAAAGCCGCAGGCTGACCACGGTGCGACACGCCGAGCGGGAGGAATTGAGCACGCGCTCTGATCTGGGCTTTTCTAGCTGAATTGCCGCCCAGGTTGCGTCGGGCTTGTATCCCTTAAGGTTGCGTTAAGGGTGCAAGGGGTCCAGAAACGCAAATGGTGGGAGAGTCAAAAACCCTCTCCCACCTGCGGGGTGGCTGACGGGACTCGAACCCGCGACAGCCAGGATCACAACCTGGTGCTCTACCAACTGAACTACAGCCACCATCGCCGCGTGTGCGGCTTGGTCATACTAGCTGCTGTTGTCCTCTGGAGCCGAATCGCCATGGGCGACGGGCCCCAGCTCGGCCGCGACGGCGGCAATGTCGCTGGTCGACGGCCCGGGCGGCGGCACGAACGCGGTCTGCCGGTAGAACCGCAGCTCCCGGATCGACTCGTGGATGTCGGCCAACGCGCGGTGGGCCAGTCCCTTCTCGGGCTGCCCGAAGTAGATCCGCGGGTACCAGCGGCGGCACAACTCCTTGATGGAGCTGACGTCGATCATGCGGTAATGCAGGAAGTCGTCCAGCTTCGGCATGTCCCGCGCGATGAACCCGCGGTCGGTGGCAATCGAATTGCCCGCCAGCGGCGCGGTCTTGGCCTGCTTGACGTGCTCGTGGATGTAGGTCAAGACCATGTCCTGCGCGGTCGCCACGTCGACGGTGGACGCGCGCACCTCGTCGATCAACCCGGACTTGGTGTGCATCTGGGCGACGACATCGATCATCGACGACAGCGCCGCGTCGTCGGCGTGGATCACCACGTCGAGGCCGTCGCCGAGGATGTTGAGCTCCGAGTCGGTCACCAGCACTGCGATCTCGATGAGAAGGTCGGACTTCAGGTCGAGGCCCGTCATCTCGCAGTCGATCCACACCAGTTCGTCACGCACAGCGCTCAACAGTAAGCCCCCTTGCTGTCACGGGCTGACTACACCCGGCCAATCGCGCCTGGTCCCGGATAAGGTGCGACGCATGACCACCGAGCCGGCCGCGCCTGCCGCGCAGCAGATCGCCGCAGGTTACGCCGCCGACGGGGCGGCGCTGGAGCTGGGTTGCGTCGTCGTCGACGGGGTGTGTGATCCGGCGGCCCGGGTGCGCATCCCGCTGGCCACGCTCAACCGGCACGGCCTGGTCGCAGGTGCGACGGGCACCGGTAAGACGAAATCGCTGCAGGTGATCGCCGAACAGCTGTCGGCGGCCGGGGTCCCGGTGGTGATGGCCGACGTCAAGGGCGACCTGTCGGGCCTCTCAGCGCCAGGCCGGCCCGGCGAACAGGTGAACCAGCGCGCCGCCGACACCGGCGACAGCTGGGCCGCGACGGCCTATCCCGTGGAGTTCCTGTCAATGGGCACCTCGGGTATCGGGGTGCCGGTGCGCGCCACGATCACCAGCTTCGGCCCGGTACTGCTGTCGAAGGTGCTGGGCCTCAACCGGACTCAGGAGTCCACGCTGGGCCTGATCTTCCACTGGGCCGATCAACAGGGGCTGCCGCTGCTGGACCTCAAAGACCTGCGGTCGGTGATCCAATACCTGACCAGTGAGGACGGGAAGTCGCAGCTGAAGGCGCTCGGTGCGGTGTCCACGAGCACGGCGGGGGTCATCCTGCGGGCGCTGGTCAATCTGGAGGCCGAAGGCGCCGACACATTCTTCGGCGAGCCGGAACTCGAACCCGACGACCTGCTGCGGGTGGACGCGTCCGGCCGCGGGGTGATCACGCTGCTGGAACTCGGCAGCCAGGCCGCCCGGCCGGTGATGTTCTCGACGTTCCTGATGTGGGTGCTGGCCGACCTGTTCACCTCGCTGCCCGAGGTGGGCGACCTCGACAAGCCGAAACTGGTGTTCGTCTTCGACGAGGCCCACCTGCTGTTCGCCGATGCATCGAAGGCCTTCCTGGAGCAGGTCGAGCAGACGGTGAAGTTGATCCGCTCCAAGGGCGTCGGGGTGCTGTTCTGCACCCAGCTGCCCACCGATGTCCCCAAAGAGGTGCTCAGTCAGCTCGGCGCCCGCATCCAGCACGCGCTGCGCGCGTTCACCCCGGACGATCAGAAGGCGCTCACCAAGACCGTCCGCACCTACCCGAAAACCGACGTGTACGACCTGGAATCGGCGCTCACGTCGCTCGGGATCGGCGAGGCGGTCGTCACCGTGCTCTCCAAGAAGGGCGTGCCGACCCCCGTGGCCTGGACCAGGATGCGGGCGCCGCGCTCACTGATGGACACTATCGGACCCGAGGCGATCGCCGCTGCCTCGGCCGCCAGCCCGCTGCAGGCCGTGTACGGCCAGAGCATCGACCGGGACTCGGCATACGAACGGCTGGCCGCCCGGCTCGCGCCGCCACCTCCGGTCGCCGAGCAGCCTCCGGTCGCCGGGCAGCCTCCGGTCACCGGGCAGCCTCCGGTCTGGGTGCCGCCGACGGTGGACATGCCGCCGATGCCGGCGCCCGCCGAACCCGCCGGACCGGGATTCCTCGAGACCGTGATGGACAGCCCCGCGTTCAAGAGCGCGATGCGATCGGCGGGCACGGTCATCGGCCGGGAGATCACGCGAAGCATCTTCGGCACCGGCCGCCGCAAGCGCAGGCGCTGACTCGCGCCGAAATCGCATTCCACGCGGCGAAATCGCGGTCATCCGCGCGTGGAATGCGATTTCGGCGGGAAAAGGGGCGGGGTCAGTCGCCGCCGAGCTTCTTGTACACCGCGCCGACGATCGGCGCCACGATCGCGCGCGGGGCGTAGCCGCTGGCCGCCGACATCGCCTTCGACGTGACGCCGGGCACGACGCGCATCTTGTTGCGCTCCAAGCCATCCAGTGACACCTTGGCGGTGTACTCGGTGTCGATCCACAGGAAGTCGGGGATCAGCCGCTCGACGAGCGACTGTTCGTCGGGGTCAGGCAGCTCGGTGCGCACCGGGCCCGGCGCGAGCACGGTGACGTGCACCCCGGCCGATTTCACCTCGCCGCGCAACGACTCGCTGAACGTGTTCGCGAAGGCCTTCGTCGCGGCGTACGTCGCGTTGTTCGGGATCGGTGAGTTACCGGCGGCCGAGCCCGAGATCAGGATCCCGCCGGCACCGCGCTCGACCATGCCCGGCAGCACCGCCAGCACCAGGTCGTGCACGCCGAGAACGTTGAGCTGCACCTGCTTCCGTTCCTCGGCGGGGTCCAGGGAGGCGACTGCACCGAACGTCGCGGTACCGGCATTGGCGCACAGGATGGAGATGTTGCGGTGGGCCAGCTCGTCGCAGAACGCGCCGCGCGCCACCGGATCGGCAAGGTCGACGGCACGCACCTCGACCGTCACGCCGTAGCTGTCGCGCAGGCGCTCGGCCAGCGCTTCGAGCACCTCCTCCCGACGCGCGGTGATGATCAGGTGGTGGCCCCGGCGGGCGAGTTCGACGGCGAGTGCTTCACCGATGTTCTGGGACGCACCTGTGACGACGGCGCGGGCATCCGCACTGGGAGCAGGGACGGGCATGGGCCGGACTATATCGTGAGCGTCCATGAGCGAGGTGTCGCCCGCGACCGGGCAGTCCGCTGACGCCGCGACACGCTCGCGGGTGTTGGCCTGGGCGTTGTGGGATTTCGGGGCCACGGCCATCAACGCGGTCGTCATCACCTTCGTCTTCACGGTGTATCTGACCGCGACGGTCGGGGACGACCTCCCCGGCGACACCAGTCCGGCGAGCTGGCTGGGCCGCGCCTTGGCGCTGGCCGGCCTCGTCGTCGCCGTGCTGGCGCCGGTGACCGGCGTGTGGGTGGACGCACCGGCCCGCCGCCGACGTGCGCTGGCGTTGCTGACCGGGCTGGTCGTGGTGATGACCGCGTCGATGAGCCTGATCCGCGACGACCACCGCTACCTGTGGCCCGGGCTGGTGCTGCTGGCTTGCACGGCGGCCTGCAGCGAGTTGGCCACCGTGCCCTACAACGCGATGCTGCGCGAGCTGTCGACGCCGTCCACGTCGGGCCGCATCTCCGGATTCGGTTTGGCGCTGGGCTATTTCGGCAGTGTGCTGGCGCTGCTGGTGGTCTACGTCGGCTTCATCGCCGGCGACGGGGACACCCGCGGGCTGCTGGGGCTGCCCGCCGAGGACGGGTTGAACGTGCGGGCGGCCATGCTGCTGGTCGCCGCGTGGTTCGCACTGTTCGCGCTACCGTTGCTGATCTCGGTGCCGCGCGTGCCCGGTCGTGAGCGCTCGACCCGGGTGGGGTTCACCGGGGCTTACCGCCGTCTCTGGACCGACATCCGCCAGGAGTGGCGGCGCGACCGCAACTTCGTCTACTACCTCGGCGCGAGCGCGGTGTTCCGAGACGGGCTCACCGGGATCTTCACGTTCGGCGCCGTGCTCGGGGTGAACGTTTACGGGGTGTCCCAGGCGGACGTGCTGCTGTTCGGTGTCGCCGCATGCGTGGTCGCGGCGCTGGGCTCGGTGATCGGCGGTCGCGCCGACGACCGGGTGGGTTCCAAACCCGTCATCGTGGTGTCGCTGGCCTCGATGATCGTTGTGGGTCTGGTGATGATGGCGCTGTCCGGGGCTTCGGCGTTCTGGGTGTGCGGCCTGCTGCTGTGCCTGTTCATCGGCCCCACCTTGTCTTCGGCGCGCACGCTGATGTTGCGCATGTGCGCGCACGGCAAGGAAGGGGTGACGTTCGGCCTCTACACGACGGCGGGGCGTGCGGTGACGTTCCTGGCCCCGTGGTTGTTCTCGCTGTTCATCGACGTCTTCGACAGTCAGCGCGCGGGCATGGGCGGTCTGGTGGTGGTGCTGACGCTCGGTCTGCTGCTGTTCCTGCCGGTCCGCGTACCTCGGCGGATGCGACCGGCTTAGCGCTTCGGGGTGCAGATGGTCAGGCCGATCCCGGTGCGCTGGTCGAGCTGCGCGCCGTTCAGCGTGATCGAACAGGTCACCTCGCGCCCGACATTGATGATGCTGATGCTCGCCGAATCCTCGCCGGGTCGGGGCAGCGCAACCTCCTTGCTCCACGGCAGCATGACGTTGAACTCGGTCTGCAGCAGCCCGCCGGTGTCGACGTAGGTGATGTTGATGGCGCGCCCGTTGCCGTCGACGGTGTAGACGACGGTGTCGGTGGCGCCCGGCACCCTCGGTGCGGTGGGCGAAGTCCGCGGCGTGCTCGGCAGCGTGGGAACGGGCAGCACCGGCGTCGTGGGCCTGGTAGTCGGTGTGCGCGACGTCGTCGGCGGGGACGGCGTCGTGAACGTCGGCTCCGGCGCCGACGGCAACGGAGCCACGACCGTCTGTTGCCGCGAGCTGTTGACGATCACCAGTGCGATCACCAGGCCGATCACCAGCAGCACCGCCACTCCCGCGACGATCCACAGCCAGCGCGGCGACTTCGGTCCCTCCGGCGGCGGCTCGGACCCCTGGCCCGGCGGCTGCGGCGACGGATACTGCCCCGTCGCGTACGGGTCGTACCCGTACGGCGAGTAGGCGGGCATGCGCTCTGTGGGGCGGGGCGCCGACGGCGGCTGATACGCCTGGCCGTACGGCGTCTGGCTGGCGTACGCGGGATCGGAGTAACCGGAATAACCGGGATGGCCCGGCTGCTCCTCGCGTCCGCTCCAGCCGGATTGCTCCTCGCGTCCGCTCCAGCCGGATTGCTCCTCGCGTCCGCGGCCGAAGGGTGACTCCGTCATGCCCACCTCATGGCTGCAGGGTACCTGTGCGACCGCTCAAGGCGCCCCGGCGCCGGTCCACCCCGTCATCACGCCTGCCGACCGTGCACAATCGGGAACCGTGGCAGAACAGGTACGCCGGATATACGGCGCGTCGATGTCTCCCGACGCCACCGCGTTCGCCCATCTCGTCGACGACGGCGGGTACCCGCGGGCGGTACAGCGGTTCCTGCGTGGGTGGCGGGCGAGCTCGTCGCGCGACGTCGAGCTCCCCGTCGAGGGCTCCGTCACGCGGGTGCTGCACTCCGCCGACGGGCACTGGTTGGCGTGCCAGGTGGCCCCCGAGGGTGGCAGTCGCAGCCAGATCTGGGTGGTGACAACGGATCCTGACGACCGCGACGCGCGCAGGATCGACAGCTGGCCCGAGGGGGTGGAAGGCACCGCCGAGCTGATCAGTTGGGACGGATCCCTGGTCGCTGCGATCCTGACCGGAGAAGACGGGGTGGGCAGCTCATGTCTGCTCGACCCGTCCGGTGGGCCCGTCACGGTGCTGGACCGCCGCTCGGGCGGCCGACTCGTCGATGCCTGGGCCGGGGCATCGCTGGTGCGGGTCGGGCCCCGCGGCTATCGCGAGCTCATCATGCTGCGTGGTCTCACCGAAACCGCCTTGCTGCCATACGATCCCGGGTCCACCACCGACACGGGGATCATTCTCGACGACCACAGTCCGCGCCGGTTGCGTTCCGGGCCCGACGGCGAGACCACCGAGCTCTACCAACCGGCCAAGGAGTACGGCCTCAACAGCACCGAAGGCTATGTGCGTGCGCTGATCCGCAGCGAGAACGGAGCTCAGCACGCCCGCCTGCTGGAGGTGATCGTGACCGCGGACGGGGTGTCCTACCAGGTGTTGGCCGAGAGGCCGGGCTACGAACTCGATGAGTTCGTCGTCAGTGACGATCTGTCGACGGTGGCGATGTTGTGGAACCTGCACGGCGCCAGCGAATTACAGATCCTGGAGTATGCCGACTACACGCTGCACGACCCGATCCCGCTGCCCGGCATGGTGGCCGGCGAGCTGAGTATCAGCGCCGGCGGGTCGATGCTGGCTCTGACCGTCGAGGGTCCCTCCAAGCCGCCGACGGTCGAGCTGGTCGATCCGCGCACCGGTGAATGGCAGCTGGTCGACCGCGAACCGAGCAGTGGTCCGGTATCGGCTGACCCCACGCTGGAGACGATCATCGCCCGCGACGGGTTGACCTTCAGCGGTTGGCTGTTCCGTCCTCCCGACGGCGTGGACACGATCGGCGCGATGCTGTTCCTGCACGGAGGACCCGAGGGACAGGGTAGGCCGGGCTACAACGAGTTCTTCCCGGCGCTGCTGGACAAGGGGATTTGCGTCTTCCTGCCCAATGTGCGCGGTTCGGGCGGGTTCGGCAGGGCCTTCATGCACGCCGACGACCGCGAGCGCCGGTTCGCCGCAATCGACGATGTCGCCGACGCGGCCCGCTTCCTGGTGGGTAACGGGTACGCCCCGGCCGACCGGGTGGCGTGCTGCGGCTGGTCTTACGGCGGCTACCTGACCCAGGCGGCACTGGCGTTCCATCCCGACGAGTTCGCTGCCGGGATCAGCATCTGCGGCATGAGCGATCTGAACACCTGGTACCGCAGCACCGAACAATGGATCGCCGCCGCGGCGTACCCCAAATACGGGCACCCCGTCAGTGATCAGGACCTGCTCGACCGGTTGTCCCCGCTGCCGCGCGCGGCCAAGATCACCGCGCCGCTGCTGCTGGTGCACGGCCTCAACGACACCAACGTGCCCCCGAGCGAGTCGCAGCAGATGTACGACACGCTGACCGAGCTCGGCAGGCCTGTGCAGCTGTTGACGTTCGACGACGACGGCCATGAAATCGACAAACGCGAGAACCGTGCCGTGTTGCGAAAAGCCATGACCGCGTGGCTGACCGACGCTTTCGCCGATTGACCTGTCGCCGCCGAGGTTTACCGCAATTTTCTGCGGGGTAAATCTCAGCTGCGCGCCACAAGGCCGCGCAGACGGAGGAGGCACGCATGCGAGGAGCTCTCGGCGTCATTGTGCTCGTCTGGTTATTGATCGGCGTCTTCGCCGCATATCAGCGTGACTATTTCAGTGGTGGTGAAGCCAATTGCGCCACGGCCGGAAGCATTGCACTAACGGTGGTGGCGGGGCCACTGAATTACGCGGGAGTCAATCCGAAGGTGACGGATTGCAATGTCCCCGAACCCAGCCAGTAAATCGCTGACTGGATAACTGAATTAAAACTGGAAGGAAGAGTGACATCATGATCGTCCTCGGTGCGATCCTGCTGATCCTGGGGCTCGTGTTTGGCATGTCCATCCTCACCTACATCGGTGTGGTCCTGCTGGTGATCGGCGCCGTGTTCTGGGTGCTCGGTTCCGTCGGGCGGCCGGTCGGTGGTCGAAAAGTCTGGTATTAGCGCTTCACGCGCGTAGGCCGGCCGAGGTCAGCGCCGCGACCGTCATCGTTCTGAGGACGGTCCGGAAGCTGGCCTCGGCCGTTTTCGTGAGGCCGGGTTTCACGCCGTGCGGCGTCGAGTTCAGCAGCCCGAACGCCGCGTGCGCCATCAGTCGCGCGTCCGCCTCGGTGAGTTCCGGGTTGCGCCGCCGCAGCACCTCCACCCAGATCTCGACGTACTGCCGCTGCTTGCGGCGAACCTGGCGTTTGGCCGCAGCGGGCAGGTTGCCGAGGTCGCGGTCCTGGATGCGGATCAGGTCGGGTTCCCCCAACGCGAAGTCCAGATGGAAGTCGATCAGCCTTTCCAGTGCGGCATCGGCGTCGGCGGCCTGCGCGACCACCTCGCCTCCGCCGGCCAGCAGGCGGGTGCTGATGCCCACCAGCAACTCCACCAGCAGCGCTTCCTTGTTGGGGAAGTGGCGGTAGATCGCCGGACCGCTGACACCGGCGGCCGCCCCGATGTCCTCCAGTCGCACCGCAAGATAGCCGTGTTCGGCGATCAGACGCTCGGCTGCGGCGACGAGTTGGCCGCGGCGGTCGGACTTGGCCCTGCTGCGTGGCGAGGTCGCGTCCGTGGTGGTCATGACGTGAACCTCCCGTCGGTGCTGGACATCATCAGTTAATGGTGCTTAACATACCACCCGGTTAGCCGTCATTAACTCAAAGGTGGTTCCCGGATGGCAGCGCGGACATCTCACCGCGACAGTCACGTCGCGCTGGTCGATCAGTTGCGGAGCAAGCTGGCTGCCGCGGCACTCGGCGGTCCTGAGCGCGCACGCGAGCGCCACGTCAGCCGCGGGAAATTGCTGCCGCGCGATCGCGTCGACGGTCTACTCGACCCGGGAAGCCCGTTCCTGGAGCTGGCCGCGCTGGCCGCCGACGGCATGTATGACGACGAGTGCCCGGGAGCGGGGATGATCGCCGGGATCGGCCGCGTCTCCGGGCGCGAATGCATGATCGTGGCCAACGACGCCACCGTCAAAGGCGGCACGTACTACCCGATCACGGTCAAGAAGCACCTGCGCGCCCAGGAGATCGCGCTGCAGAACCGTCTGCCGTGCATCTACCTGGTGGACTCCGGTGGCGCGTTCCTGCCCCGCCAGGACGAAGTGTTCCCGGACCGCGAGCACTTCGGTCGCATCTTCTACAACCAGGCGACCATGAGTGCCAAAGGGATCGCGCAGATCGCCGCTGTGCTCGGCTCGTGCACCGCGGGTGGGGCCTACGTGCCGGCGATGAGCGACGAGGCCGTGATCGTCCGCAACCAGGGCACCATCTTCCTCGGTGGTCCGCCCTTGGTGAAGGCGGCCACCGGCGAGGTCGTGACCGCCGAGGAACTCGGCGGCGGCGACCTGCACTCCAAGGTGTCCGGCGTGACCGACCACCTGGCGCACGACGATCGCGACGCGTTGCGGATCGTCCGCAACATCGTGAGCACGCTGGCGCCCCGGGCCGAGCCGCCCTGGCAGGTGGCGCCGGCGGCCGATCCGGTCGCCGATCAGACCGAGCTCTACGACGTGGTCCCGGTCGACTCCCGGGTTCCCTACGACGTGCACGAGGTGATCACCCGCATCGTCGACGGTGGGGAATTTTCCGAATTCAAGGCCGAGTACGGCACCACGCTGGTGACCGGATTCGCCCGCATTCACGGGCACCCTGTCGGCATCGTCGCCAACAACGGGGTGTTGTTCGGCGAATCGGCGGTCAAGGGTGCACATTTCGTCGAGCTGTGCGACAAGCGCGTCGTACCGTTGCTGTTCCTGCAGAACATCTCCGGGTTCATGGTGGGGCGCGACTACGAGGCGGGCGGCATCGCCAAGCACGGTGCCAAGATGGTCACCGCCGTGGCGTGCGCGCGGGTCCCGAAGCTCACCGTGGTGATCGGCGGTTCCTACGGCGCCGGCAACTACTCGATGTGCGGGCGGGCGTATTCACCACGCTTTTTGTGGATGTGGCCCAACGCCCGTATCTCGGTGATGGGTGGCGAGCAGGCCGCCTCGGTGCTGGCCACCGTCCGCGGGGACATGACGCCAGAGGAGGAGGAGGCGTTCAAGGCGCCCATCCGCGCTCAGTATGAGGACCAGGGTAACCCGTACTATTCCACCGCCCGGCTCTGGGACGACGGTGTCATCGACCCCGCCGACACCAGAGATATTGTCGGACTGGCGCTTTCGGTGACCGCCCAGGCGCCTCTGGAGCCGGTGTCCTACGGCGTCTTCAGGATGTGAGGAATATGAACCACACGACGTTTCACATCCAGGGCGAGCGCAGCGACGGGATGTTTCACATCCAGGGCGAGCGCAGCGACGGGATGTTTCACACCGTCCTGGTGGCCAACCGGGGCGAGATCGCCGTTCGGGTGATCCGGACGTTGCGCGCCATGGGAATTCGCTCTGTGGCGGTGTTCAGCGACGCTGACGCCGGCGCCCGGCACGTCGCCGAGGCTGACGTGGCAGTGCGGATCGGGCCCGCGCCGGCGCGGCAGAGCTACTTGTCGATCGATGCACTGCTGTCGGCCGTCGAGCGCACCGGCGCCCAGGCAGTGCATCCCGGGTACGGATTCCTGTCGGAGAACGCACAATTCGCCGAGGCGCTGCAACACGCCGGGATCACGTTCATCGGCCCGCCGGTGTCGGCGATCCAGATCATGGGCGACAAAATCTCGGCCAAGGCCGCGGTGTCGGCGTTCGGGGTTCCCGTGGTGCCGGGCATCTCCCGTCCCGGTCTCACCGACGACGACCTGATCGCCGGTGCGGCCGAGGTCGGCTTCCCGGTGCTGATCAAGCCCTCCGCGGGAGGCGGAGGCAAGGGCATGCGCGTGGTGCACGAAGCCGCGGACCTAGGTTCCGCCTTGGCCAGTGCTCGTCGCGAGGCAGCGTCGGCGTTCGGTGACGACACGCTGTTTCTTGAACGGTTCGTGCTCAATCCCCGCCACATCGAGGTCCAGGTGCTCGCCGACACCCACGGCAATGTGGTGCACCTCGGTGAGCGCGAGTGCAGTCTGCAGCGTCGCCATCAGAAGGTCATCGAAGAGGCCCCGTCACCGCTGCTGGACGCCCAGACCCGTGCGCGTATCGGCGCGGCCGCCTGCGACACCGCGCGCAGCGTCGACTACACCGGTGCCGGCACCGTCGAGTTCATCGTGTCCGCCGACCGCCCCGATGAGTTCTTCTTCATGGAGATGAACACCCGATTGCAGGTCGAGCACCCGGTCACCGAGATGGTCACCGGGCTGGATCTGGTCGAACTGCAGGTCCGTGTCGCCGCGGGGGAGAAGTTGCCGGTGGCGCAGGAGGACATCCGCCTCGACGGCCACGCCATCGAGGCCCGTGTGTACGCCGAGGACCCGGACCGCAACTTCCTGCCCACCGGGGGCGATGTTCTCGCGCTGCGCGAACCCGCCGCGCCCGGCGTGCGGGTGGATTCCGGACTGAGGCGCGGCACGGTGGTCGGCAGCGACTACGACCCGATGCTGGCCAAGGTGGTCGCCCATGCCGGGGACCGGCCCGGCGCTCTGCGCGCTCTCGATCGGGCGCTGGGCGATACCGCGGTCCTGGGACTGACCACCAATGTGGAGTTCCTGCGCTTCCTGCTGGCCGATCCCGACGTGGTCGCCGGAAATCTCGACACCGGGCTGCTGGATCGACGGCTGCCGGATTTCGCGCCGGCGCCGGCGACGGATGCGGAACTCGTCGCGGCGGCGGCCTATCGATGGCTGCGGTCATGGCCGGGGGCGCCGGCGAGTCCGTGGGAGGTGCCGTCGGGCTGGCGGATCGCCGGGCATGCCCCGACGCCGATCCGGCTGCGGGCGGGGGAACGCACCGACCACGTCTGGCTGACCGGCACACCCCAGGAGGCCACGGCCACCGTCGAGGGCGGCGAAAGCCGTACGCTGAGTGCGACTCTGGCCGCCGGCCTGCTGGCCGTCACCCTCGACGGGGTGCGCACGGAGTACCTCGTCGCCGGAGCCGGTCATCAGGTGTGGCTGGGCGGTGCGGGACGGGTGACACTGGTTGAGGAGGTCCGGGAAGCCCCCGTGCGGCCCGACGACGCCCACAGCGGCGACGCCGAACTGACCAGCCCGATGCCGGGCGCGGTAGTCGCCGTCGGGGTGGAGGACGGTGCCACGGTGACCGCCGGGACCGTCGTGGTCACTGTCGAGGCGATGAAGATGGAGCACGCGCTGTCCGCCCCCGTGGACGGAGTGGTCGACCTGCTGATCGGTGCGGGCGAACAGGTGAAAGTGGGCCAGGTGCTGGCCCGGATAACGGCAACCGAGGAGCCGCAGTCATGACAGTCCAGCGAGAAGCGGAGCGAATCGCGCATGAACAATAACCTGGCCACCGGGACACTTCCCGACCATTACGAGCAGCTGGCCAAGACCGTGCGGGATTTCGCGCAGAGCGTGGTGGCGCCGGTCGCGGCCAAGCACGACGAAGAGCACTCGTTCCCGTACGAGGTGGTCTCGGGGATGGCCGAGATGGGGTTGTTCGGCCTGCCGTTCCCCGAGGAGTACGGCGGCATGGGCGGCGACTACTTCGCGCTGTGCCTGGCGCTCGAAGAGCTGGGTAAGGTCGACCAGAGCGTGGCGATCACCCTGGAGGCCGGCGTCTCGCTGGGTGCGATGCCGGTCTACCGGTTCGGCACGGAGGCCCAGAGGCAGGAGTGGCTGCCGCTGCTGGCGAGCGGAAAGGCTTTGGGCGCTTTTGGTTTGACCGAAGCAGGCGGAGGTAGTGACGCTGGGGCGACGAAGACGACCGCCCGGCTCGACGACGGACACTGGGTGATCAACGGGTCCAAACAGTTCATCACCAATTCGGGAACCGACATCACCAAGCTGGTCACGGTCACCGCGGTCACCGGGGAGACCGGCGGCAAGAAGGAGATCTCGTCGATTCTGGTGCCGGTGCCGACACCGGGGTTCACCGCCGAACCGGCCTACAACAAGGTCGGTTGGAACGCGTCGGACACCCACCCGCTCAGCTTCGACGACGTGCGTGTGCCCGAGGAGAACCTGCTCGGCGAACGCGGCCGCGGCTATGCCAACTTCCTGCGGATCCTCGACGAGGGTCGGATCGCGATCGCGGCGCTGTCGGTCGGTGCCGCCCAAGGATGCGTCGACGAAAGCGTGAAGTACGCCAAGGAGCGGCACGCCTTCGGCCGGGCGATCGGTACCAATCAGGCGATCGCGTTCAAGATCGCCAGGATGGAAGCCAGGGCGCACGCCGCCCGCGCGGCTTACTACGACGCCGCCGCGCTGATGCTCGCGGGCAAGCCCTTCAAGAAGGCCGCCGCGGTGGCCAAGCTGGTCTCGAGTGAAGCGGCGATGGACAACGCCCGCGACGCCACGCAGATCTTCGGCGGCTACGGGTTCATGAACGAGTATCCCGTGGCACGACACTACCGCGACAGCAAGATCCTCGAAATCGGCGAGGGCACAACGGAGGTGCAGCTGATGCTGATCGGGCGGGAGCTGGGTCTGTAATGAGCGATGTGACCCCGAAGACGATCGTCGTCCAGCGCGGGCTCTGGTTCGAGGAGTTCGAGACCGGCGTACTCTACCAGCACCGGCCGGGGCGCACGATCACCGAGGCCGACAACGTCTTGTTCACCACACTGACGATGAACACTCAGGCGTTACACCTTGACGCCGCGTTCTCGGATGCGTTGCCGCCGTTCCACCAGCGCCTGGTCAACTCGATGTTCACGCTCTCGACGCTGGTCGGTCTGTCCGTCGCGCAGCTCACGCAGGGCACCATCGTCGGCAATCTCGGTTTCGGTGAGGTCGCATTCCCGAAGCCACTGTTCCACGGTGACACGCTGTACGCCGAGACCGAGGTCGTCGACAAGCGGGAGTCCAAGAGCCGCCCGGGCGAGGGCATCGTGACCTTCGCCCACACCGGCCGCAACCAGCACGGCGACATCGTGGCCACGGCGTCGCGCAAGACCATGGTGCGCAAGCGCCCCGAAGGAGAGTGACGATGGCACTGGCTGTCGGTCCCGCGTGGTTGTTCTGCCCGGCTGACAGGCCGGAGCGATTCGAGAAGGCCGCTGCAGCAGCCGATATCGTGATCCTCGATCTGGAGGACGGTGTGGCTGCCAAGGATCGCGAGGCCGCGCGCAAAGCGCTCGTCGACACCCCGTTGGATCCGGCGCGCACTGTGGTGCGGGTCAACCCCGCCGGCACCCCCGACCACGAACTCGACCTCGAGGCGCTGGCCGGCACGTCGTACACGACGGTGATGCTCGCCAAGACCGAGTCACCGGAGCAGGTCGCCGCGCTCGCCCCCCGGCAGGTCGTGGTGCTCATCGAAACACCGCTCGGTGCGCTCAATGTGGTCGACCTGGCGCGCGTGGACAACGCGTACGCCCTGATGTGGGGTGCCGAGGATCTGTTCGCCGTGCTCGGCGGGACGGCCAATCGCTACCCCGACGGCTCATACCGCGAGGTGGCCCGCCACGTGCGTTCGCAGACGTTGCTGGCCGCCAAGGCGTACGGCCGGCTGGCGTTGGACTCGGTGTATCTCGACATCAAGAACCTCGACGGCCTGCGTGCCGAGGTCGACGACGCCGTCGCGGTCGGGTTCGACGCCAAGGTGGCCATCCACCCGTCTCAGGTCGCGGTGATCCGGGCCGGCTACACACCCACCGATGGCGAGGTGGAGTGGGCCCGCCGTGTCCTCGACACCGCGCGCACCCAGCGAGGCGTTTTCCAGTTCGAGGGTCAGATGGTCGACATGCCGGTGTTGCGGCGCGCCGAGCGCATCGTGGCTCTGGCGCCCTAGGAGTCTGCTGAATTAATCCGGCGTGGTGGCGGGGTTTGTGGCTGGGTTCTCGAGATGATTAATGGATGCAGGGGCATTCTGAGGATCAGCGTGAGCTGTTGGATGCGGAGTCGGTTGCCGGG
>NZ_JBQQCF010000065.1:0-21326 GCF_052245755.1 Mycobacterium sp. 4D054
GCCACCATCTGCCTGGCGCGACGGCGCACCAACGTTCTCTACGCCCTCATCCGTGACAACCGGACCTGGCAACCTGATTCACCCCCGGTCACCGCCGCGGCTTGACTTCTTCATTGAGAGTCCTTTCCGTGGTGAGTGGGTGGATGGGGCCGGGCCCACCGCCTGGTGGTGGCGGGCCCGGCCGGGATCGGTTAGGCGGCGACGGGTTCGGTGGTGAGCACGTCGTCGATGGCCTGGTGGAGGTCGTCGTAGGCCAGGGCCAGGGGTGCGTGGTCGATGGTGAGGGTCCACATCGGCTCGTCGCCGACTCCGGCGGTCAGGGTGTAGGTGTGGGCGCCGGTGGCGCGGTAGGACCAGGTGCCGGGCACGGCGTGGAAGGTCAGGTCGCCGGCCCGGACTTTCTGGATGCGGGTGTCGGGGGTGGTGTCAAGGTCGGGTGCGGTGGCCTCGATGGCGGCCAGGAGTCCGTAGTCGTCGTTGGCGAGCAGGACGAGGTGGTGTCCCCGTTCGGGGCTGTACTCGTGGACGGTGGTCAGCTGGATCGGTCCGTGGTTGTGGTGCAGGTTTCGGGTGATGCCGTACTGCTGGTGCTGGATGCGGTCGGCGGCTTCGGCGAGAAGGTCGAAGGCGAGTTCGAATGCGTGGTCCATGGTTGTTCTCCCGTTTCTCGTGGTGAGTGGTGCGCCGGTCAGCGCTGGGGAGCGGTCAATCGGGTGAGGGTGGGCGGTCAACCCCGAAGAGCCGACGTTGGACGGAGCAGGGTTTTCGGCCCGCGAGCGGCAGCGAGCTTGATAGGGCCGAAAAGGTCACTCGGCCTGCGTAGTTCGGCGTCGGTGTGGGTTGACCGGTCGGGCCCCCGGCCGATTAGGCTGCGACCCCTGCTGACGGTTAAAGGTGAGTAGCTACCCAACCCACGCCCGCCGCAGGCGGGCATCCGGCGCCCGCCAGGGCGGCCGCCAGTGGGCGGTGGGTCGCTGTAGGGCGGCCGGCCACCGGTGGATGTCGCGGTGGCCGGCTCGCCGGGACAGTGTTTTTAGATGAGCCCGATGAATCCGGACCCGATGGTGTTGGCCTGGGCGGTGCGTGCTTCGACGTCGTGGTCGATCTCCTCGCGCGCCTGGGCGACCATGGTGGCCAGGCCGGGGGGAGCGTCAGCGGTGATCGGCTCGTCGGGGTCGGCGTAAAAGTCCCAGCAGGAGGCGACGTCTCGGCAGTCGGGGGCGACGACGGTGTAGCCGTAGACCTCGCCGTTGGCCCAGGCGTCGTAGGCGGCCACGGTGCCACGTGTGTAGTCCAGGGGTGTTGTCGCGTCGGCGGGGGCCCAGGCCAGACCGTCGATGCTGCGGTAGCGGTCGGCGCTGGGCTCGGCGGTGCCGTAGCGGTCGCCGCTGCGGGTGACTTCCAGGATGCCGGTGAGTCCGTGGGTCAGCCACAGGTAGCGGCAGAGGGCGGCCGCGGACCGGTACTCATGGTCGTTGAGGGAGTCATTGGCGGCGGTGTGCTGGCGCAGCAGGGCGGCGACGTCGTGGGCGGCGTCGCCGAGTTGAGCGCTGATGGTACGGGCGGTGCCGAGGTAGACGAATCCGCCGTCGTCGCTGTAATCGGGTGCGGCGGCGTCGATGTCGTAGTACAGGGCGATGACGTAGGTGCCGGCGGTGGTGGGTACGGCGATCTTGTCGAAGGGGTCAAACATGGTGGGTCCTCACTGTTGGTGACCGGCGGTGCGCCGGTCAGTGCGGCCGCGTCATGGACCGTGGGGTGGGGCGGGTCAACCCCGCAGAGGCCGCGCCGGGACGGAGCAGGGTTTTCGGCGTGCGCGAGCCGGGCGCGCCAGCGCCTTCGGCGAGTTGGCAGGGCCGAAAAGGTCACTCGGCCTGTGCAGTTCGGCGCGGGTGTGGGTTGAGCCGGCTCGGGGTCCTGCGGTCAGGCTGGGCGGCTGCTGACAGGTAGATAGGTGAGGGGTTACGGATATCGGACGTTCGCCAAGCGCCCCGGAGGGCTGCTGCGGGCGGCTAGGACCGGAGGAAAAGGGGGGCCCGGTCACCCTGCGGTGGGTGACCGGGCCCGTGCTGCTGAGTTTTAGTCCCAGCTGGCGGCGATGGTGTCGATGGCGTCGGGGATCGAGGAGTGCGGGATCGCTTCGGAGAGGCGGTCGACCTCGTCGGCGGTGAGGGTGCGCCCGGCCCAGCTGCTGGCTTGTTCGGCGGTGATGAGCTCGGCGGGTGCGTCGAGGGCGGCGGCGAGCATCGTGAGCAGTTCGGCGCCGGTGGGTAGCGGCAGATTGTCGGCGTGGTCGCGGAGCCGGGCGCATTCCTTGGGCTGGCTGCAGGCGCATTCGGAGTTGGTGGCGCTTAGATCGCGGTAGGTGCTGTCGAGCGGGTGGCCGTCGACGCTGGGGCCGTCGACGATCCAGCGGGTGCCGTCGTCGGAGAGCCGTAGGTGCACTGCCACGGTCTGTTCGATGAAATGTGCTGCTGGCGGGTCAATCTGGTTGTAGTAGTTGGCGTTTCCGTCGCGTCGCAGGGGTGTCGTCTCGCCTGCGGGGGTGGTGGCGTGCTCGCTCATTGTGGGGTCCTTTCGGTGGTGTGGGAGGGGAGGTGCCGGCGGCCGCGGTGGGTTGGCGGCCGCCGGCGTGGTGTGGATGTCAGGCGCTGCGGGTGCCGCGGCGCCGCCGGGACGGTGCGGGTGCGGGTTCGAGGAACTCGGCGATGTGTGTGGTGGCGGAGTCGATGCCGGCGAAGCGGGGATGTTCGGTGTCGAGGTCGTCGGTGCGGAGCTGCCATAGGGGTGCGCCGTCGAGGCGGTATTCGGGGCGCAGCTGGTAGAGGTGGCGGCCAACAGCGGCGTAGCTCCAGGGGTCCAGCGGGTTGATCGGTTCATCGGTGACGACAGGTGCGGTGTGGGTCCAGAGCAGGCCGCCGCCGCGGAAGTGGCGGGTGCGTGCGGAGATGGAGCGGCCGAGGTCGGGGTGTGCGGCGCTGGATTCGGCGCTGGCCTGCAGGACTGCCTGGGGGTCTCGGGCCCAGACCTGGGCGGTGGAGCCCCAGGTGTGGTTGCGGCGGTGGGCGGTGATGGTCAGCCCGTCGGGGATGCCGTCGGGGTGCAGTTCCTCGTGGCCGGGTTCGACGAAGTAGAGCAGGTCGGTGGCGATGGCGGCGAGGCGTTCGCCCAGCCAGTAGGTGTGGCGGCCGCCGGCGAGGAGGTCGGTGTGGGTGGTCATGGTTGTTCTCCGTTCGTGTACGGGTTGGGTGCGCCGGTTAGCGCTGGGGTTGCGGGGGACCGGCGGGGTGGCGCGCGCAACCTCGAAGAGGCCGTGACGAGCGGAGCAGGGTTTTCGGCCCGCGCGAGCCGGCGCGCAGCGCCCTGGCGAGCTGGCGTTGGGCCGAAAAGGTCACTCGGCCTGCGGAGTTCGGCGCGGGTGTGGGTTGCGCGTGACGGGGCCTCGTCGGTCACACTGGGCGACCCAGCTGAACGGTTAAAGGTGAGGGGCTACGGACCACGCCCGCCGCAGGCGGGCATCCGCCGGTCGCACCTAGTGCGCCGGCGACCGCGCACCGCGAAGACACCACACCGCGCCGGTGTGGTGTACGGGGGTTACGGCGTGAAGGGGTTGGGGCTGTCGTGGTGCAGGCCGGCGAGGAGCTCGGCGGTGGCGGCGTGGTCGGGGCTGCCGTCGACGCCGTCGCCGGTCTGGATGATGGCGGCGATGTCGGCTCCGAGGTGCAGTGTGTAGCGCGGCCATTCGTCATCGCCGGCGCGGGCGATCAGGGCCGCGGTGGCGGCCGTGAGCCGGATGCGTGCGTGGGCGGGGTTGTCGCCGAGACCGATGATGGTCTGCTCGCTGCGGTGGCCGCTGCTGGTCACTGCCCAGGTGATGGTCATGTTCCGATGATCGCCGCCAGGAGGCGGTGGCGGGAGGGGCCGCACTCCCGGTTGTGGATAAGTGCGGCCCCTGTGGATCACCGGGTCGGGCGGTAGCTGGCGTCGGTGGGATCGAAGCGGTGTTGGTCTCCGTCGAGGCAGACGGCGGCGGCTGTTTTGTGGGCGAGTTGGAGGACCTCGACAGCGCTGCGGTAGGCGGCGAGGTCGACGATCTGGAATGTCACGGGCCGCATGTAAACCTCGACCCAGCGGATGGTGCGTCGCTTGTCCGGGGTGAGGGCTTCGCGGCGGGTGACGGCGTAGGGCGGGCGTCGGGTCCAGTCGACGCCGATGGCGGGCCCGTCGTAGGGCTGTTGGTCGCTCGGGGCGAGGTTGTCGGGGAGCCCGGCCAGCGCCTGGCGGGCGGCTCCGAAGGCTTCCAGCACGCCCTGGGCTGCTTGGGTGTTGAAGAAGGTGAACAGGATGCGTCCCCAGGTGAGGGTGACGCGGGCGATGTCGGTGTGGGCGTGATGGACGCTGATGTCGGGCTGTTGGGCGCCGCGCAGTCGTACGTAGGCCTGGGAGATCGCTCCGGCGGGGATGCCGATGTGCGACTCGGGGATGGCGATCTTGGTCATGGTTGTTCTCCGTTCGTGTACGGGTTGGGTGCGCCGGTTAGCGCTGGGGGTGCGGGGGACCGGCGGGGTGGCGCGCGCAACCTCGAAGAGGCCGTGACGAGCGGAGCAGGGTTTTCGGCCCGCGCGAGCCGGCGCGCAGCGCCCTGGCGAGCTGGCGTTGGGCCGAAAAGGTCACTCGGCCTGCGGAGTTCGGCGCGGGTGTGGGTTGCGCGTGACGGGGCCTCGTCGGTCACACTGGGCGACCCAGCTGAACGGTTAAAGGTGAGGGGCTACGGACCACGCCCGCCGCAGGCGGGCATCGGCGCCTCCGGGCGCCGCTTGACCGGTGGGGCGCGGGCGAGGTGACGGGCCGTCAGTGGCTGGCACTATAAGTGCCTTCACCCCGAACGGGTTCTGCGAGGCGGTATTTCGCGCAATCGGCACGGTGGCGAGAATGGACCGGGGTTGTTTCTCAGCCCAGCGCGCGGGTTTGGTGGATAGATGTGGGCGGCGCTGCGCGCCGGCTTTCCCAGTGCACACGGGCACCGGCCCGCTCCCGGGGTCAGCGCTGCAGGCCGGCGACGACCAGATCGGTTAGCGATTCGGTCAGGCTGGTGAAGCGGCCGGTGCGGGTGCCGCTGTGGGTGTGGTGCTCGCCTAGCCAGATGCCGACGATGGTGGCGGTGCCGTCGCTGGCGGGCTGCCACACGGGCGCTCCGGAGTCGCCGGGGATGCTTTCGGGCATCCCGGTCACGCTGTATTGGTAGCCGAGTAGCCGCCCGTCGAGCTGTCCACAGACAGTCTTGGTGCGGATTCCGCTGCGACACACGGTGATTGCGGGATCTGGAACACCCATGCCGCTGACAGGCATGCCGTTGATCGTGGACACCGATCGGCTGGTGCCGAAGTTGATCAGCGCGAAGTCGTCGAAAAGCGGATCGGGGTCGTTGACGGCGACGGCGACGGCGCCGGTGGCCCCGCTGTCGTGGTCGGATACTGCGGAGCCGCCACCTCGAGTGCAGTGGCCGGCGGTGACCCCATAGGTGGTGGCCCCGGCGGTGTAGGTGTAGCCCAGCGTGCAGGTGGTGGACCCGGTGTTCGAGTGCACGGCGATCTCGTCGCCGGCGGCGACGGTGTAGGCGCCGGCATGGCTGAGCGCGGGTGCGAACAGGCTGGTGATGGGGATGAGGGCCCCGGCGAGGGCGGTCAGTGTTGCTGCTCGGGTGGGCCGCATCGCGAGTCCCTTTCTTCCTGGTGGGGTGCTGCGAATCATTGTGGGCGCGACCGCTGACAACCCAGGTTCGGGCGCAGGCTCAGCGCTGCGACCGCGTGCGTTGCCGCTCGGCAGCGCGGCGGGCGCGGTTGTGCAGGGTGTCGATCCAGGCGTGCGCGGTGCGGGCGGATTGGCCGTGGTCCTGGGCGGTGCAGGATTGGACCGCTTGGCCAGCGCGGGCAGCGATGCGCAGATCGACGCTGACCGGGGTGGAGGTACGGCCGGGGCTCATCACGGCTGGTCCCATCCGGGCTGGGCGGCCGCTTCGGCGCGTCGCCACAGTTCGGCAAGGTCGTCGCGGGCGGTGCTGATGTGGGTGGTGAGGTCGGCACGGTCGGCGCCACTGTCGGCCATCTGCTGCATGCGGATTCCGTGTTCGCGCACCGCACGGCGGTACGCCTCGTCGAGCACGTCGCGCGCGTGGTTGGCTGCTGCGGCGGCGCTGACGGTGTGGGTGTAGAGGTCGGCCAGATGCAGGGCCAGTCGGTGGTGTTGGCCGGCGGTCGGGGGGCGAGTGGGGTCCAGCGACTGGGTGGCGGCGTGTTGGCGACCGTAGGCCAATACGGTGACCGGATCGGGGTCGCGGCGGGCGTCGGTGACGCGGCGGATGATCTCGTAGACCCAGCGGTTCATGGGCCGCCAGATGGCGGTGTCGGGGATGAGGTCGCAGAACGTGCGCGCTCGGGTGTAGGGCATCCACAGCAGGGCTCCGAGGAGCTGATTTTCCGGCTCCCAGCGTGCGGCGATGGTTTCGCCGCTCGGTTCGGCGCTGAGCTCGAAGTCTTCGGTGGCCGCCCGGTCGGTGTCGTTGTCGGGGACGACGTGCAGTGGGGCGCGGTGCGCGGCGGTCATGATGCGGTGGCCCCCCAGATCAGCAGGGCATACCACCAGGTCAGGGCGCTGGCCTGGTCGGTGGTGGTGGCGGTGGGCAAAGCGGCGTGCACGGCGGCGGCCAGCTCGGCGGGGCTGGGGTGGGTACCGGCCTGGCTCAGGGCGTGGTGGCGCAGTGTCTCCAGGACATGCTGATCGGGTGCGGTGGGCAGCTCGACTCCGGCCAGCTGCGCGGCTTCGCGCCAGAGTGTGCCAGCGGTGAACCAGCAGTGGCCTTCGGCGCGGGCGGCGGTGAGGACCGCCAGCGGGTAGCGCGCTCCGGGGTCGGTGTCGGCTCCGTGGTGCCAGGTGTCGTGGTGGTCGGTGATCCATCGCTGCGCGGCGACGGCGGCGTGGTAGGTGGCGGTCTCGCTGGCTTGGTGACCGGCCGGGGCGATGGTGGCGTGTCCCGTGTGGTGCGGCCTGGTGGCGCGGCTGTCTGGTTCGGCCAGGGCGAGCAGCTCGTAGCGGGTGGTGTCGGGGTGCGTGGGCAGCGGGCGCAGGTAGTAGTCGGCGCCGATGACGTAGTTGATGAGGCTGCGGTGAGCGTCGTCGCGGTCGGGGTGGTCGGTGGTGGTGACCGACCGGCCTTGGTGGTCGATGGATAGCTGGTACATCGTGGGTCTCCTGTCGTGGTCAAAGGTGATCAGGCGCTCAGCGGGCGGGCTTTGCTGACCTCAGCTATGCGGTCGGGCCGGAAACCGGACCAGTGCTGTCCGCCGGCCACCACGACGGGGGCCTGCAGGTAGCCCAGTCCCATCACGTAGTCGCGAGCGTCGCTGTCGACGGTGATGTCGACTTTCGCGTAATCCACACCTGCTTTGTCCAATGCTCGGAAGGTCGCGTTGCATTGCACACAGGCGGGCTTTGTGTAGACGGTGATGGCGGTCATTTCTCACTCCTTAAGGGTTGTCACGAATTGCTGTTATCTATTTCGATTATATCGGCATTTCGGCGTGTCAGGCAACATTTATCGGGCTATTTGTGGGTAAGCTGTGACCTTTTTTGACCGGTCGAAAATCAGCGCGTAATTACGCTGAAGGCAACCCGTTCGGCCGGTATGGCTCTGGCCGGTATCTGACCCTCGAATCGGTCGTAACATGCGTTCGCACACTCCTGTTCAGCTTTGGTGCTGCCTGTTCTTTGGCGCTTTCTCGCATCAATGTCATGGCCGGCGTAGGGCCCAGCGCAGTGCACAGGTCCGGACGGAAAGTTTTCCCCGTGAGCGTCTTTTGCGAGCGGATTCGTGGAAAAGTTTCCGGGCCGTTAGGCCGTATCCGTGGCCTTGCGCGGAGCGGGCCGCCGGCCACAATTGATAAAAGAGAAAGCGGTCAGAAAAATAATTCAGTAGCGCCGTCAGGCGCTTCCGCTGCACTGGTCGCGGCGATGTCGATCTCGTGGATGAAATGCGCGACCATGGTCCTGCTGATGGCGGTCCCGAGCGGGAGGTGGGACCGGCGCTGACCGGCCCCACCTCCCGACGCGGGGGCTAGTCGTCCTCGGCGGGCTCGGACTGCTCGGTCAGCGAGTCATAGAGTGCATCAGCGGTTTGCTCGCCGAGGATGACGCGCTCAATGTCAGCCAGCGGGTAGCCGTTGTCGGCCAGGAAGCGCAGCAGCTCGGCGGCTCCGACGTAGTGGCCCCAGCCGCTCCCTCGCCAGGCGTCCTTGCCGGTACGGGCTTCCAGTGCACCGAGCACCAGCGCCAGGGTGATCACCTGGGCGCGTCCGTCGCCGGTGGCGGGCAGCTCGGCCACCATCTTCGTCACTGCTGTCGAGTCGCTGGCCCCGAGCAGCTCGGCGCTGATCTGCCCGCCGTGGTGTTCCTCGATCAGGCGCACGTCGCGGGTGAGGCAGCTCGCCACGAACATCGCCGCACCCTTGGGGGCGGTCTTGCGGGCGAGGATCTTGCCGGTGATGAACTGGCGACGCACCTGCTGGGCGGCTTCGCCGAGCTTGTTGAGCGCGATGACCTTGCGCCGCTCGCGGCGCGCCGCTTCGGCTGCTGCGGCCTCCCGCGCTTCGGCGTCCTGGTCGCTGGAGTCATCGGCGTGGTGGTCGCTGTCCTCGCGGGCGAGGGCTTCCACGCGCTTAGCCAGTGATTCGCACAAGACCAGTCCGGCGGCGGCGTAGTCGGTGCACAACCAATCTGCCTCCCACACAACCACTTCGGTGACTGAGCTGGGGTCGCGCTTGCCCTCGGCAACCGTGGCACTGAATCGAGCGTGCCAGTCGATGTCGTGGGCGTCGACCGGTTCGCCGGTCTCGGTGTCGACGTAGCCTTCGACTTCGGTCAGGCAGACCGCCCAGTGTGCAGGGTCGGTGACATGCTCGTCGGTGGCAGCCTCGCCCTCGGGGGTGCGCAGGTAGCGCAGTTCCACACACGTCGTGTCCCCGTAGGCGGGGAAGTCCTCGACCACGGTGTATCCCTGCTCGGTGTAGCTGGCGGCAGCTTCTTGGTAGGCCTGTTGGGCGGCGCGGTCCTGGCGGATTTCGGCGACCCGATGCTCGAATCGGTTGGTTCCGGCCACTTCGAGCAGACGCATGATGGCGTCGGGGTCGTCATCGAACTCGCTGAGCACTGCGGCCTCTGACAGCGACAGTTGCCCCGCGTCGAGTGCCTCCATCGCGGCCTGTGATCCGGCGGCGGTGGCCACGGATTTGACCGTGTCGCGCCCGATGGACAGTTTCTTGGCGACCTTGGTCACGGAGGCTCCGGCGTCGAGCATCTGCTGGATGCCGCGTGCCCGCTGGGCCTCGGTGAGTTCGCGGCGTCGGTCGTTCTCCACGATCTGCTCGGAGACCCGTTCGACCACCTGGGCCTTGTCGTCGGTCGCACCGGCTGGGCGCACGTAGACCGGGACGCTGGTCAGACCAGCCTCGCGTGCGGCCAGGGTGCGTCGCTGTCCGGCGCGCACCCGCACCACGCCGTCGTGTCCGCGCACCGCTGCGATGGGGTTGAGCACGCCGTGCTCTTTGATGCTGGCGACGAAATCAGCGTCGAGTGCGGCGTCGTCGCGGACGTTGGTTTCCAGCTCCAACGTGTGCGGGTCGAGGTGTTCGAGGGTGCCAGCCGCCGCGACCTGTGCGTTGGTGTCGTTGTCGGTGACGGTGGTGGTGTTCTCGCTCATGGTGATGGTGACCTTTCATCGATGGGGTGAGTGGGCGGTGGCCGCCCGTTCTTTTTGCCTTCTGGCACTGAAGATTTGGGCCGGCATCAGGGCCGTGGAGTGCAAAGGTCCGGGCGCAAAATTCTTCGCGCGAGCGCAGCGAGCCTCGAAAGAATTTTGCGAGCCCTTGGGCCCGGAGCGCAGCGGAGGCCGTGGCCTTGCACGCAGCGGGCCGCCGGCCATAATCGAAAGCCAGAAGGCAAATAAACTAGCGCCGGGGCCCGTAGGGACCTGGTGTTCAGCAGCGCCGCAGGCGCTTCCGCCTATGCAGTTCCCCGATGGCATCGGTGCGGGTCGATCAAGCCGTGGCTGTCGTGCCCGATATTCCTGCATGGCAGCTCCTTTCGGGATCGTGGGGGATGGGGTGGTCTGGCCCGCGCGGGGCGGGCCAGACCACCCGGGGGGTTAGAGGGTTTGCAGCATCCGGAAGGCGTTGGTCTTCAGGGTCTGAGCGGTGCTGCCGCCGGTGACTGCGCGCAGGGCCCGTACCGACTGCGGATCTCCTGCGGCGCGGACCTTGCTGTAGTGGTCGACGTACTCGGTGACCGCGTTGTAGGCCGCCCACCGGGTCCCGGCGATCGGAGCGACGGTGGGGCTGGACACCCACAGTTTGACGATCGCGTTGGCGGTGTCGCGGCGGTTGCGGGCCGTGGTCTTGGACTCGGCGCCGTCGACGTCGACGAGCTCGCCGGCGAAACGGCGCATCTGGTCGAGGTCCATGGGGGCGGCGTAGAGGGCGGCTGCTTCCTGCTCGAACGCTTCGACGTAGCGCCAGCTCAACTTGAGCGCTCGTCGGGCCTCCTGCAAGGCGACGGCGGCCCCGCCGGTGTGGCTGATGCCGAAGCTGGCCGCCGCGCGTGCGATGGCCGCGCTCTGGGTGTTGGCGCACACGATGCGCACCGGCGTCACCAGGAAGCGGAACTTGCTGGACCCGTCGTGAGAGTTCAGCGCGGCCAGGTAGAAGTCGGTGCGGTCCTTGGTGCCGTCGATCCCGTCGAACACCATCGATTCGGGCAGCTTCATGGTCACGAACGTTTCGCGCCCGCCGCGTAGCGCCCCGGCCGTCTCGTAGACCGCACCGCTTTCGCCGGTGAGCGCGTCGAGCAGGTCACACGATGCTTCGTTTTGCATCGGCTCGTACTTGTTGCCGACCACGCCGAGCACATCGAGGGCTCCGGTAATGGGGTTGGTGCGCACGGTGGCCCACTGGTCGGGCACTGCCAGCGGGGCGGGTGTGGTGACACCGGTTTCGCTGATCACCGGCTCCTGGGGGACAACCAGCGCCATTTTGCGGACGTTCCAGTTGGCCAGGTGGGCGGCGTGGAGAGCCTCGCGAGCGGTCATAGCGTGGCCAACCTGCTGGCCGAGTTGGTGCCAGGCGTCGGTACGCGAGTCGGCGAAGCTGACTTTGCCTGCGGTCTGATCGAGTTCGTGAGCCATGGTGGGTTCCTTTCGGAGGTGAGTGGGCGGTGGCCGCCCGTTCTTTTTGCCTTCTGGCACTGGAGATTTGGGCCGGTAGAGGGCCGTGGAGTGCAAAGGTCCGGGCGGGGCAGGTCCCGGGTGAGCGCAGCGAACGTTTGTGGGGGAGCTGCCCCGAGCCTGTGGGCCCGCAGCGCAGCGGAGGCCGTGGCCTTGCGCGGAGCGGACCGCCGGCCACAATCGGAGGGCCAGAAAGGCAAACTTCGGTGGGTCGGCGGCCCCGCAGGGGCCGGCGAATCAACTGCAGCGCCGCCAGGCGCTTCCGCTGTGGATATGCACCGCCCCGGTAGCCTGGGTTGATGTCGTCGTGTGAGAGTGCGCTGGTCGATGCCTTGACGCGGCCCATCCAGGGGCCGGTGTCGGCGCCGGTGCTGACCTGGGCGGTCACCGGCGCATGGCCGCGCCCGGCGATGCCGTTCGACACCGCTTATGCGCAGCCGGCCTGGTCGGACCCGCTGGGGCTGTAGCTGGCGTGCCCGAGGGCGGGTGTCAGAACAGCGCGACATCGCCGGCCACCTCGGCGAACCAGCGCTCGAAGTGGGGTCTGGCCTTGTCCGCAACGACGGCCGGGCAGGCGACATAGAACCGCTCTGCCCATGGCGGCGTCTCACCGCGGCGCACCGCGATGCTGCGCGCGATCCCGTCGTTGCCGGTGTGCAGCTGTCCGGGCATGCCCAGTAATGCGGCTGCCATCTCGGCGCGAGATCCACGATCAAGCAGACGCACTGACCGGGCGATGACCGGCCTGGTTCCGGTCCCGCGAACCTTGGCCACCCGGCGCACTTCGTAGATCGCGTGCTCGGTGTCGTCGAGGCGGCGGTGGAACAGGTCAAGGACACCGGTCAGACCAGCAGCAGCAACATCGTCGTAGAGGCGGCCAGTCGGGCGCAGGGTCTGCTTGTCGTTGATACAGACCGCGACGTGTTCGATGAACAGGGCCAGCGCTCCGGCTGCGGGATCAGCGGCGTAACGCTGCAGCGTCGACTGCACGCCTCGTGCCGAACTCAGCGCGAAAGGACAATAGCTGCAGGCACTTTTGAGCCATCTGCGGCCCGTGAGGTTGTAGACAAAAGTGTCGCAGTCAGCTCTCGTCCATCCCCATTGAATCAGGGGGTAGCGGCCGGTTCGGGCTGCTGTGTTGTAGGCGGCGTCGCGCTCGGCGCGGCCCATCTCGTCGACCTCGAAGCCGACGTAATGCTGGTAAGGCTGACCGCCGGTCAGTCGGGCGATCACCGGGTCGAGGACCGCGCCCTTGGCTCGGGCGCTGCATTTGCGGGCACCGCCGCGCTGCGGCAGGGTGCCGGCGGTGAGCATCTCCGTCGACAGCGCGTAGGCCCCCTCGACGAAGAGTCGGTCCGGTTCGGTGGTGTCGCTGAAGGTGGTGATGCCCTCGCCGGCGGCGGTGGTGAGCAGCTGGTGGCGGCCGACCTGGACGAACCGGACCCGGTGGCGACGTAGCTCGGGGAGCACGTAGCGCTCGACGTCGGCCCCGGTGGCACTGAACTCGTCTCCGGTCATGGCGGTGATGACCACCAGGTCGGACAGATCGAAGTCACGGCTGGACGGGTCGGTGAGCCAGCGCAGTAGGACCGCCGTGCTGTCTAACCCGAGGCCATACGACAGCACATGCCGGGGGTGGCGGCGTGTGCTGGTGTCGGCGCTGAAGAGGCTGGCCTGCTCGTGGTGTGCCTGGGTGCTCATCGTGGGATCTCCCGCCCGTTCTTTTTGCCTTCTGGCACTGGAGATTTGGGCCGGTAGAGGGCCGTGGAGTGCAAAGGTCCGGGCGGGGCAGGTCCCGGGTGAGCGCAGCGAACGTTTGTGGGGGAGCTGCCCCGAGCCTGTGGGCCCGCAGCGCAGCGGAGGCCGTGGCCTTGCGCGGAGCGGACCGCCGGCCACAATCGGAGGGCCAGAAAGGCAGAACCACAGGCAAGGCCCGGGGCGTGTGTCGGGTACGGGCCAGCCGCGGGCACTGCAGTGCCATCTCCCCGACTGGAGTACAGCTTGGTGTGAGTGGGGGAAATCTTTGCAGATCAGCGGTGCGCCGCGCCCTTAGGATCGCTGGTATGCCCGACTTCGATGTGCAAGTTGATATCAATTACCTGGCCAAGGTGGTCACCGAGGTTCGCGACCTCGCCGAGACCGTCCGCACGTACGGCCGCGCCGGGGCATCCACCATCGCCGCCGCCACACCGACGGCACTGCACGTGATAGCCGCCTACCTCGAATCAGAGATGCGCAGCTGGGCTCACACCGATGGCACGCATGCGCGGCTGTTCAACGAGAAGCTCGGCGGGGAGGCCATCCGGTTTCCCGAATTGCGGGCGGTGTTGACCTATGTGACGCCGTCTCCGGTGAGCCGCGAGGTGCAACAGGCCGAACTACGGGCCGCCGGCGCCCGCCTCAGGGCGGTGGCGCAGGAGTTGCCCTCACGCATGACGACGCAGTCGGTCCCGAAGTTCGTCTCTCTCATTGAGGAGCAGGCGGCAACCGTCATGGAGTTCGCCGATGGTCTCGGCTAGAACGGCGGGCCGGCGATGAGCCGCCGCAAAGCGACTCCGTGGGCGGCACCGGGCCTGCCTGACATTCGCCGGCAGTGGTGCAACGCTTTGGACAGCCTTGTCGACCACCAATCCAGCGCCCTTGCAGAACCGTCCGAGGCCCTGGGAGCTGCGGGGGAGAGCCTTCGAAGGTTGAAGCGGCTGCAGGCGAAGCTGGCCGAGACGTTGAGTCAGATGAGCGGCGAAGCCGACATCATCAAACGTGCTGAGCTGTACTGGGTTTCACGCGACATGGTGGACGTCGCGCTCGACGCCGCCGACTCCCTTCCGGAGTGGACGCCCGCTGTCGCCGCGCCGGCTCCGACTGGGCTGTTGTGTTGGGCAAAGCCGGCCGGAAGTGTGCCATGGAATGCGTTGAGTCCCAACGATCCCACCGAGGTTTCGTGGGACGGGGTGTGGTGGTGGTCTCGCCCCGACGGGGTGCTGCAAATTCAGCCGTTGTCACGGTTGGCTAAGAACCCCGAGCTGCTCGCCCCCTACGGGGTGTCTTCGCCACTATGGGTGACCAACCCGACGCTGCTGCTACAGCCGTTGGTGCCGCGCACCGCTGAGGTGGCCCGATCGGCTGAGGCGTCACCGTTGGTCAGTGTCGTCGGGGCGGCCTGGCTCCTGATGGGCCAACCCACCGTCGCCTCCACGCGCGTTCTCGGCAGTGCACCGTCGACGCAGACCGAGGAAGGCTCTCGTGCGGCTGCGGACCCGAACCGCGTGAGCATCATAGAGTTGCGACGCCCCATGAGCCCGCCCGGGGAACGCGATGGTTCACCGGGTGACCGTCAGTACCGACACCGATGGTGGGTGGGCGGTCATTGGCGTCAGCAGGCGTGTGGGCCCAACCATGCCGATCGGCGCCCGAAGTGGATCGCCCCGTACGTCAAGGGTCCAGAAGGCGCCCCACTCAAGACCGACCGCGTTCACGTGTGGCGCCGCTGAAGACAGCCGAACCCCGGGGCGGAACCTTTCGTAGCTGTTCGCGTTGTGTGGGGTGTGGGAACCGAGGAGTGATATGCCTGGCAGGGTTGAATGGTCGGAACTTGGTGGCGATGAGGCTGAGACGGTCTTGGCCAACTTGCTTTATAGCGAGCGTAGGTCTTCGACCCGGGTCCGCCCATCGCGTGGCGACTTCGGCATCGACGTGCTAGACCCGAGCAAACGCGAAGCTGGCAAGTACGACGTCTATCAGATCAAGCGCTACGCGAAGACGCTCACTGCCTCGCAAAAGAAGGAGATAGAGAAGTCGTTCCGGCGGGTGCTGGTAGGTCTAGTCCGCAGAGAACCGCCCGTGCCGCTGGGGGATTGGTACCTGATCGCGCCAGTCGACAATACCGTCGACAATCAGCTCGACTGGTTTCATTCCATGCCCGATAACGTTATCAACGAGATGTTCGAGGATGCCGAGCTCGCGCTGAACGAGGACGAAAAGCAACGCATTACCGCGTGGCGTAACGCCCCTGGGCGAGTCATCAAGTGGGAAGGGCGCGCATTTTGCGAGACGCTGGCCGGTGAATACCCCTACGTCATCGACTATTACCTGCACGGTGGCGCCGATCGTCTCCGCTCGGCGGTCGCTGAGATGTCAGCGATCCTGCGGCGCGACGTATCGGCGGGAGAAGCATTGAGTACGGGAACCGTTGATGACGTGGCGCTCGTAACACCAGCCGAGATTTCTTCGCATCTCGACCGGATATTCAAGGTGCTCGACACTGACCCACACTTTAGATACGAGTTCAGCATTGACCTCGAACCCGGTGAGATTACACGCCGTGACGGCATGATTGCAGCCACGCAAGAGATCCAACCCGACGGCAGAACACTTACTTTCCGTGTGTACCAACGCTTCTCCGAGTCACAGCGTGAACGCCCGATCCCATTTCGGCTGCGGTTCGCAGCCGAGGATGCGGCTTTCGATGAAGACGCTTACGACAGTTGGCGCAAGTACGGAACGCCGTTGAGTGCGCCGGCCGAGGTCGACATTGATCTGCCCGGGGGTCTGGGGGCTCCGCTGTCCGGGGGGCTCACCGAGGTACTCCTTCAGAGCCAGGGCGAAGACTATGCTGCACGTTTTCGCATCCGCGGGTCCGACGGAACATACAGCCCCACATTGACCTTCTCGATCACGGCTAGGACCGGCCCCGAGCAGACCGGCGTGTGGGAGTCGGGCACTGATGAGTCGGGTTATCTGACGTTTGACACTCGTACGGATCTTGAAACACGTTCCGGCACATGGGGTTTCACCAGGGCGCGAATCGTCGGTGAGGAGATCGATGCAGTCCTGCCCAGTATCGAGTTCCTCCAGAGCATCGCCACTGGCAACGTTCTGGAGGTCGCTCAGCGAGTCGGCCCGTTCGTCGACTACCGTGAGATCCCTTCTCATGAGGCCGCCTTCCCCGACGACGTCATGGTCTATCTGCGGGCACTGTCTGTCATTCAGACTTCGACGTCTACGCCAGTCCTTATCCCGGATTTGACGACTGTTAGCGCCGCTGATGCTCGCGACGTAGCCGAGGCCGCGGCACTGATCGGTGGTCAGACCGTCTTCGGCGACTGGGCATCAATCCGGTTCAAGGACGACGCATCCTCGCCGACAGTAGGGCCAAACCTAGAGGAGCGTGAGGTCAGTCTTGACGACCACTATGAGGTCCAGATCATCGAACCGTTGATCGTGAAGATCGGCGACCAAGAGTTGACGCTCGGTGCTGTCGAAAGGCGCTTGCTGTCAGTGGGTTACGAGGTCGACGATGGCGAGATCGTCGGCCGCCCGCTCACCAATGACACCGCTTACCGCCGATACTTAAGAGGCTTGCCTGCGCCCGACCGAAACAGCCGGCCGGTGAAGGGAAAGTATCTCGGCACTCGGTCGGAGGCGTTTGACGAGCAACAGTAATGCCCGATCAATAGGCCAGTCTGCTACGGGAAGCGGCAGGTAACAGTGACGCGCTGCCACCGGTGAGTACCTTCGAAGCGTGACCCGCGCTTCGTTGTTCCCCGACCGCCTCGCGGCCCCTGCGCCCATGTTGGCGACGCTGGGCCAGGCCCCGCACGGCGGTCAGTTTGCTGTAGAAGTGAAGTTTGATGGCCAGCGGGGAATGTTGACTGTAGATCCCCGGGTGCGGGTGACGTCCCGCAATGGGGCGGACATCACCGAAACCTTCCCCGAGTTGTCCGCGGTCGCAGCTGCAGTCGGTGGCCGTCGAATGATCCTCGACGGTGAGATCGTCGCCGTCGACGAACACGGGCGCCCGTCGTTTAGACGGCTTCAGCGGCGGTGGCCTCAGCAGCGTCGGCCCAGCGGGCAGCTCGTGCGTGAGGTGCCCACGCGATTTCTCGCCTTCGATGTGGTGAACATCGACGGCGAAGACATCACGCACTGGCCTTACCGGGAGCGCCGCGAGCTGTTGGACACACTGATGGTGGTGAAGCGTTCGCCAGCACTGACGGTGCCGAGGCACTGGACCGATGTCGCTCCTGCGGACATGCTCGCTATCTGCGCTGATCAGCACCACGAGGGCATCGTGTGTAAGCGACTGGATTCGCCATATCGGTCCGGGCGGTCACGGGACTGGATTAAGAGCCCAGTTCGTGCCACGACGGAGGCGGTGATCGTGGGGGCGTTCGCCGGCCGTCGCGGTGAGGTTGGGGCCCTACTCCTGGCCGCGCACGATGAGGCGGGACGCCTCGTGCTGTTGGGTCAGGTGGGCACGGGTTTTAGCGGTGCCGAACGTCGCCGTCTGGCCACACTGTTGGCCGGGACCGAGGTCACCGCGCCGCCGGTGGCGGAGGGGGCCTCGATGTCGGGGGTCCAGTGGTTCAAGCCGCGGTATGTCGGTGAAGTTGCCTACCGCGAGTATCACGCGGGCAAAGGTCTGCGCCACGCGTCGTGGAAGGGACTCCGCACTGCGCCCGTGTCGGGGGTGTGCTTGCCGCGCGATGCCGGCGCGGCGCCCGGCTGATTACGAGTGGGTGCCCCACCAGGCGTAGAGCTGGTCCAGCCGAGGGTCGGTGGGGCCACCGGATTGCACGTCGGCGATGAGCCGTTGCGCGTCGTTGGTCCACACCACGCGCGGGCGCCCATTGTTCAGCCCGCACAGCACGGTTCCGCGGGTGACGGCGGGGGTGTCGTTGCGGCGCCACGGGCCGGGGGACTGGATGTTGCCGGGGCAGACGACCACTGTCGTGGATTCGACGAGCTGGTCGAACGTGGTGCGTAGCACCTCGGGTCCGGCGGCCAGGGTGTAGGTGGCGCTGCGGGGTCCACCAGGGTCGGTGTTCGGTCCGCAGGTGATCACCGTCGCGCCATCGGGGGATGGTCCTGGGGTGCATGCCTCGGCGGGATAGCCGGACGGAAGCAGCCGCCGGAGATCTTGCAGCGCTGCGGGTGGGGCCGCGGTGGTCGTCGGTGGCGCCGCCGTGGGGGCGGTCCCGCGCGGGTCGGAGCCGCGTCCGATAAGCCACACCGACAGGGCGATGATGAGCACGGCGGCGACTGCGAGTGCCGCGAGCAGCTGGCGCCGTTGTGAGACGGCACGGGTGTGGGGAAGCAGGCTGATGAAATCAGCTGCTGCGCCGTGAGACTCGGCCCCGCCTAGCTCAGTGTGGGGTGGCGGCTCGTCGCGAGCGGCGGGCGGTGCCGCTGGAGCCGAGGGCGGCGGGAGGGTGAGTGCCGCGCTGGCCGCGGCCGCGAAGTCGCCGGCGGTGGGGTAGCGGTCAGCGGGATTCTTGGCCAGCGCCTTGGCGATCACGCTGTCTAGTTGTGGTGATGCCCAGCTGAGCCGGTCGGACACTCGGGGCGGGGTGGTGTCCAGATGAGCTTTCACTGTGGCGCCGACCCCGGCGTCTGTCGGGTAGGGGTGTTCTCCAGTCAGCAGCCGAAAGAGCGTGCATGCGAGGGCGTAGACGTCGGCGCGTCCGTCCAGAGCTGCTGTCCCGGTGATGACTTCGGGCGCGCTGTAGGCCAGGGTGGCGCTCATGGGCCCGTCGCCAGTTCCGCGGCTGTGGGGGGACAGGGCGGCGCCGAAGTCGGTGAGCACGACGCGGTCGAGACCGCCCGGCAATTTCTGGGCGGCGATCAGGAAGTTCGAGGGTTTGATGTCTTGGTGCACGACCCCGTGGGAGTGCGCGTAGTCCAGGGCGTGGGCGACCTCGGTGATGATGTGGACTGCCCGCTCGGGTGTCATCTGTCCGTCGCGCAGCGCGGTCTCGGCGTTGGTTCCCTCGACGTACTCCATGGCGATCCAGAGTTGGCCGGTGTCGGTCTCGCCGCGGCTGAACACGCGCACGATGTTGGGATGTTCGAGCCCGGCGGTGATGTCGGCTTCGTGGAGGAACTGGGCGCGTACGTGGTCGCCGTTGGCGTGCTCGGGTTGAAGCACTTTGAGCACTTCCCGGCGCGGCAGGGTGGGACTGTGCACCAGGTAGACCGTCGCCATCGCCGTGACGGCCAGGACCCGCTCGACGCGGTATCCGGCGATGTGGGTGGGCGGCGGGGGCTGGCCCTCGGGTGCGGTCATGTCGACGCCTTCCCTGCCGAACGGTGACGGCTGCGTACGTGTGTGCTCATAGGCGGAGCCGTTCGACGGCTTGTCCGGTGACTTGCGCGATCAGGTCGAAGTCCGTGTCGAGGGCAAGCACGGTGAGGCCGGCCATCTCGGCGACCGCGGCCACCAGCAGATCCGGGATCGCCGGGGCGCGGTGGAGCCCACGGTCGGCCAGCTGGAGCTGCACGCCCACGGCGCGGTCCTCGGCGGCCGGAGTTAGGTACTCGAGCGGCATCAATGCCAGCGGGGGTGCGCCTGATTCGCTGCGGGCCTGCGGCCCGTTGCGGAACGAGTAGCCGATCTGTAGGCGGGTGACGGTGCTCATGCGCACGAGGCCGCGTTCGATGCGCTCGACCCAGGCCTGGGCGTCTGGGGAGGCCACCAGTTGGGTGTAGGCCGATTTGTCGATGAGCCAGTTGGTCACCGCCACGCGGCGTCCATGATGTCGGGGTCGTCGAGGTCGGTGGCCGCCGCGGCGGCGCGGCGTAGATCGTCGACGGTCATGGTCCGCGTGGGGGCGCTCACTGAACCTTCGGTCTCGAATCTGGTTCGCAGATATTCTTGGCGCGAGAGACCGCGGGCGGCTGCGTCGGCGTCGATACGCGCGATCGCCGCGTCGGACAGTCCGCGGATCAGCACATCGCCCATCGCGCATGACCTCCTGATATCATCGTTATCAGTTTACAGGGTGTTTAGCTGGCCCCCTGCGGCGACACTCATCGCGACGGGCAGCCGCGCGGCCGGGCTGACTCCTGCTGTCACCAGGGCTCTGCATGCCCGATAATTGGTGGCGTGACCATTCAGCTTGAGGCGGCCCAGGCGCTGGCGGTGGTCGAACGCGCCCGCTCGCTGTTCGGTACGCCCGGGCCTGTGGCGACGTCGGGAGCTCCTCTGCAGACGGCTGCGGAATCTGTCAGCGGCGCGGGTCAGCAGATGTCGGGCCTGTCTGGTCAGCTGGTGGATCGGCATGCGTCGGTGGTACAGCAGCAGAACCGGGAGCTGGTCACCGCCGGCCGTACCGACTCCACCTTGGAAGCTCGATTGGCCAGCGCGGCGCAGATCACTGAAGGCGGGGCGCGCCAAATGGACACGATTGTCGCCCAGACACGCTCGATCGCCGAGGTGGCTGGATCGGCTCGCACGCCGGCGGCGGAGATGATGGTGCTCAAGGCCCTGCGGACGCAGGTCGCCCGCGCCCAGTCTGTGGTGGCCTCGACTCAGCAGCAGTCCGGCCAGGCCGCCGGCGAGGTGAGAGCGCTGAGCTACGGCTCCGGTGAGTTGCCCCAGGCTCCGGCCGACCTTCCTACCGACAAGCCGGGGGAGGACCCACCGCACGGTGAAGATCCGCGGTACTGGCTCGATGTCACCAAGTTGACCTACGTGGGTGACGGCGAGCTCGCGCCGCCGAACTACAAGCAGGTGGGTCCCAACCTCTGGTATCCAGATCCTGAGGGCGGCCTGGGGTATGTGCCGCCCCCTCCGCCGGCGAAGTATCCCCTCGATCTGAGTGACGTTCGGGTGATCGACCCCGACTCCGGTGCGCTCTTCCCGCCGGGCTATCAGCAGGTCGCGCCGGGAATTGGTGTCCCACACCCTGATTCCTATTACGGTGTGCAGCCGCCGTGGCCCAAGCCGCAGCAGCCCATTGATGTCCGCGACGTGGTTGAGATAGCGCCAGATCAGCTTGCCCCGTGGGGTTACGTGGAGTACATGCCTGGGTGGTGGGTTCCCGATCCGTCCAGGCCCTAGCGAGGAAGCCACGGGGTTCGGGTTCGTAGTGTCAGATCAATCGCGGTCGGCCCTGGTGGTCCTCGACGATGCAGCGTTCGCGGCGCAGTTGTCCGTTCTCATCTGACCTGATGTATGGACGGCGTCCTGAACTGCGGTGTATCAGTTCGGGTGAGAATCCGACGGGTCAGCTTTCTCATTTCATCTGATACAAGAGGTTCGCTGGTCGTTAGCGTC
>NZ_JBQQCF010000066.1:0-20500 GCF_052245755.1 Mycobacterium sp. 4D054
GACAGTCGTCACCATGACGACCACCGCGTCGCCGCGACGATTACCCCGTCACAATGCAGACCGACCCCCGAAATCACGTCTGCATCCACAGTGACGCCATCGTCTGCATCCTGAGCGACGGCCAACAGGCGACGAGCCGTCGTGAACATCCTCTTGGACACCCACACCCTGCTCTGGCTACTCAAGGAGCCGACCACCCTGGACCCCGAAGCGCTTGCCCACCTAACCGACCCCGCAACATCTGTGTGGGTCAGCGCCGCGTCAGCCTGGGAGATCGCCATCAAGACTCGGCTCGGCCGCCTGGACGGCGCCACGCTGTTAGCGACTTGGCCCACTCAACTGGACGCGATGCGCGTAGATGACCTGCCGATCGACTCCAACGACGCGATCCTCGCCGGCCGGCTCCCGTGGGACCATCGCGATCCGTTCGACCGCGTCATCGTCGCCCAGGCGCTGCGCCGCAACCTCACCCTCGCCACCCGCGACGCGAAAATTCTCGCTGCGGCGCTGACCCCGACTCTGAAAGCCTGAGCCCGGCCGTGGACAGGAAACAAGTGACGGCATCAGACCACGAGCCGGAAACCGCACCGGCACATCGCGTTCGCGCAGCGGCGATCCTCGTCATCGCAACAACGCTCATCACCATCGTGAGTGGGTGCACACCTCTCACTCCCCCGGCGGCCGACGCAGCTCCAGCCCCGACCGCGACGGTGCTCCGTGTGGTCGACGGAGACACCCTCGACGTCCGCGACGACAACCGCGGCCGACTTCGTGTCCGCGTGCTGGGCATCGATACCCCTGAGGTCCACCGACCGGGATGGTCTGTTGGCTGCTGGGGGCCCGAGGCTGAACGCTTCGCCACCGAAACCCTGGCCGGGCAGCGCATCACCTTGACTGCCGACCCCACCCAGGACGCGAACGACCGCTATGGCCGCAGCCTCGCCTACGTGAATCTGGCTGACGGACGCGACTTTTCCGTTGAGTCGGTGCGCTCCGGCATGGCCCGGTCCTACGTCTATGACGACAGACCGGTAAGTCGCTACCCCGAGATCAAGGCCGCCGAAGACGAGGCGCGTGCGGCGCTTCGCGGGCTATGGGGCCCGCCCTGCAACGGCCGCACTGAGTCAACGCCGACCTGATCTGCAACCGGACACTTGACCGCAGTACGACGAAATTCGAAGGACGACACCATGACCAGCCTCAACCGGCCCTACACATTCGAGCTGGCGGCAATGGCCCTCGCCGACCCCGGACAGCAAGATGAAATCGGGGCTACTGCCGAGCGCAACGGCGTAGGCCCAGAACACTTTCAGCGAGCCGTGTTAATACTCAAAGCGCTGGCGGCCAGCGGCCACGACATCGAGGACTTCGTTCGACGCGAGTACATCCTCGATGGATGGCTGCACGGGTATCTGCCCCTGGACGCTTCCCCCGGAGACCCCACGTTGACCATCTGGAAGCTCGGCCAGTTCGCCGAAGCCCACTACCGGTCCTAGTCCGCCGGGATGGGCGACATGACGACGACGCCGACACAGATCGCCGCACACCTACTCGCCGACATCGGCCTTCCTGAAACGCTCTACGCCCAAGTCGATTTCATTGAGTCGATCGGATGGCCACCGCGACCGGGCTGCCGGAGTTCCCCGGACTTCTCCCCTGCCCGGGTGTGGGCCCGCATCGACCTCGCCGAATGGGTCGACACCTCACCGCATGTTTTCGGCCCACACCGCGCCAACGAGCTCGCCACCTTGGCCGGCATCGGACACGCCCTGCGCCAGGCCGGCGAAGGCAGCATCGTGCTGTGGGCGCTCGACATCATCGAGCCCCACATTTGGATCGACCACCCCACCGTGGCGTTGGCCGTCACAGAACTGGTGTGCGTCGGGCCTGAGCTGACCGATCGAGTGATGACCGCAACGTATGACAGGCTCACCGCGACCGGGTGGGCTGAGCACCCCGCTGTTCCTCTCAACAGCTGCTGCATCGTCAACCGCACGCCCTGCTCCTACAGTGCCTGGTACGACGGCATTGCCACCCCACAGCATCGGCTGCCACCCGACGTCAAGCCCGCCCGGTGATGGCCTCCATCGACACGCCGCTGCGTGCGGAGTGGTGGCGCGACCAGACGATCCTGGCGACGCAACTGCGCGACCTCGTAGAGGGTTTCGACAGCATTGGCTCATTCACCATTCCCTACGCGCGGCTGCCAAGGCGGCTGGGCGCCTACGCCGTGGAATATCCCCGGTGGGCTGACATCGCGCACCTCACCCCTCAAGCCCTGCTCCTGCGGCCAAAGCTAGGTGCCGCGGCGGTTCGTGCCTTAATCGAGGCCGCGCAGCGTGCCGTGCAGGTCCGGCACGACACCCTGGCCGCCGGCCGAATTGGAGCCGATGCCGCGGTGGCGCGCCTGGCTGGGCAACTCGACCATTTCGACCGTGAGGTTCTGGCAGCACAGGTGTGGGCGCTGGATCCCATTCCTCAGCATGCAGTCGCTGACCGGCTGGGTGTGCACGCTGCTTCGGTCGGCCGCAACCTGCCGCGGGCCAGGGCGCGGTTCGCCGAGCTGCTCGCCGATCCCGCGCACCAGGAGGTAGGCGAGCACGCCGACGAGGTCCGGCGTCGCTTGGGCCCCTACCTGCCCGCGAGCGCTGCCGACCTCGAACTGCGGCGCCTGGGCCTGGATCCCACCGGCCAAAACGCCACCGTCCTGCTGTACATCGCCGGCCCTTATGCCCGCCGCGGCGATTGGATAGAGGACACCTCGACGCCCGGCGGCGCTCGTACACAGGTCGCCGCCGCCGTCGACGCCCTGCTTGACGCCCAGTTCGCCCCCACCTCGGATGCCCTGCTTTCCGCATTGACGAGCCTGGGGCTGCCGACCGGTGTTGCCCTGGCTTACCTCGAGAGCCAGGGCGACCTGCGCCGGTGCGGCGATCTATGGGTGCGATGGTCAGGCGATACCGCCGCCAACATGGCCCACGCGGCGCTGCAGGTTCTTGGAACCCCGGCAACCGCCGAAGCCATTCATGCCACCCTCGGAGTTTGGGACTCCACGGGCACCAGCTTGGAGCGCGTCAAAGCGATTCTGTCGAAGGACGACCGCTTCGTTCGCGCGAGTCGAAGCAAGTGGGGGCTGCGGAAATGGGGTGTCGCTGAGTACGTCAACATCGTTCACGCGATCGGCGAGTGCATCGACGCCGGAGGCGGCAAAGTCTCCACCGCGGCCATCATCGAGGAGCTTCGTTCGCGGTATCCGGACATCACCGAATCGTCGATCCGGTCCTATCTGGGCACGCTGGTGTTCGTCCTGGAGAAGGGTGTCGCACGACGACGGACCAAGGCTGATGAATGGCCGGCGCTGCAGCCGTTGAACGCCGTACGCGGCGCTTTTCGCAACGGTGTCAACGAGATTCGCGTGGCCCATCTCGTCACCTCGGACCTGCTGCGCGGATCGGGACAGGTCGTCCACCCGGCGGTCGCCGACGCCGCCGGCGTCTTCCCCGGACAGCAGCGAACGTTCACCAATGCACACGGACCGGTCACCGTGTCGTGGAAGCTGGCATCGACAAACGGCGCCGGTATCGGCTCGTTGCGTGCACACGCCGCGGCTCTTGGAGCTGATGTTGGCGACACGCTGGTGCTGGCGTTCGGGACCAACGATGCATCCCTCCAGGTCGTCCGCCTCACGGCCGCAGACGCCCCCAAGGAGCGGCTGCGTAAGCTGCTCGGCCACGCCGTTCGAAAGCCCGCCGCGGCCCTCGCCGCCGCCCTGGACTGCCGACAAGAAGACGTCGGCGCTATCCTTCGCGCTCGCGGGGATGATGAGTTGGCTCACCTTCTCGACGCCGCCTGACTGGCCTGGGTGAAAAAAGCCCGCCCAATTCGGCGGCCAATGTACGCGCTGGTGGTAGCGGGACAATCGGGATGCGCCTATCTTCGTTGGCGTGGGTTTCTGGCAACAGCAGGTCAACGACCTGATGACGGGCATCGGTGGGCTGGGCGGCTTCAACCCGCCGCTGGACACGCCGACGCCGGACCCGACGCTGCCGCCCTACCCTCCGCCCAGCTACTACCCGCAGATCCCGACGTGGGACGACCCCACACCCGATGTGCCTCAATACCCGCCGTACATCCCCGAGCAGGACATGAACACTTCGTCGGGGATGCCACGCTCGACGCTGGACGGGATCCACGACGACGGCGGCGTGATCATCAAGAAGCCAGGCGAGCTCGGTCCGCCGGCATATCCGGGCGGACCGAACTACACCGAGGCTCCTCCTGGATCCGGGGTTTGGGTGCCTGACCACCGGCCCTATCCCCCAGGCTCGGTCCTTCCGCAGGCATGGTCGGGTAAGGGTGCTGAGGAAGCCGACGCGACCGATGCCGCGCTGCGCAAGACGCGCGAGGCGCTGAACCAGGCCGATCAGGGGTTGGCGCAACACATCACTGACGCGCACACCGCGGATGCCCAGTCCAAGGCGCAGCTGCAGCGGATACAGCAGGAGATTCAGCTGGGCGTCGCCGCTATGCAGCCGACCTTGGGCACCGCCGCCGGCCGCGAACAGCTCGCCGAGTTCCTGGACCAGAAGGCCTCCGAGGCCAAGCAGGTTGCCAGCAATGCCCAGGAGATGTCGACACGGCTGGCGTCGAACTTCCAGACTGTCGGCCACCAGTTTGAGCTGGCGAGTGGGCCCAACTGGGGCGACCCGTGGACCGACGACGAGGACGACTGGTGGGAGCCCATCGATCCTGGTGGCGCGGCAGCCGGGCCGAATGCCGGCCCCGCGATCCCGCCGAGCATCCTGTAGCGAGACTCCCCAATTCCCACAGCGCCCATATGGGTGCTTATTGCCCGAGGCCGGGGCCGTCCTCGTCGCGGCTGCGGTCGTGGTCACGGGGAGCAATATCGCGCTGGTGGTGTTCGAGTGCCATCCGTTCCCGGATGCGCACGGCGCGGCGTACCGCGTCGGCGTTTGGGTAGCCAAGTTCTTCCACGAGCGCCGGAGTGGGGTTGAGGGTCAAACTCCACCCGGGCTCGCGGCCGCGCATCTTCATCCGCTGACTGGCGGCTTCGGCGCGGGCCTTCGCCTCGGGGCTTTCGGCGGCCATTCGCAGCTCCAGCGTCAGTGCGGACAGCTCGGCTTGCTTGGACTCCAGTTCGCTGCGCTGCTCGAACGGGGCCGGTGGATTCGCCAGTAGGTCATCGAGTTCTTCCCTTTGGCGATCCTGTTCGCGGTGCAGGCGGACATGGTGGTCGGGCAATCCGGTGTAGAGGTTTTCGACGCGGCGCAGCAGTCCGAGCTGCTTAGGTCCGGACACATCGAGTCCGAGGGCCGATCCGGCGGCCAGCAGTTCGGCGCCGTCGATCTCGGTGGTGCGCGAGGGCACGTCCAGTTTCAGGAGCAGCATGTCGTGAGTGAGGTCGCGGGCTCCCAGGACCTCGACACCGTTGATGGCGGCACCGATCGGCTCGTAGCGCGAGGCACCGCGATCCTTGCCGGCCATGTAGGCACGTCGGCACGCCACCGTGAGGGCCGCGGCGGCGTCGGCGCGATCGGTGAAGGTGTCGGCGCCGACGACAATGCGGTGCGGTGCGTCGCCGCGGCCGGCGACGGCGTGCGCCACGGGTGCGAGGGCCTCGATGTCGGCCTGCTTGGCAGGGATCGCACGTTCGAGGACCTGCACCTGCCAGTCGCGGTTGCGTACCGACTGTTGATGGGCTCGATCGAGGGCGGTCAGGCGGCGCACGGTGTCGTCGAGTTCGACCTGGCGGAGGTAGCGCGGATCACCGGTGGCGATGGCTTTCGTTTCCGCGGCCGCGGCGCCGATATCTCCCCCACCGAGATCCTCAATCTCGGAATCCAGGACTTCGTTGCGGCGCATCTGTTCGATGAACAGCGCTTTGGCTTGGACGCGCTGCCACATCACGGTGTCGTAGCTGGATTCGGTGACGTAGTTGAAGATGTCAATTTCGTTGTTTTGGTTGCCTTGACGCAAGATTCGGCCTTCGCGCTGCTCCAGGTCGGCCGGGCGCCAGGGGACGTCGACATGGTGCAGGGCGGCTAGGCGTGACTGCACGTTGGTGCCCGTGCCCATCTTCTCGGTGCTGCCGATCAGCACCGACACTTCGCCGCGGTTGCATTGCGCGAATAAGGCTTTCAGCTGGGCAGGGTTGCGCGCCTCGTGGACGAACCGGACAGCCTCGGGCGGCATTCCCCGGGCGACGAGTTCGTCCTTGATGGCCTGGTAGATGGTGAACTGGCGCGGGTCCTTCGACGGAGTGCCGCGATCACAGAACATGAGTTGCAGCGGTCCGCGGGCGGGCAGCAGCTCGCCGGTGTCGCGGTCACGGTACTGGCGATCGGCCAGCCGGCGCTGCACTCCCATGGCTCGTTCGGCGACTTCGGCGGCCCGGCTGTGTGTGGGTGCGCCGAGGTGGGCCATCCTGGGGTCCAGGGAGGCGTTGCGGCCGTCGTTGCTGATCTTGAGAATGTTGTCGCGCTGAGGCTTTCGTGCGTCGAGATGATCGGCGCGCCAACCGAGGTCGGCGATGAAGTCGATGACCTCGACCCCGGGTTTGAGGCTGACGATCTGGCGCGCCCCGGTGCGCAGCTCGGGCAGCGCCACGGGCACCTGGTCGCGGGTGACGACATCGGTGTAGGCGTTCGACAGTGCGAGCAGCTCGGGCAGATTGGTGTACTTCGCGACGCGGGTCACCGGCCGCAGTTTGGTGCCGGTGGCGTTCACTTCGATGCTGGTGTGGGTGGCGGTGAACGCCGCTCCCCAGTCGCCGAGGTCGGCCACGCCGGCTGCCTGGAGGAGGTCTGGACGGAGGTAGGTCTGCATCACCCACAGCTCGCCCAGAGAGTTGGCGATCGGGGTGCCGGTGGCGAAGGTGGCCACGCGCTCGACGACGGCGTGCTCAGGAATGCCGCGGGCCCGGGCTTCGTCGTGGCGGCGTTCACGCAGCACGTCGAGTTTGAGGCTGAGGTCTTCGGCGCGCTGCGCGGCGGTCGCGCACGACAGCTCCTCAATGTTGCAGACCCGCTGTTTGTTCTTGTACATGTGCGCTTCGTCGATCAGGAGGTAGTCACAACCTGATTCCTCGAATCGCAGTCCAACGTCTTTGGTTTCGGCGGCCATCAGCTTCTCCAGGCGCGCCTGGGCGGTCTTGATGGCCCGCATGATGGCCTTCTGGCTGCGCTCGACTGTCGCGTCCTGCAGCTGGGCGCGCAGCTCGTCGAGCTGGCGTTCGGCGTAGGCGGTACGGACATCGTTGGACACGTTGATAGCGGTGAACGCCGATTGCGGCACGATCACCATGTCCCACTCGCTGGCAGCGCTCTGGGCGATGAACCGCCGGCGTCCCTCGGCGTTGGTCGCTGAGGATCCGAGCAGGACGTTGGCGGCCGGGTACCACTGCTTGGCTTCGCGTCCGACCTGCTCGATGATGTGATTGGGCACCACGATCCAGGGTTGGCGGACCAGTCCCAGGCGGCGCAGCTCCATCGCGGCCATGAGCATGGTGCCGGTCTTGCCGGCGCCGACCACGTGGTCGAGCAGGGTGGAGGGCTCGTTGGTGATGCGGGCGACGGCGTTGCGCTGGTAGTAGTGCGGGGTGAAATGGTCCGAAAGGCCCGGCAGCCGCAGCTGGCTACCGTCATAGACCGGGGCGCGCAGTGAGTTGAATCGCCGGTTGTACTCGGTGACCAGGGTGTCGCGGCGCTCGTCGTCTGACCAGAGCCAGCGGGTGAACTCCTCGGTGATCTTGGCGCACTTGGCTTGCGCGGCGAAGGTCGCTTGGGCGTCGACGTCACCTTCTTCGGTGGTGATGACCACAGCTTTGGAATTGCAGACCGCTTCGAGCAGGCTCACCGCATCGAAGTTGCGTTTCTGCAGGCCCCATTCGTCGGTCATGAGGCGGCCGTGGCGCTTGTAGCCGGGCACGTCGACTGTCCATCGGCCGCCGATGTGTTCGGCCGTGACACCGTTGATACCGAAGGTCTTTTCGGCGAAGGCGGCGATCACCGCGGCGGGGATCCAAGGTGCACCGGGGCGGACCTTGATGTCTTCGGCCTCGCGTTGCTCGGGTTGCACCTCGCGCAGCGCCGCGACGTAGGGCTCGTAGGCCGGGTTGGTATCGGCGGCTTCGATGGCGGCGGCGAGTTTGGAGCGCACGTTGCCCGACAGCGCGGTGGTGGCCGGGACCAGCTCGTCGGGATCGTCGAGACTGGGATAGACCAGGCCGTCGAGCAGGGCGCGGGTGTCGTCTTGGCCGATACCGAGCAGCTCCGAGATCAGGTCGACGTCGACGCGCCTGGTCCGATCGAGGCTCATCGCCAGGGCTTCTTCAGGAGTGTCGGCGGTGGTGCGCTCGACGTCGGCGGTGAGGACGTCGCGGGTGAAAATTGGTGCCTTGGTGGCGGTTCCGGTCTCTTCGTCGAAATCCTCCAGCGAGGACACGACCGCCCAGCCCGGGTCGTAGCGCATCCCACCTTCGAGGTGGCGGAACTTCTTGAACGGCTCGGGTGGCTGCCAGGCTTCGGTCTCCCACTGTTCGACCAGTTCGGCGGGGACCGGGCCGTCGTAGGGGCGGCCGGTGGTGCCCTCCTGCTCTCGCCAGGTCGCTTCGAGCTTGGCGATGCGCTTGTCGTGCAGCGCCTGGGTGGCATTGCGTTGCACCCACTCGAAGCGGTTGACCGGTCCGCGCTTGCGTGCGTAGTTGTCGTAGAGCGTGTTGAGGTGTGCGCGCAGTTGGTCGCGGTCGTGCTCAGGCTCGCCGTCTCGCTGGGCGGCGATCAGCGCGGTGGCCACCTCGCGTAGCGCGATCAGCTCCTTGGTTTCCTCGATGAGGGTCTTGGGCGTCTTGTTCGGCTCCCAGCCATGTCCAGCCCAAAAGTCGATGCTGCGTGAGCCGGCGTTGTAGCGCAGCGTGTACAGCGGCGGGTCGTCGACCTGAGCGGCCTGGGTGCGCAGCCCGGGTGCGAAGTCGTCGACGACGCCCCCGGACAGGTCCTCGCTGCGGGCTGTGAGGCCGAGGCCGCGCTCGACCGCGACCGCCATCATCGGCTGGAGTTGATCGCGGATCTGATCGGCGAGGTCATGCCCGGTGGCGCCGGCGACGGCGAGCTGTGGGGAGCCGTGCAAACCGTGACCTAGCTCGGTGGCGCCCAGGACGCGGTGTGGGTTGTGAAGGAAGTAGGCGTTGACGGGAAGCTGTTCCTCGCCGCCGGTGCGCGGGTCGACCAGATCGGCGTCCTCGGTGTCGATCCAGTCCAGGGTGTCGAGATCGACCTGGGCGCCGTCCTCGCGGCGCCGGAAGATCAGCAGGTCGGTCACGACTTCGGTGCCAGCGACCCGGCTGAAAGCCTGCGACGGAAGCCGCAGTGCGCCGATAAGGTCGGCGCGCTGTGCAATGTCCTGTCGTGCAGTCGATTTCACTGAGTCCATGGTGTAGCGGCTGGTGAGCACGGCGACATACCCGCCGGGGGCGACCAGGGACAGCGACTTGATGATGAAGTGGTTGTGGATGCTGTGACGGCGGGGATTGTGCAGCGGGTCCGTTAAGGCATACCGCCCGAACGGCACGTTGCCGACCGCGGCGGTGAAACTGCCCTCAGGGGCGCGGGTGGTCTCGAATCCTTCGTGGCGGACCTGAGCTGAGGGGTAGAGCAGCGATGCGATGGACGCGGTGATGTCGTCTGCCTCGACTCCGACGAGGGTGGCGCCTTCGGGCGCATGGCCGATGAATGTGCCGCTGCCGCAGCCTGGTTCGAGTACCGGGCCGCCGGAGAAGCCCGCCGCGCCTAGTGCATCCCAGACCGCCGACACCACGGCCGGATCGGTGTAGTGGGCGTTGAGGATGGAGGCCTCGGCGCGACGATACTGCTCGGGAGTGAGTAGGCCGGCGAGTTGCGCTCGTTCGGCGGAGAAGTCTTCTGCGCGCGGATCGAAGACCTGCGGGATGGCTCCCCATCCCGACCAGGCGGCCAGGATGCGCTGCTCGGGCAGGGTTGCCGGGCGTCCAGCGTCGCGCAGGGTGTGCACGAGTTCGATGGCGGCGAGGTTGGCGCGGGCGCGCGCTTTGGCACCTGAGGGCACCAGAACATCGGTGCTGGCCGGGAAATCGGCGGTGCTGCGGAACTCCTCGGCGGTGGGCTGTGCCGATGCAGGCTCGATAGTGGTGACGGATGCCGGCGGGTCGGCCTCCGCCGTGTCCGCTGTGTCGGTGCGGCCGTCACCGTGCGCCTCGCCGGTGTTGTCTAGGCCGATCCCGGCACTCGCCACGTCGGCGAGGTCGTCGGCGAGGTCGTCGAAAAGTGAGACCTGGGGTCCTACCGCTCGGGCAGCCCGTCCGCGCGCAGGTCGCGGTAGATCATCTGCGCCAGCTCGGCGGTCAAGGGGTCCTCGGGGCGGGCGGGTAGCGCCAAGCCGTCCTCGGCCCGGGCCGATGTCAGGTAGCCCGCCTTGATCCGAAACGGACCCGAAAAGTCCGGGGCCGGCCACAGGCGGTCGATCAGCGCTTCGAGATCCTCGTTCGGCTCGCTCTGATGAGCTGGGTTGGTCCAGCGCTGCTCCCAAGTGAGCTGTGCTGGGTCCGGGATCGGATCCGGGGTTTCCCACTGCGAGGTGGTCTCGTCGGTCTCGGTCAGGTCGTACAGCTCGTTGTTCAGCACTGTCTGAGCTGCCTGCGCTCGCGCCGCCTGCAGCAGCGCCACCTTGGTCGCGTGATTCGGGGTCTGTCCGTGGCGCTGGCGACTCCAGGCCACGATGGCCTTCTCCCACAGTTCCTCGGCCATGCTGGCCGCCATCGAGCTGATCTTGTCCGCTTCGGCCGTCAGGAACTGGTTGCGTCGCTCCGAAGTCCACTCCTCGGGCAGGCTCAGATCGGTCGAGTAGACCGTCTGCACCGCCTTGAGGATCTCCGGATCGATCACCGTCACCGCCTGCCTCGTCGAGGATGCTGAACAGATCCGGCTGATTCGGGTCGTCCGGCGTTCTGTTGCGGCCCATATTGTCCTCTCCTGGCTGACAGTGGCGGGGTCGGGGTAGCCCCGAACGGCGAAGAACGCCCGTAACCGCCGATCACTGATGCCCATCGGCAGCCCTGGCGTCATGGCCGGCGGCCGATGTCGACGTCGACGAGCGGCACAGCGGGATGACATCCGGTCTGCGCTGCTTGCATGAGCGCGTCGACAACGCTGCGGGAGTGCAGCAGGCGGCGCCGGCGTGACCAGCCGCATGTGCATAGTCCGTGGCGGCGATGACCGGTGATGAGAACGCGCACAAGGTTCGGCGTCTCGATCAGGCGATCGGGTTTCTGGGGGAAGGGAGTGCGTCGCCGAGCCGCGAGGCTGGTGGTCATCCGGCTCGACTCCTTGTCAGTGGCTTCTCGAAGGAGACGTACTCACCGCATCCGCCGGACTCGAAGTGTTGCCACGGTACGAACGCCGGAGGCTGCGCCGGACGAGGGCACCAAAAGCCCCACCGCCGGCACCGGGGGCCGGTGATGATCACCGTCGTGACCGGGTGACCAAGCAGCTCGACGCGATGCCGGGAACTGGCTCTACGGAATGCCACCGACCCAGGCCTGCGCACGACGGTGCGGTGTTCGGCGATTTCTCGGTAGCGTCCGTGGAGCACGATCGAAGCGAAATGCCATGGATGATCGTGCGGGACACTGGGGTCGGACTGGCAGAAGCGATGCCGGTAGACGTTGACGATGGGGTTTCGCGGGACGAGAAACCATCGCAGCAGATAAGGGTTGGTCGGGTCCTCACCGATGACTTGGTGTGGGCGCCCGGAGAGCAGGATGCGCAACCAAGCCCTAATCGTCAGCGCTTCCTCATCGTCACGAACTGTCGCTGCATCTGTCATGACGCACCCCGTTGGGCTGCGCCGCAGCTGCACCCGCCAACGGCGGCGATCGTCCAATAGCGGACCCGCTTGTTGCTCGCCGAGGTGAGCCGTTGCACCGCGCCGCGGGCACGGAGCGCATTTAGCGCGCGGTATACCTGGTCGACGACCAGCGGAGTGGGGCGCTCGTGGTTGAGCCAGCGCATCACGTCGGTGGTGCTGACCGGACAGCCGATGCGTTCTAGTGCCGCAAGCACGTCTGCGGTCAGCGGCGTCGCCGGCATGGATCGCACTGCGCGGGTCGGTGGGCCCCGGACGCGCTCGGCGCGGTGAACAGGGCGTTCAGGGTGGCTATTTCGCGGTCGGTGTCCGGGTCGGCTGTGAGGACCCAGGCGCGCCGACACGCGCGGGCCTCGATTATGGCCACGGTGCCTTCGCCTTGCAGGCTGCGCAGCAGTCGGTAGATGGTTTCTTGGGTTGGCGGCAGCGGGCGCGCGCTGCCCTGCACGGCTACGGCCGGCGCTCCCTGGCGTAGCTGCGTTGTGGTCAGCGGGTGTTCCGAGCACCGCAAAGCCGCGACCAGATAGTCCCGCAAAACCCGGTTGGCGCAGGTCCTCGCGCCTGAACTAGGCACTGGCGGACTCCGCGACAAAGGCCCCGGCGCCCGGGAACGCGGCGTTGTGCATCGCTTCGCGGATCGCCAGGCAGCGCAGACGGTGCGCCTCTGGCTGGTGATCCATCGCAGAAACCACCATCGCCAGCTGCCGGCGAGCAACGAGGTGCTCCTCGACCGTGGCGTGTGCTCCAGGCAGATCCACGCCTGCCCACACACCATCAGTGGCTCCCAGCGCTAGAGCCGTACGGGCGCAGCCCTGGCGCAATGGGCAGTTCCCGCAGATCCGCTTGCACTGCTTGGCCTTGCGGTAGTCGAACCAATCCTCGGGGTCGGAGTAGTTGCACAACCCGTTGATCTCCATCTTGACCGGATTGGCCACTAGATGCGTCATGACACCACCTCGCGAACTGGGCTCTAATTGAGCGTTAGTTGTGCACTTTTTGAGCATGAGGTGATCATAACCCCATGAACGCGCATCTGTGCAGCACAAATCTTCAACTGTCCACTGCACCCGCCGACACCTGGACGATTCCGCAACCCTCGGTTGGGCGGTGCAGCATCGGATAAACACCCTTCTAGCTGCTCCTAACCCCCGCAGCCCGAAACGCAAAGCGACGCCACAACAGCGCTACGGCGAACAAAAAAATTCTTCGCAGATCGTCACTACGGGCGGACATATTGCGCCTTAGTTGTGCACTTGCGACGCGGCTAGGTGTGCGCACACGGGTTCATACCTGCGGACCGGGCGCATAGTCAGATACGCGTCTGTTCCGCCTGCATGTGGTTCACTTTCTGTGTGGGCGCCGACATCGACGACGAAGCAGGCGAAACAACGCCTGCCAGCAGCGATGCTCTCGACCCTTCGCTCGCGCGACTGCGGGACTGCGTTGCGCGTCGCCGCGCTGAGCTGGGGCTATCCCAACGCGCGCTGGCCGAGATAGCCGGGGTGTCGCTCGGCACGGCAACCAGGCTCGAACGTGGGGCAGGCCCGCCTCGAGTCAGCACCGTGCCCAAACTGGAAGACGCGCTGCAGTGGCCGCGCGGCACGTTCCAGGCCATCCGCGATGGCGAAGATCCGCCGAAGGTTCCACCGCGCGACCGCGAGACCGGAGTCGACCGCACCGAAGCCCTCCAACAGCGCCTGGCCTCCGCCGGCGGAATGCGCAACGCCACGCAGTACGGGCAGGCGCTCTCGATCGCCTCGGCGGTCGTGGCCATCACCGCGGTCTGCCTGGAGGTGCTGACCAGCGAGCTCAACGATCCCGGCGCACGCGCCGCAGCGCTCAGCGCACTCGATACGAACATGAGGAAGATGGAGAGTCTGATCGCGGCGAGCCTGCCCGACGCCGAGTCCTTCGATGATGCGATTGCCGTGATGCGCGAGGTGCACGAAAGCAGAGAGTCCATCCAAAAGGCTGCGGAGACACTGGGATAACGCTGGCCGGGATGGGTCAGTATCCGCTATAGCCGCCGCCGATGCTGGTGATGTGAACGTGGTTGAAGTGATTGGCGTTCGCCGAGCCTCGGTCGCCCATACCCGAGGAGGTGCCATCCGCGTTGTGCTGTGCCTGGCGCCATATCGCGTGATCGAGGCCGAGTTCCTGCGCGTGGGCCTGGACGAACTGCACCACCCGGTCTCCGAGCGCCTTGCCTCCGGGGGTATCCCACTGCGGAATCATGACGTCGATGGCCAGCCCGGACGGATGCCACTTGAGCGAATCTGGCCGATACCCACCGATGTCGGTGATTTCGGGGAAGGCGGCACTGATCGCGCGGCTGAGACGGCGCGTGTACTTCTGCAGTCGCGACTCATTCGCCAGACCGGGCCGGTCGAGCCCCGGCATACCAGGCACACCGCCGGACGTGCCGGATCGGCCGGACGATGACCTGTTCGCCAGCCCTGTCTTGGCGATCGGGGTGAACAGGCCGCCGAGGCCGCTGAGTCCGCCGCCGCCACCGAAGGCGCTCATCGGGGATCCGCCGCCCATGCCGCCGCCGCCCATCGGCATGCCCATACCGCCGCCCATCGGCATGCCGCCGCCCATCGGGCGGCCACCGTAGCCACCACCGGCAGAGCGAATCATGTTCGCCAATGCGATGTTTCGTTGTTCGGATTTGGTGAGCAGGGCTTTGGCCCGGTCGAGCTGGCCTTCGAGGTGACTGACCAGCACCTGCTTGCCTGCCGGGGTGTCGGTGCTCGGAGCGATCGCATTGACCCCCGACCGGGTGTCGCTCACGACGCCATTCATCCCGGCGCGGCCATCACGAGACTCGTTCGACGCCGCCACCACCTGCGGGCCCACCCCACGATCGACACCGATCACGGTGTCCAACGCGGCCACCCCATTGCCGCCGGTCAGCTTATAACCCTCTCCCCCACGACCACTCCAGGTCGCCGGCACCGTATCCACCGACACCCGCAAATCGGTCTTGAGGTTCTGCAACCCACTCGTCGAGGGCAACCCCGACGCCGAGGGGGCCTGGCCGTACAGCTCCCGAGCACCACCGAGCGCCTCCGCGGTCGCGTCGACCAGGCCCTGCAAGGACATGACCGGCAGTATCACCCACCGCCCACACAGCCGACCACCACCAGAACCGAAATCGCTCGATGTCAGTCAGGAACTGGCCTCTCAGGCGACCCGGCGCACCTCGATGTGGCCGCTCGGTATGGGCGAGAACTTCACGGTTTGCCCAGCGGTCGGCGCTTCGATCGCCATGGTCGGGGAGACGGCCATCATGACGTGCTCGGGAGTTCCGGGAGCCGACCAGTTGCACAGGATGAGGTCGCCTTCCTGGATGTCGCTGCGATCCACGGCTTGGCCGGCATTGACCAGATCGTAGGTGGTCCGCGGTATGCGTACTCCGGCCTCGGCGTACGCCGCCTGCGTCAGGCCTGAACAGTCGAACTGGTTGGGTCCCTCGGCTCCCCACACGTAGGGTGCGCCCAGTTTGGATTTGGCGTAGGCCACTGCGCGGGCGGCCGCTCCGCTGGGTAACCCGAGTCCCCCTGAGCGTCGACTACCGACCAGCGACGCGCTCTCGCCTCGACTTGATCCGCCGAGCGCAGACAGCATCCCGGGCAGACCGCTTAGACCGGAGGCCCCGCCGCCCATGCCGCCGCCGCCCATCGGCATGCCCATACCGCCGCCCATCGGCATGCCGCCGCCCATCGGGCGGCCACCGTAGCCACCACCGGCAGAGCGAATCATGTTCGCCAATGCGATGTTTCGTTGTTCGGATTTGGTGAGCAGGGCTTTGGCCCGGTCGAGCTGGCCTTCGAGGTGACTGACCAGCACCTGCTTGCCTGCCGGGGTGTCGGTGCTCGGAGCGATCGCATTGACCCCCGACCGGGTGTCGCTCACGACGCCATTCATCCCGGCGCGGCCATCACGAGACTCGTTCGACGCCGCCACCACCTGCGGGCCCACCCCACGATCGACACCGATCACGGTGTCCAACGCGGCCACCCCATTGCCGCCGGTCAGCTTATAACCCTCTCCCCCACGACCACTCCAGGTCGCCGGCACCGTATCCACCGACACCCGCAAATCGGTCTTGAGGTTCTGCAACCCACTCGTCGAGGGCAACCCCGACGCCGAGGGGGCCTGGCCGTACAGCTCCCGAGCACCACCGAGCGCCTCCGCGGTCGCGTCGACCAGGCCCTGCAAGGACATGACCGGCAGTATCACCCACCGCCCACACAGCCGACCACCACCAGAGCCAAAGAACTTACTACTACACTACCAAAATCGCTCGATGCTGGTCAGTACCCCCGAGGGCTGGCGCTCGCGTTCGTCTGGGCCACCCGGGCGGCAAGGTTGGATCCATCCGGCCTCACGTCGTAGCGGTCCATGACGTAATTCATCGAGGCGGCGATGTTGGCCACCGGTTCGTAGATGCTCGTCGAGGTGCCCGGCTGGTGATAGGCGGCGAAGGTGGTGGGGATGCACTGCGCGGGACCGCGGGAGCTGTTGGCCGGGGCGCCATCAGACATCTGGGCGCCGTGGGCGTTGGAGTCGGACAGGTTGACGACATTGCCGTTATGGCCGCTTTCGCGCCCGGTGAGCGTCATGTAGCCGTCGTGCCACTTTTTGCGAGCCACCGGGTCGGTGACACCGCGGGCGTCCAGCGCGGCATTGATGGCCTCTGACATGGCCGCGGGCCCTTTGGGGAAGGTGCCGCGCCCGGCGAAACTGACGTCGCCCACTGGGATCTTTGCGGCCGAAGAGTTCGGTGCGGCACCACGGGTCGCGGACGCTCGACGCGGCGACGACGAGCCCGAAAGGCCCGGAATCTTGCTGGTCAGGCCGGAGAGCGCTGACAGTGGGGACATGGCGCCGCCCCCGCCCGTGCCACCGCCACCCATCGGCATGCCCATGCCGCCGCCCATCGGCATGCCGCCGCCCATCTGGGGGCTGCCGTAGCCGGAGCCGGCGGATCTGATCATCGTGGCCAGCATCTGGCCGCGTTGTTCGGATTTGGTGAGCAGGGCTTTGGCCCGGTCGAGCTGGCCTTCGAGGTGACTGACCAGCACCTGCTTGCCTGCCGGGGTGTCGGTGCTCGGAGCGATCGCATTGACCCCCGACCGGGTGTCGCTCACGACGCCATTCATCCCGGCGCGGCCATCACGAGACTCGTTCGACGCCGCCACCACCTGCGGGCCCACCCCACGATCGACACCGATCACGGTGTCCAACGCGGCCACCCCATTGCCGCCGGTCAGCTTATAACCCTCTCCCCCACGACCACTCCAGGTCGCCGGCACCGTATCCACCGACACCCGCAAATCGGTCTTGAGGTTCTGCAACCCACTCGTCGAGGGCAACCCCGACGCCGAGGGGGCCTGGCCGTACAGCTCCCGAGCACCACCGAGCGCCTCCGCGGTCGCGTCGACCAGGCCCTGCAAGGACATGACCGGCAGTATCACCCACCGCCCACACAGCCGACCACCACCAGAACCGAAATCGCTACTCGTCGTGCGGGACGATTCGGTTGTCGAACGCCACGAAGGTGCACGCCGGCGTCGGCTTAGGGTCATAGACCGTGCGCCAGCACGTCCGACACGTGTACGACCTGTGCGGGCCCAGTCCTACCCCGGCGCAGGTGGCGCATTGCTGCGTCCCCACGAGAACCTGGCGTGGGCCGCGCAGCGGATGGCCGGCGGGGCAGAATTCCGGCGGGCCAGGCTCTGCGTAGCCCTTGGGCGTCCGTCTCAGCCGCCGTACCATCGCCCGATCATACGTTCGAATGTTCTCGGCTTGCTTTCATTCGCCTCTTGCGAAGGGTCCGGGTGACGCTGCAAGTGCGGGGGCGCGCTCAACGATGGCGTTGTATCGACCCCCCATCGCCGCTGAACGCCCGGTCAGCTTCGACCAGCGTTTGGAGGAGGCCCACCCTTAAGCTTGGCTTCGCCACCCGCCCGTTGCTGAGGCGCTCCGCAGTTGGCGCCGCTAAAACTGTTGATGCACAACATCACTGAGCGCAGCAGGCTGTAGGCATGCGAAGGAGCTACTGCAGTTTTCCGCGGAAAACTGCCTCTTCTGTGGGCAGTTTTCCGCGGAAAACCAGGCGGGCCCGCGGCGCCTCTACTGCTTGACGAGCTTACGGAGCTGTGTCGCGAGAGTTCGCGCGCCGGCATCCCCAAGCTGACCGTGCAATGCAACTGCGAGCGCGTTTGGGTCGACGTCGAACCGCTTAAGTGCCCGACTCACCGACCGCGAGTGGGACTGAGGTGCTCCGGGTCGGTCACCTTGCCCTCGTGACTCCTTCTCCCCTGCGCCGTCCTGGCTCACCTTGTCAGTTTCAGTTTGAGCATTCGTGTTGGACTGCGCTCGATTCCAAGACGTCCGCTGCTCTTCCCAGGGGATTCGCGCCAGGTCACGCGCCTCGCGGATCGGAAGCTCGCCGCGCCGGGTAGCTTCCTGAAGCTCGGGCGCCAGCTTGAGGAGTGCGCGACGTTGGGACACCCAGGTTTTGCTCTTGTGTAGGTGGTCAGCCGCCGCGTCAGCACTGCCATACTCCCCCACCAGGCTCTCGACTGCGCGAGCTTCTTCGATGACGTCGAAGCCTGACCTGTCGACGTTCTCGGCGATGACAGCGGTGAGAAGAGTTGCTCTGTCGGCAGCGAGTTCGTCCTTGATGACGATATCGAGTTCGGGCCGGCCGAACTGGTGCGCCGCTGCCAACCGCCGGTTGCCGAGAATCACAACCCAGCGCGCGTCGATCGGCGTATCGGGATACAACGCTTGGTAGGCGCGTTTGGTGACGACTACGACTGGTTGCAGCTGATGCTCGACAATCGAAGCCAGCTCATCGAGGTTGCCGAGGGAGTCGCGCGGATTGTGGGGATTGCCGACAAGCTCGCGCAGCGGCACTGACCGCGACTGGCCGGCCCGGGGAATGATGGACGCGACTGATGCCCCGTCAACCGACGATTTGTCGCCGATAGTTTCGGCTAGCGCCGCGAAGCTCTTGACTCCTCCGCGGCTCATCAGTGAACCTCCGCTGCCATCAGCTCGTCGGCGAGGCTGTAGTAGTCCGACGCCGCGTTGGCTGCTTTCCCTGTCTTCTTGTACTGCGTGACGACCACTCCGTCGTTGGATGCATTCGTGTGGATTTTGTAGTGCCGTATGACGGTCTCAGCCAGGGGCCAACCGCGACCTCTAACAAACTCTTGGGTCTCGTTGAGCCAGTAGGTGCCATCGCGACTGTCGTGGTTGTTGATGAAGACGCGGTAGGGGAGCCCGCGCGGCTCCAAGATCTTGCGGATGGTTCGTGCGGTGGGGTCAAAGCACAGAGGCTCCGTCAGAATCGGAACCAGCACTTCGTCGGAAACGTCGAGCACGGTGCGTAGGGCATCTGCGGAGTGTCCAGAGCCAAGGCCGTCTCCGGAACCGTCGGGGTCTAAATCGAACCAGCCCGCGGTGTCGACATACACCTCGTCGATGCTTGGCAGGTTGTTCAACAGCGCCAGATGCTCAAGGGGATCGTCGTGGGCCTGGATCAGATAGAAGGGGAGTTCGCTGACTTGGCTCGCCCACCATGCGGCAGAACCCTGCGGGTCGATCGACACGGCGGCAACTCGAGGATCGGCATCGTCGGGTGAATCCTTGCTTAGGCGCTCAGCGCGAACTGCAGCGAGGTTGACGGCTGCGGTGCTCTTGCCGACGCCACCTTTTTGGTTAAGCAACGTGATGACTCTGGACATGGCGTTAGCCCCTTGGGGTATACGAAATGCGCGAATGCGGCGCGCGGAAACGGTCGCCTGTGAGGTTACGTCCGCACGGTTGAATTGCCCTGGCGACACGCGCAAGAGTCGGTAACAACTCCGCTAGTTTTCCGCGGAAAACCGAGCAGTGTCAGCTGGCCGCGGCTTACTCAAACCTGTACGTGATCGCGGTCAGTAGTACGCCCAGAGCGGCTGTGACCAGCGCGTTCGCGTCAGTTTTCCGCGGAAAACTGATATGTCGACCGGGTTTTCCGCGGAAAACTGGCTTTGTGGGAGCTGTCATCGGCGCATTCGATCGAGGGTCGCTACGCCGCAGTTTGGAGGCAAGTCGGCCGAGTGTTCACGGACCGCGATGGGGGAGGGGCCGCCGGTACTCGACACACCCCGTTCGAACCCGCGGCTGTCGCTCCTCGCTGCCGCCACGGCTTCATCGGGACTGCGTGCAGCTCCCGCGTGCGCGGCCCGGCGCAGGCCGCCCCGACAGGTCCGCCGGCGGTGAGGCTCGGCGATACATCGCAGCTCAGCGACAATCATTCGAGGGCAACTGCCGCCGGGTTGGTCCCGTGGCTCGACGGGCCCTTGCGACTGGTAGCCAGTCGCTCGGAGGCTCCACGCCCGGCATCTACGCGTCCGGCCGGGGCTGCGCTGCTGTCGGTGGGCCGGGGGAGGGCGCGGTTGCGTCCAGCAGAGTGGTGTACGAGTCGGACCTGATCAGCGGTACCGGCGTGTCGTAGCCGACTGATTGAGGGTCATCGCGTGATTCTTCGAGAGACCGACCAAAGTCACTCGAGCAAAGGAAT
>NZ_JBQQCF010000067.1:0-20192 GCF_052245755.1 Mycobacterium sp. 4D054
CCTTTGCTCGAGTGACTTTGACGGGTCTCTCGAAGAATCACGCGATGACCTTCAATCATTCGGCAACGACACGCCGGTACCGCTGATCAGGTCCGACTCGTACACCACTCTGCTGGACGCAACCGTCACGAACGCCTATTTCGGCAGCACGAACGCGAACGGGCGCGGATAGCCCATCCCGGTCAGTCGTGCCCGGCGCACTGCATCGACCTTGACGCCGCGGACGTCTCCGGACGACGGTTCGTAGCACTGCAGCACGTCGTCGACCACGTCGACGATCAGCACCCAGTGCCGGGGCACGATCCGGCCGACCAGCACCGCCACCGGCCACCCCGATCGCACCGCCGCCAGCACATCGGCCAACCGGTCCCGCCGCCCCCACCACGGGCGCCACCGGTAGCTCACCCCGCGCCCCAGACAGTGCGAGGTGACGGCATGCGCCATCCCCACCGGCGTGGTGCCCAACGCCCTGGGCCACACCCGGTTCACCGACGCGTGCACCCGACCCTGTTCGGCGGCAAACCACACCACGGCGTCGGGCGCAGTCAGCGACAGCCGATAAGCCGGGTCCACCATCGCACCGGCGACCACCGCCACCGTCGGCCCGCACGTGATCGCATCACGTTGCCGAAGGCGCAGCGGTCCGATCTTCATCGCTTCCCCCGCGGTGGATTTTTCGCCGACGTTGGGTACTCGCCACGATAAGCCGATCAAGGGGGGAAAGCTGTGGCCTTCGACATCACTCCGACCGCCGCCCAGCATGACCTCGCCCGCCGCACCCATGAATTCGCCGAACAGGTGGTCCGTCCCGTCGCCGCCGAGTACGACCAGCGCCAGGAGTTCCCGTGGCCGGTCCTTGAGGAAGCGGCGGCCCGCGGCTTCTACAGCCCGTTGTTCTATCGAGACCTGATCGGCGACCCGACCGGTCTGTCACTGCCGATGTTCATGGAGGAGCTGTTCTGGGGCTGCGCCGGCATCGGCCTCGCGGTGGTGATGCCCGCGCTGGCGCTGTCGGCCATCGGGCAGGCCGCCTCCCCCGAACAGATGCTGCAGTGGGCGCCAGAGTGTTTCGGCACTCCTGGCGATCTGAAGCTCGCCGCGCTGGCGATCTCCGAACCCGAGGGCGGCAGCGACGTGCGCAACCTTCGCACCACCGCCCGGCGGGCCGGCCCGGGCGCCGACGCCGACTGGATCATCGACGGCCACAAGATGTGGATCGGCAACGGCGGCATCGCCAACGTCCACGTCGTCAATGCCGTCGTCGACCAGGAACTCGGACACAAGGGGCAGGCGCTCTTCATCGTCCCCGGGGGCACTCCGGGTCTGGAGATGGTGCGCAAACTCGACAAGCTGGGGTGCCGCGCCTCGCACACCGCGGAACTCAAGTTCACCGGGGTCCGGGTGCCGGCCGATCACCTGCTCGGCGGTCAGGAGAAGCTGGACCACAAACTTGCCCGCGCGCGCGAGGCGGTCGAGGGCGCCCGCCATTCCGGCTCGGCCACCCTGGGTACCTTTGAGCAGACCCGTCCGATGGTGGCCGCGCAGGCGCTCGGAATCGCCCGTGCCGCACTGGAGTACATGACCGAGTACGCCAACCGGCGGGAGGCGTTCGGCGCGCCGATCATCGACAACCAGGGCATCGCGTTCCCGCTGGCCGATCTGGCGACCGAGCTGGACGCTGCGCGGCTGCTCACCTGGCGCGCGTCCTGGATGGCCGCGACGGGGGTGCCGTTCGAACGCGGCGAGGGCTCGATGTCCAAGCTGGCGGCCAGTGAGCTCGCAGTCCGCGCCACCGAGCGGGCGATCCAGACCATGGGCGGGTGGGGCTACATCAAGGATCACCCCGTGGAGAAGTGGTACCGGGACGCCAAGCTCTACACCATCTTTGAGGGCACCAGCGAGATCCAGCGCATCGTGATCTCCAATGCGCTCGGCGCCGCGGACGGCAAACCGCCGCTGCACGTCGACCTGGAACCCACGGGCGGCCCGATCAACCGCATATTCGGCCGCGGCACCCCAGTGCGGACGCAGATGGGCGCGTCGGCGCTCTCGATGAAAGACCGCATCCCCGCACCGGTGATGCAGATGGCGATGAAGGTGCTTCGACCACCGCGGAAATAACGGGCACGTCAAACCCGGTACTCCTGGTTTCACGTGACGCAGTTCTGGCAACATTACCGACCAGTCATATAGGTGTCCGGTACGCGGGATGGGATCACGATGGAGTTTCCTTCACAAGCGATAACCGTTCTGGCCCAGACGTCGGGAGGCGACGAAGGCGGTGGTACCGCCCTCCACGAGATCGTCCTGTTGACGGTGGCCGGTGCAGTCGTCTCGGCGGTGCTGTTGTGGATCGGCTGGCTGCACCGCAGTCACAAGATCACCTGGCTGGCCTCCCTGGCCGACTGGTCGGGGAGGCTGTTCAAACGTCCGCCGTGGGTGGCGCTGCCGGTCGCACTGTTCACCGCGTCGATCATCTGCGCGCTGTTCGGCTTCATCTGGGACGTCAGCCTGCACATCGGCAACGGCCGCGACGACGGCGCGCTGGCCAACCCCGCCCACTACTTCATCCTGATCGGTCTGTTCGGCATCTTCGTGGCCGGCTGCACCGCGATGGTGTTGCCGTACGACAAGCCCGGACCGGCCGCCGTGCGGATCACCGACCACTGGTACGCGCCGGTCGGTGGCATCGTCATGGCCGGCTGCGGCCTCTATGCGCTGCTCGGCTTCCCGCTCGACGACATCTGGCACCGCATCTTCGGCCAGGACGTCACGCTGTGGGGACCGACCCACCTGATGATGATCGGCGGCGCCGGGTTCTCCACGCTGGCCGCGGCCTACCTCGAGTACGAGGGCAGGCGGGCGGTCGGCCCGGATCGGCCGCGCGACGGCATCGGCCTGAGATTCGTTCTGTACCTCGCCTTCGCCGGTGTGCTGATCGGCGCCTCGGTGTACCAGATCGAGTTCGACTTCGGTGTCCCGCAGTTCCGGCAGGTGTTCCAGCCGATGCTGATCGCCGCCGCCGCGGGCCTGGCGCTGGTGATGGCCCGGATTTTCCTCGGGAAGGGCGCCGCGCTGATCGCCGCGGTGATCGCGATCGGCCTGCGCGGCATCGTCGCCTTCCTCGTCGCGCCGGTGCTCGATGCGCCGGTCAACTGGTTCCCGCTCTACCTGGGCGCGGCGGTCGTGGTCGAACTGGTCGCCCTCACTCCGCTGTACAAGCGCCCGATCGTGTTCGGTGCGGTCAGCGGGCTCGGCATCGCCACGGTCGGGCTGTGGCTCGAGTCGCTGTGGATCAACGCGGTCTACCCGCTGACCTGGCCGACGAGCATCTGGCCCGAAGCGCTCGGGATGGCCGTCCCGGTCGCCGTCCTCACCGGGGCATGCGGTGCGATGGCCGGCATGGTGCTCACCGGGCGCCGCCTGCCGCGGCGCGCGATCGGCGTCAGCCTGGTCGTGTTGACCGTGCTGGTCATCGGCGCCGCGGCTGCCAACGGGCTGCGCTACACCACACCGCAGGACGCGACAGCGCAGGTCACGCTCACCGAAGCCCAGGGGCCCGGCGAGGGCCGCTTCGTCACCGCCGACGTGCGATTCAACCCGCCCGACGTCGTCAGCGACGACCCGAACTGGGTCGCAGTGCTCGGGTGGCAGGGTGGCCTGGCCAACGAGCGCGGGCAGTTCATCGACCCGTTGGAGAAGGTCGGCCCCGGCCACTACGTCTCCACCCAGCCCATGCCGGTGTCGGGCACCTGGAAGACGCTGCTGCGGGTGCACGACGGCCGCACCCTGACCGCGGTGCCGATCTATCTGGCCGGCGATCCCGGTATCGGCGCCGAAGAGGTGCCCGCCGAGGCGCAGTTCACCCGCCCGTTCGTCTCGGAGATCACCATCCTTCAGCGCGAACGCAGCCCGGACATCCCGGCCTCGCTGTGGTTGATCGGCTGCCTGGTGGTCCTGTTCTGCACCCTGGCCATGGTCGCCGGAATCGCCTGGGGCGCTGGACGAATCAACAACAGTGAACCCAGTGGCAGCGAGGCGGAGTTCCAACCCAGCGCGCAGTCATGACCGGCAGTCCCGAGGTCGTGCTGCTGGCCGACCACCCGATCTGGCTGGCCGTGCCGGCGTTCGCACCGGCGATCGTCGTAGCCGGTGTGGTCGTCTACATCGCCGCCAGGAACCGGCGCAAACCCGACAACACCAAGGAACCGTGACAACACCACATCGGACACCACATCGAGTCCTTGCTCTCGGCGTGGCGGCGCTGCTGCTCGCCGGGTGCACCGGAACCAGCGACTCCGACAGCGGCGCAACCAGTTCCGGCTCCGCAGCGACGGAACCGCCGATGGCATCGGACGCGCAGGCGCCGCCCGAGCAGCTCGTCATCGACGTCACGATCGCGGGCGGCGAGGTGAACCCGACCAACGCCCAGCTGCAGGCGAAGGTCAATGAACCGATCGTCATCCGGGTCAGTAGCGACGCCACCGACGAACTGCACGTGCACTCGACACCCGAGCACAGCTTCGACGTCGGCATCGGCCCGGCCCAGAGCTTCCAGTTCACCGCTGAGGTGCCCGGACGCGTGGACGTCGAACTGCACACTCTGCACAAGACGATCGCGACGATCCAGGTGCGGTGAGCCTGCCGCAGTGAGCGCACAACTGCTGGCCCACGGCCTGGGCGGTTCGGCCGACCTGCCGATCCCGTTCACCTATGCCCTCATCGGCGCCGCGTGGGCACTGACGTTCACCTTCGCCGTGGTGGCCTTGGCGTGGCGCAAACCCCGGTTCTCCGCAACGAAACCGGGACGGCCGTTGCCGCCGTGGCTCACCCGCGCGGTCGACGCGCCGGTGACACGCCGGCTGCTTGCCGCCGTGGCCCTGCTTCTCACCGGATGGGTCGGCGCCGCAACCTATCTCGGCCCGCAGACCGCCGACAACGCGCTGCCCGGCGTGTTCTACGTGCTGCTGTGGGTCGGGCTGGTGGCGCTGTCGGTGTTGTTCGGCCCCGTCTGGCGGGTGCTGTCGCCGGTGCGCGCGCTGCACCTGGTCACCGGGCGCCGATCGCTGGGCGCGACGTATCCCGCCGCGCTCGGGTACTGGCCTGCCGCGGCCGGCCTTTTCGCCTTCGTGTGGCTCGAATTGGCCAGCCCCGACCCGGGTTCGCTCGGCGCGATCCGGCTGTGGCTTGCGGTGTACCTCGCGGTCACGATCATCGGCGCCTTCTGCTGCGGCACCCGCTGGTGCGCCAACGCCGACCCCTTCGAGGTGTACAGCGTGGTCGCGTCGCGCCTGTCACCGCTGCGCCGGAATCCCGACGGGCGCATCGCGATCGGCAATCCGTTCGACCACCTGCTGACGCTGCCGGTGCGGCCCGGCGTCGTCGCCGTGCTGTCGGTGCTGCTCGGATCCACCGCGTACGACAGCTTCTCGGCGACCCCGATGTTCCGCGGGTTCGTCGACGACATGACCGGCTCGGACCTGGCCGCGACCGGGGTGCGCACCGCCGGGCTGGCGTTGTTCGTCGGCATCGTCGCGCTGACCTTCACCGCCGCGGCCCGCTGCACCGGAGGCGTCGACGCCCGCACCCGCCGGGAACTGCCGGGGCTGCTGGCACATTCGCTGATCCCGATCGTCATCGGCTACGTCTTCGCCCACTACCTGACCTATCTGGTGGAGCGGGGACAGCAGACGGTGTACCGGTTGTTCGGCCAGACCGACGCCGAGGTGGCGTATGTGCTCTCCATGCATCCGGCACTGCTGGCCACGCTGAAGGTCGGCTTCGTGGTGACCGGCCACATCGCCGGGGTGATCGCCGCCCACGACAAGGCTTTGGCGGTGCTTCCCGCCCGGCACCAGCTCACCGGTCAGCTCGCCATGATGCTGGTGATGGTGGGCTACACGTTCACCGGCCTGTATCTGCTGTTCGGCGGATGAGCAGGCAGCTTCTCACGTTAGGGTTCGGTCGTGGCGAGTGAGGACTCTCTGGAACAGGCGCTCGTCAGCGGGGCGCCCCAGCGGGTCGGTTGGTTCCGGTTCTACTTCGCCGACGAGCGCTGGGAGTGGTCCGAGCAGGTCCAGATCCTGCACGGGTACGAGCCGGGGACCGTGACGCCGACGACCGAACTCGTGCTGTCGCACAAGCACCCCGAAGACCGCCAGCAGGTCGCGGCAACGCTGGACGAGGTGCGCCGCACGCACCAGACGTTCTCCACCCGTCACCGCATCATCGACACCCGCGGCGACGTCCACGAGGTCGTGGTGATCGGCGACCAGCTCCTCGACGGGGGCGGCCGTCTGATCGGCACGCACGGGTTCTACGTCGACATGACGCCGACCGACGCGCAGGCCAAGGCCATGCTGACCGAGGCGCTGGCCGAGATCACCGAGAACCGCGCGGTGATCGAACAGGTCAAGGGCATGCTGATGCTCATCTACCGGGTCGATTCTGAAGCCGCGTTCGAACTGCTGCGCTGGCGGTCCCAGGAGACGAATATCAAGCTCCGGCTGCTCGCCGAGCAATTGCTCTCCGACTACGGGGCGCTGGTGTACGAGGAGGTCCTGCCGCCCCGGTCGACGTTCGACCACCTGCTTTTGACCGCACATCTGCGGGCCGATTCCGCCGACGATACCGTGGACAGGTGACCTCGGACAGCCCATCAGGTAGAGCACTGATCATCGTCGACGTGCAGAACGACTTCTGCGAGGGCGGCTCCCTGGCGGTCACCGGCGGTGCGGCGGTGGCACGCGGCATCACCGACCTGCTCGCCGCGAGGCCGGGGTATGACCACGTGGTCGCCACCAAGGACTTCCACATCGATCCCGGCGCTCACTTCTCCGACACCCCCGACTACGTCGATACGTGGCCGGTGCACTGCGTCGCGCACACCACCGGCGCCGAGTTTCATCCCGATCTGGACACCACGCCGATCGAGGCGGTGTTCGAGAAGGGGCATCACTCGGCCGCCTACAGCGGGTTCGAAGGCACAGATGCCGAGGGCACCACGCTGGCCGAGTGGTTGCGGGCGCACGACGTGGACGCCGTCGACGTGGTCGGGATCGCCACCGACTACTGCGTGAAAGCCACCGCCGCCGACGCGGCCGCCGCCGGCTTCACCACGCGGGTGTTGCTGGACCTGACGGCCGGGGTGTCCCCCGACAGCACCGACGAGGCCGTCCACGCACTGCGCGCGGCCGGCGTCGCGGCCGTGTGAGGCAGCCGACGGTTGCACTGCCCGTGGCGTGGGCATCCCCTATCGTCGCCAACGCCGAACCTCGCACAAATTCAGGAGAGCCCACTTGACACAAATCGCCGGCTCGCCGGGAACCACGATCCCGCTCGAGCTGTGGCCGGGCAAGGCCTACCCGCTCGGTGCCACCTATGACGGCTCCGGCACCAACTTCGCGTTGTTCAGCGAGGCCGCCGAGAAGGTCGAGTTGTGCCTGTTCGACGCCGACGGCGAACAGACCGCCTGCGTGACGCTGCCCGAAGTCGACGGTTTCGTATGGCATGGGTTCATCCCCAACATCGAGCCGGGACAGCGCTACGGCTACCGCGTCTACGGGCCGCACGACCCCGCCAATGGGCTGCGGTGCAACCCGAACAAGCTGCTTCTCGACCCGTACTCGAAGGCCATCGACGGGACCTTCGATTGGAATCAGTCTCTGTTCGGCTACGACTTCGGTGATCCGGACAGCCGCAACGACGACGACTCGGCGGCAAGCATGCCCAAGTCGGTCGTCATCAACCCGTACTTCGACTGGGGAGTGGACCGTCCGCCTCGCCACGAGTACGCCGACACCGTCATCTACGAGGCGCACGTCAAGGGCCTCACCCAGACCCACCCGGACATCCCCGACCAGATCCGCGGCACTTACGCCGCCGTCGCGCACCCGGCGATCATCGAACACCTGACGTCTCTGGGCGTCAATGCCATCGAGTTGATGCCGGTGCACCACTTCGCCAACGATTCGACGCTGATCGAGAAGGGTTTGTCGAACTATTGGGGCTACAACACCATCGGTTTCTTCGCCCCCGACGCCAAGTACAGCTCGAACCCGAATCCCGGCGGGCAGGTGCAGGAGTTCAAGGCGATGGTCCGCGCCCTGCATGAGGCCAACATCGAGGTCATCCTCGACGTCGTCTACAACCACACCGCCGAGGGCAACCACATGGGCCCGACGTTGTCCATGCGCGGCATCGACAACGCCGCGTACTACCACCTCGTCGACGACGACAAGCGCTACTACATGGACTACACCGGGACCGGCAACAGCCTCAATGTCAGCCACCCGCACACGCTGCAGCTGCTGATGGATTCGCTGCGGTACTGGGTCACCGAGATGCATGTCGACGGCTTCCGCTTCGACTTGGCCTCCACCTTGGCGCGCGAGTTCTACGAAGTGGACCGGCTGGCCACCTTCTTCGAACTCGTTCAGCAGGACCCGACCGTCAGCCAGGTCAAGTTGATCGCCGAACCGTGGGACGTCGGCCCCGGTGGTTACCAGGTCGGCAACTTCCCGCCGCAGTGGACCGAGTGGAACGGCAAATACCGCGACACCGTCCGCGACTTCTGGCGCGGCGAGCCGGCCACCCTCGACGAGTTCGCCTACCGTCTCACCGGCTCAGCCGACCTGTACGAACGCACCGCGCGCCGGCCGGTCGCGTCGATCAACTTCGTCGTCGCCCACGACGGCTTCACCCTGCGCGACCTCGTCTCGTACAACGAGAAACACAACGAGGCCAACGGCGAGGACAACAACGACGGCGAGAGCCACAACCGGTCGTGGAACTGCGGGGTCGAGGGTCCCACCGACGATCCGGAGATCCTGGCGCTGCGCTCACAGCAGCAGCGCAATTTCCTGACCACGCTGCTGTTGTCTCAGGGTGTCCCGATGATCTGTCACGGTGACGAACTCGGCCGCACCCAGGGCGGCAACAACAACGGCTACTGCCAGGACAACGAGATCACCTGGATCGACTGGAGCAACGTCGACACCGACCTGCTGGAGTTCACCCGAGCGGTGTCGCAACTGCGGGCCGAACACCCGGTCTTCCGGCGTCGGCGCTTCTTCAGCGGCAAGCCGGTAGGTCGGCGCGGCCAGGAAGGCCTGCCCGACATCGCCTGGTTCACGCCCGACGGCACCGAGATGACAGGTGAAGACTGGGGTTCCGGCTTCGCGAAATCGGTCGCGGTGTATCTGAACGGGCACGGAATCCCCGACATGGACGCCAGGGGCCAGCGCGTTGTCGACGACTCGTTCCTGCTGTTCTTCAACGCCCACCACGAGCCTATCGATTTCACGTTACCGCCCAACGAGTTTGCCGCGTCCTGGGAGCCGGTGGTGTCCTCGGTTGCCGCCGTCGCCCCGGAGCCGGGCACCTCCCACCAGGCCGGTGCCACCTTGCCGGTTCCGGCCAGGACGGTGCTGGTGTTGCGGGCCGAGCCGAACTTCAGATGAAAGCCGTTGCGCGCCACCACGCTTAGCTCGGCCGAGTCAACCCGGATTTGCCTGGCGCTGTGTTAACTTGATCGTGCTGTTGCAGCCGTGGCCACCGCGCGGGCAGCGGGTTGTCCCGCATGCCCACCGGCCGGGCGGGCCGGGTGTAGGAGCCGTAGAGCGGCGGCGCCCTACCCGGTGACCACGGCTGCCAGCCTGGCGCTCAGCTCAGGATGCGCGCGATGGACCGCATCGGGATCGGCAGCCACGACGGCCGGAAGCGGGCCTCGTATGCCGCTTCGTAGACCGCCTTGTCCAGTTCGTAGGCCGCGAGCACCGCCCCGTGGTCACGCGGATCGATGCCGGCGACGGCGGCATACCCGGCGCAGAACGCCGCGCTGTTGCGGTCCACCCAGTTGCGCGCGATGCCGGCCAGTCGGCCGTCGGCGTCCGCGCCGGGCTCCAGCTCCACCAACCGCTGCGAGGCCGCGTACTCGAACGACCGCAGCATTCCGGCGACGTCGCGCAGCGCCGAATCCGGCCGCCTGCGCTCGTCGAGCGGCTGACCGGGCTCGCCCTCGAAGTCGATCAGCAGCCAGCTCTCCGGCGTGCGCAACACCTGGCCGAGATGGAGGTCGCCGTGCACTCGCTGCACGGGCACCTGCTGCCCTGACAACGCACGGTAGCGCTCCTCGATCGCCGGCACGTGGTCGGCCAGCTCCGGGGCGGCCCGCGCCGCCGACGCCAACCGTGCCAGCACGGAATCGACGGGAAACGGCACGGTGAAGGTGCCCAGTGTCTCGGCCAGCGTGGCGTGCACCGAGGCCACCGCCTCGCCCAGCCGGTAGGACTCGTCGGCGAAGTCACTGCCGACCTCGTCGGCGAACAACTCACGGGTGCTGGCCGTGGCCATGTCCCAGCCCTCGGCGCTGTTCGCGGCGAACGCGGCCACCATGCCCAACGCCGACGGTTCGGTCCCCGGCCCGGCCCACGACGTCTCGTACGAGCCGAGCAGCGTCGCGACGTGCGGATTACCGGCGCGGGCCAGCACCCGGTTGAGTTCGATGTCGGGGTTGATCCCGGGGGTGACCCGCCGGAACACCTTCAGCATGGCCTCTTTTCCGAAGATCACGCTGGTGTTGCTCTGCTCGGCGCTCGACACCTTGGGCGGCGCGTGCACCGGCAGCACCGCATCGGTCTCGCGGGTGAACCGCAGGTCTGCGACGGTCGCGGAGGTGTCGATCAGTCGCAGCAGACGGCGGGCGGCTTCCGGGTCGAACAGCGCGTCATAGGCCGTGCGCTGTCCGCCGGCACCCGACACCGTGCCGATCACCGCCGCCGGGTCGAGGAACCCCGGCGCGGCCGGGCCGTCCACCCACCGCACCAGCAACTGGTAGCGCTCGCCGGTGCCGTCGCTGTAGGTCACGTCGAGCAGCACATGCTCCAGGTCATCTTCGAGTGGGGTCACCGTGGCGGGCACGACCGACGCGAGTTTGCGGCTGCGGCCGGCGTACCAGCGGCGGTCAACGATCCAATCGCCGAATGCCAGCGTCATGGTGTGAAACCTACCCAGCACGGCGCGAAAGGAATCACCGCGCGAGCCGGGCTAAGGCAGGAAGCGCTCCGCTCCTGCGGTTCGCACGAACCGGGTGCTGTTGGCCTGTCGGTAGCCGATCACGCCGCCGCTGAACGTCAGGAACATCAAGCCGGCCACCCCGGGCAGTGCGACCGCCGCGATCTGAGCGACGGTCGGGTTGGTCACGCCGCGCGGGTTGGCGCCCAGCCGGGGAGCCTGTCCGCCGGCCGGGACGGCCGGCGGTGCCACCGTCGCCCCGGGTGTGGGCGGCACCGAGCCCCGGATCGTCGGGGTCCGCACCCCGGCGACGCCGGGAGCGGTGACGTTGGGGGCGGCGGTCGCGCCCGGCGCCTGCGGTGCCGGCCGCAGCGGCTTCCCGGCCAGGGTGCCGGCCCGCGGCACGGTCACCAACGGCGCCCGGAACACGACCGCCTCCGGGTACGCGCCGCCCGCCCCGCCGCCGCCACCACCGGTGGTGGTTCCGGTGGTCGCGTCGGCGACAGGCGCCTCCTCCTGGGTGCGGAACGCCGGCCCGGGCGGCGGCGCAGGGGCCGGAACGACCTGTAGCGCGCGCAGGAACTCGGTCAGCGTCGGCACCGGGATCTCCACCGTCGTGTAGAACGTCGACGGCGTGGGCCAGCTGCCCATCGGGATCTCCCCGGCGGCGGGCAGCCTGACGAACGGCAGCTTGATCGCGTTGCGCTCGGGCGCCGGCAGCCGGAACGACGGGGCCGGCCGCGGGCTCTCGACCACCGACTCCGACTGCCGGGAACCGCCGGTGCCTGCGCCCGGATCGGATTCGACGATCCGGGTCGGCTCGATCTGTTCGGGTTCGTCGTCGGGCAAGCCCTGGGTCGGTTCGGCGGGCGCCTCCGGTTCGCTCGAACTCCCGCCGTCGTCATCGCTTCCGGTATCGCCCCCGGTGCCGCCGTCGGTGGGGTCGGACCCGCTGTCGGGACCGTCGGCGCTCTGGCTGGAGCCGTCGGAGTCGGACGGCTGCGCGGCGACCGGCACCGCGATCACGCCGCCGAAGACAGCGGTGGCGGTCAGCACGCCGGCGACCGTGAAGGTTCGCAGTGCGGGCCCGGCCATGGCGCCTCCATCTCCGGAGGATTTCGTTGTGTTCACGAAGGACGAATTCGCCTGCAATTCTCTCACATCGGCACAAGCGGGTAGGTCCGATGACGTGTGCCCCTGGACGGTGCGGGCAGGATAGGGTGCCGTCGTGACGTCCACCGGCCCCACACGTGACCACGGTGACCCGGGTGATGCGCCCACCGTCGCGCCCCCGCTGACCGAACCTGCCAATCCCGCGCGCCCGTCGGCGGCCGAGGAGGCCCGCACCATCGCGGCGTCAACCAACACCGGCACGCTGGCGACGCTGACCCGCGAGGGCGACCCGTGGGCGTCGTTCGTCACCTACGGCCTGCTCGACGGCGCCCCGGTGCTCTGCGTGTCCAACCTTGCCGAACACGGCCGCAACCTGGCCGCCGACCCGCGGGCGAGCCTCGCGATCACCGCCCCCACCACCGAGGCCGATCCGCTGGCCAGCGCCCGGATCACGCTGGCCGGACGCGTCGAGGCTCCGGAGGGAGCCGAACGCGACGCCGCGCGGCAAGCCCATCTGAGCGCCGTCGACGCCGCCAGGTACTACATCGACTACAGCGACTTCACGCTGTGGGTGCTGCGGGTGGCCCGAGTGCGCTGGGTCGGCGGTTACGGCCGGATGGACTCCACCACCGGTGCGGAGTACACGGCGGCCCGGCCCGACCCGATCGCCCCGCACGCCGCCGGCGCGATCGCCCACCTCAACGCCGACCACCCCGACTCGCTCGTCGCGATGGCACGGACCCTGGGCGGATACCCGGACGCGGTGGCGGCGACGTGCACCGCCGCCGACCGCTACGGCCTCGATCTGCGGCTGGATACGCCGCGCGGCATGGCCTACACCCGCGTCGGCTATGCCGGGCCGATCGATTCCATCGACCAATTGCGTTCCGCCGCTGTCGAGTTGACACGACGGGCCCGAGGAGACTGACACATGCCGACCGGAGACGACCGCCCGCAGAGCTGGCAGGCCGCGTTCGAGCTGATCCGCACCCGCGGCCACGAACGGCGCGAGGAACCGTTCAAGCTCGCCAGCGGTCAGCTCAGCCACGACTACATCGACGGTAAGTACGCCGTCGACACCGGTGAGCGACTGGCGATCGTGTCCCGGGCGGTCGCCGACCTCGCCGCGGCCAACGGCATCGAGTTCGACGCCGTCGGCGGCCTGACCATGGGCGCGGACCCGCTGGCGCACGGCGTCGCGATGGTCACCGGCAAGGCGTGGTTCTCGGTGCGCAAGGAACAGAAGACACGCGGCAGGGAGCAGTGGGTCGAGGGCACCCGGCTGCAGCCAGGCATGCGGGTGCTGCTCGTCGACGATGTGATCAGCACCGGCGGCTCGACCGAGCTCGCGCTGGAACGCATCGCCCCGCTCGGCGTGGTGGTCACCGGGGTGATCCCGATGGTCGACCGCGGCGACGTCGCGGCGGCGCGCTTCGCCAGGCGCAACGTGCCGTTCCACGCGCTGGTCACCTACCGCGATCTCGGCATCGATCCCGTCAAGGACGTCTGACCCGCTCAAGGGTGAACGCAGGCACCATCCGCCACAGAAATCCACGTTGTGCAGGCCTGCACTCGAACTTTCGCTGCCAAACGTGGATACCTGGTGCGGGTGAGACTTCGGCGCCGACCCGAACCCGTCAAGGACGGGTGACCAGCACGCCGCCGCGTTCCGAGCTCTCCTCCAGGCCCACGGCCACCGGGTCGCCCGGGGCGAACGCCCGCGCCGCCGAGCTGGCCATCTGAGCGCTGACCGTGGCCCCGCCCGGCAGCGCAAGATGCACCCGCGAGATCGCGCCGAGGAACGACACCGAGGTGACGGTCGCCGCGCCGGCGGGGTCGGCGGTGACGGTCACCGACTCGGGACGCACCATCGCCACCCCCTCGCCGTCGACGGAACCGGGCAGCGCGGCCACCGACACCCCGAACACCTGGGCGGTGCCACCGGACACCGTGGCGGGCACCTTGTTGTTCAGCCCGACGAAATCGGCGACGAACGGTGTGGCCGGGTTCGCGTACAGCTCGGCGGGGGCGGCCAGCTGCTCGAGCCGGCCCTGGTTCATCACGCCGACCCGGTCGGCGACTGCGAGCGCCTCCTCCTGGTCGTGGGTCACGAACAACGTCGTCGTGCCGACTTCGAGCTGAACCCTGCGGATCTCGTCCCGCAACTGGGTGCGGACCTTGGCGTCCAGCGCCGACAGCGGTTCGTCAAGCAGCAGCACCCGCGGCTGGATCGCCAGCGCCCGGGCCAACGCGACGCGCTGCTGCTGCCCGCCCGACAGTTCCTTGGCGTAACGCCCTCCCAGCTCCCCCAGACCCACCAGGTCAAGCATGTCGGCCGCACGGGACAACCTGTCCCGCTTGCCTTTTCCACGCATCTTCAGTCCGAACGCGACGTTGTCGAGCACCGTCAGGTGAGGGAACAGGCTGTAAGCCTGGAACACCATGCCCATATCGCGCTTATTCGCCGGCACCCGGCTGACATCGACGCCGCCGACCGACACGGTGCCCGACGTCGCCTCGTCGAGTCCGGCGAGAATCCGCAACGCGGTGGTCTTCCCGCACCCGGACGGGCCCAGCAGTGCGACCAGCTCGCCGGGCTCGATGTGCAACGTCAGGCCGTCGAGCGCACGGGTCTGCCCGTACACCCGGGTCAGCTCGTCGAGCTGGACGGCGACTCCACTCATACGGTCACTCCCACGTTGCGTCGGCCTCTGGTCACCAGCGACAGGATCAGCAGCAGCGCGAAACCGAACAGCAACGTCGCCAGCGACGCCGCCACCGAGGTGGGGCCGTCGCTCTTGCCGATCAGCACGATCTGCACCTGCAGTGTCTGGTAGCCCGACAACGACGCGATGGTGTACTCGCCCAGCACCACCGCGATCGAGATGAAGGCGGCCGACAGGATTCCCGACCAGATGTTGGGCACCACCACGCGCACTATGGTCGACAACCAGCCCGCCCCCAGCGATCTGGCGGCCTCCGAGAGCGTGCGGAGATCGATCGCCGACAGCGCCGCGTCGATGGCCCGGTACGCGAACGGAAGCACGATGATCACGTAGACGAACGTCAGCGTCAGCGCGGACTCGCCGAGGAAGTACGTCACCCACAGATACACGTTGCGCAGGCCGACGACGATCACCAGCGCCGGAATCGTCAACGGCAGCAGGCACAGAAACTCGACCAGGCCCCTGGCCCATGGCGCGCGCAGCCGAACCCAGATCATCGTCGGCACCAGCAGCATCAGCATCGCGGCCACAGTGAGCACCGCCAGCAGCAGTGACACCACGATCGCCTGGTACAGCGTCTCGTCGGCGATCAGATTGGCCCACGCCTGCCAGGTCCGCCCGTCGGAAAGCAGGTTGCGGGTGGAGAAATCGGCCATCGCGTACAGCGGAAACAGAAAGAACAACCCGAACATCACCCACAGTGCCCCACGCACAGCGGCTTTCAAGACCGGGTCCTCATGACAACCACCGGGAACTACGGCGCACCAACAGGTTGTAGGCGGCCATCACCACGGCAACCACGACGATCATCTCCAGCGCCAGGGCGTAGGCGAACCCGGCCTGCCCGAGCACCACCTCGCTGACCAGCGACGCACGGATCAGCAGTGGCAGGATCGGACTGCCCTGGCTGACCAGCGCCGCGGCGGTGGCGTAGGCGGCAAAAGCGTTGGCGAACAACAACAGAGCCGAGCCCAGGAAGGCCGGCGTCAGCAGCGGTAGCGCCACCTCACGCCAGTACGCCCACGTCGACGCGCCGAGGCTGACAGCGGCTTCGCGCCACTGCTCCCGCAGCCCCTCCAGCGCCGGGACGAACACGATGACCATCAGCGGGATCTGGAAGTAGGTGTACACCAGGATCAATCCGCTCAGACTGTAGAGCCAGCCCGAGCCGGCCAGGTTGAACCCGAACACCTGCTGCACCCACAGCGTGAGCACCCCGTTCAGCCCCACGGTGGCCAGGAACGCGAACGCCAGTGCCACACCGCCGAACTGGGCCAGCACGCTGCACAGGGACAGCACGGTCCGACGCACCATCGAGGTCGGCGGACTGCTGACGATCAGCCACGCCAGCGCCGCGCCCCCGAACGCGCCGAGCAGTGCGGTGGCGCCCGACAGCAGCACGCTGTCCCGCAGCGCCGACAGCGCGGTGCCGGTGAACAGCGCGGCGATGCGGTCCAGGCTGAACACCCCATCGGCGTACACCGCCCCCACCACCACCGTGACCGTCGGGATGATCAGGAAGATCACCACCACGGTCAGGAACGGCAGCAGCGGCAGCGAATCACGCAGTCGGCGTGCAAGACCCACGGGCGTACGCTCAGCCGACCGCGGCGGCCCAGTTCTCCGCCAGGTACTTCGAGGCCGCCTCGGTCTGCTCGGGCGTCGGCACGGTCACCGGTCCGCTCACCACCGGCAGCGCCGCGGCCACCGCCGCGTCCAGCGTGCCGTCGGCGAGCATGTTGTCGGCCCGCACCGGGCGAACGCCACCCTGGGCGAACAGGTTCTGTCCCTCGTCGCTGTACAGGAACTCCTGCCACAGGCGCGCGGCCGCCGGGTGCGGCGCGTCCTTGTTGATCGCCTGGTAGTAGTACCCGGCCACAACGTTGTCCGGCGGCACCAGCACCGTCCACGACGGCAGCTTCTTGGTCTCGGCGGAGTTGGTGTAGTTCCAGTCGATCACCACCGGGGTTTGGCCGGATTCGATGGTGGCCGGTGTCGGGTCGACGGGCAGGAAATTACCGGCCTGCTTGAGCTTGCGGAAGAACTCGACCCCGGGAGCGATGTCGTCGGCCGAACCGCCCTGCGACAGCGCCACCATCAGCACACCGGAGAACGCCGCGCCGGCCTGCGTCGGGTCGCCGTTGAGCGCCACCTTGCCCCGGTACTCGGGCTTGAGCAGGTCGTTGACGCTGGTCACCGGCGGCACCGTGGAGGAGTCGAAACCGATCGACATATAGCCGCCGTAGTCGTTGACCCAGGTGCCGTCGGCGTCCTTGAACGCCGCGGGGATGTCGTCGAACTTCTCGACCTTGTACGGCGCGAACATCGCGGTGTTGGCCAGAGCCACCGACTGGCCGAGGTCGAAGACGTCGGGCGCGGTGCTGCGGCCCTTCTGCTGATTGGCGGCGTTGATCTCGTCCTGACTGGACGCGTCGGGCTGCGCCGAGTTCACCTTGATGCCGTACTTGTCGGAGAACGCCGTGATGATCGCGCCGTAGTTGGCCCAATCCGGAGGCAGCGCAATCACATTGAGCTCGCCCTCGGCCTTGGCGGCCTCGACGAGGCCCTCCATGCCGCCGAAATCCGCTGCCGAGGTGGCCTCGGCGGCGTTCACCCCCGACTCGGTCTGGGCGTTCGAGCTGTCCTTCTCCGGTGGCGCACAGGCCACAGCGCCGCCGGCCAGCAGCACCGACGCGGCGACGGCGAGGAACCGGGCCAACGGCCGGGAGGTGTTGCGTGCGGTGTTCATTGCCGAACCTTCCGATGAGCAGGAGGCTGCGCAGTGGCTCAGCGGTTACCGCCCCGCGACTCCGCAGTGAACGAATCGGACCAGCTCTGCGCACCCTACCCTGGGACGATGGCGGAATCCGACGACCGTGACGTTACTGCCGCATTTGCCGGCGCGCCGGTGGCGATGCTGGCGACCGCGGGCCTCGACGCGGTGCCCCACCTGGTGCCGGTGGTGTTCGCGATGCCCGAGCACCGCCAGGACATCCTGTACACCGCGATCGACGCGAAGCCGAAGTCGACGCAGCGGCTGCGCCGGCTGGTCAACATCGAGAACAACCCGGCGGTCAGCCTGCTGGTCCAGCACTACGACGAAGACTGGTCCCGGCTGTGGTGGGTGCGCGCGGACGGCGTCGCGACCATTCACCACAGCGGCGTGGAGATGGCCACCGGCTACGCGCTGCTGCGCGCCAAGTACCCCCAATACCGGCGCGTCGAGCTCGACGGACCGGTGATCAGCGTCGAGATCCGACGCTGGGCGTCCTGGTATGGGGGTTAACCGGTAGCGTGCGGTGCGGTTCTCCGCACCCGTTTTGGAGGCCAGCCGGGCAGACGCGGGGGCGCCGCATCGGGAGAGTCGAAGCATGCCCGACACCCCAGAGGACGACCCGCTCACCGACCGTTTCGAACGTGAGGCGATACCGCTGATCGCCGGTCTGTACCGGCACGCGTTCACCCTGACTCGAGACCACGCCGACGCCGAAGACCTGCTCCAGGAAACGGCGGCCAAGGCCTATGCGGCGTTCGGCAGTTTCCGCACCCTCGACACCCTCGACCCCCTCGGCGACGGAGCCAATCTCGCCGGCTGGCTGTACCGGATTCTGCTCAACACCCACATCAGCGCCTACCGCAGACAACAGCGCAGGCCAGGGCTCCAGTTCACCGACGAGTTCACCGACGGTCAGCTGCTGCGGCACGGCAGGCGCGGCAACGCCCCGGAATCCACCGAGGAGGTCGTGCTGGCCCACACGCCCGACCCTGTGATCGCCGCGGCCATGCGCGCGCTGCCGGAGAAGTACCGCACCGCGGTGTATTACGCCGACGTGGAGGGCCGCAAGTTTCGGGAGATCGCCGAGTTGACCCACGCCCCGCTCGGCACCGTGATGTCCCGGCTGCACCGCGGGCGCGCCAGGCTGCGCGCCGCGCTGGCCGACGTCGCCCGGGACCGCGGCTATCCGCTGCCCGAAGCCGCCTGAGCGTTTTCCGCCTTGTCCGCTTCCAGCATCTCCTCGTAGGCGCCCTCGTCGCGGCCCAGCGCGATCGTGCCCGCCACCATCGCCACCGTCGCCACCGCGATCGCGATCGCGTCCCAACGGTCGGCGTTCAAATGCTCGCCGAGGACCACCGCCCCGAGGATCACCGCGACCATCGGTTCGAGCACCAGCATGGTCGGCACCGAGGTCTGCAGCGAGCCCGCGTGGAAGGAGGACTGCTGCAGCAATGTCGCCACCACACCGAGCAGGCCCAGCAGATAGAGCACCGGGGTGGTCAGCACCGCCGTCAGACCCTCGTGTGTCAGCACGTGCATGACCAATTTCGTCAGCACCGCGACCACCCCGAACAGCACCCCGACCGCAACGGCGAGCAGCACCGCGCGGATCCATCCGATGACGCGGGTCGCGACGATCACACACGCCAGCACCGCGATCGTGCACACCACCGCCACCAGCGCCGAAGTCGACAGCGACGCCTCATAGTCGCCGGGGCTGGCCTTGGCGAGCACCACGAACACCGCGAGCGCCGCGGTGAGCAGCACCGCCCAGGCCCACTCGGCCCGGGTGACCCGCCGGTGCGCCAGCCGGGCGCTGAGCGGAAGCGCGAACAGCAGCGCCGAGACCAGGATGGGCTGGACCAGCAGCAGCGACCCGTTGGCCAGCGCCAGCGCCTGGAAGACGAAGCCGGCGACGGCGGCCGCGGTGCCCGCCCACCACAGCGGCCGGCGCAGCAAAGTCCGGAACATCACGGCACTGACCCCGTCCTCGGCGGGCACGTCCAGGGTCGCCCGCTGGCGCACCACGATGCCGACAGCAAGGAACACCGCGGCCAGAAAGGCCAGCAGCACGGTAAGGCCATGCCCGATCACCCGACAAGGAAAGCACCTTTACCGGTCCCCCGCCCAGCCCGGTCCCCTCTCGACAAATGATCGATCTTGTTTCGGCGCCGGGGAACTGGGGCATCAGTGCGGGCATGAATGTGCGACGGTTGATCATGATCGCTGGAGTGGCGGTGCTGCTGGCAGGTGTCATCGCGCTCCTGGTGCCGGTGTCGATCCCCGGACCCGAGGGCAGCATCGGATGCGGCAACGGCATCGCCGCCGATCTGTCGGAGGCCCGCGACGCCGACAGCGGCAATCTGGCCAACCTGCCGGTGCTCAACGAGATCGTCCCGCATACCGACTACGCCGCCTCGTGTGAGTCGGCGCTGTCGTCGCGGCGCTCGTGGGCGATCCCGGTCGCGGTCGTCGGCCTGGTGGTGCTGGTCGGCTCATTCTTCGTCGGCGGCCGGTCCGGCCGGGTGCGAACCTAGGACGCCCGCCCGTCGACCACCCGCAGG
>NZ_JBQQCF010000068.1:0-19986 GCF_052245755.1 Mycobacterium sp. 4D054
TTCCTTTGCTCGAGTGACTTTGACGGGTCTCTCGAAGAATCACGCGATGACCTTCAATCATTCGGCAACGACACGCCGGTACCGCTGATCAGGTCCGACTCGTACACCACTCTGCTGGACGCAACCGTCTGCGGGTCGAGCCCGAGATGTGGCTCGCCCTTGTCGCCGGCGAGGACCTGTTGGTGCTCGGCGGCCAGACGCCGGTAGTGCTCCAACAGCTCGGTATCCCCGCTGTCGAACGTTTGGTCCAGCCGCTCCCGTGCCGCGGCGTCGTCCTTCGCGCGCACCAGACAGATCAGCGTGCCACCGACCAACGCCATGCGCTCCAACCATTCGAGCGCGAGGTAGCGGCCCAGAAACCCGGTCGCCCCGGTCAGCAGCACGGTGCGGATCTCCTGGCGCGGCCCGGGCAGGGCGGGCGCGGCGGCGAGGGTCTCGGCGCCGAGGAACTTGTCCAACGTCAGGTCGCCGGCGTGCACCTCGGTCACCGGGCCGTCGGATCGCGCGTGCACCGACGCGAATGTCGGTCGCGTGGAACCGCTTCGGCGCTCGGAGTCGATGTAGTCGGCCAGCTCGCGGAGATCGGTGGCTGGGCTGACGATCACACCGACCGGAACCTCGACGTCGAAGATGTCACGGAGCAGGTTCGCGAAGGTCAACGCCGACAGGGAATCCCCGCCCAAGTCTGTGAAATGGGCGTCGTCGTGCACATCGCCGGCCGCGGTGCCGAGCAGCGCGGCGGCGGCGCGGCCGACGGTCTCGAGGGCCGGCCGGCCCGCCCCCTGCCGGCGACGTTGCCGCAGTGCGTCGGCCTGCCCTTCGGACAACTCGGTGTACAGCGCTTCCAGTCGGTTGCCGTACCGTTCCTTGAGTTTGGGACGGGCCAGCTTACGGATGCCGGTGAGCAGGCCGTTCTCCAGCGTGAAAGGCGTGGTCTCGATGAGTTGGTCGCGAGGGACCTCGTAGGACTGCAGTCCGGCCTCCTTGGCGACACGCTGAAGCGATTCCGCCACAGCCGTTTTCACGTCGTCACCGGCCAACGCCGCCTCGGTCGGCACCACCACTGCGAGCAGGTAGGGTCGCGCGCTGTTGCCGTACAGATAGATCTGGTGAACCAGCGGACTGTCCCCGAACACCGCTTCGAGTCTGGACACGGTGACGAATTCACCCTGGGACAGTTTCAGAACGTTGTTACGACGGTCGAGGTAGGCCAGGTGATCGGGGCCGGTCTCGGCGACGATGTCGCCCGTGCGGTAATAGCCGTCCGCGTCGAACATCTCGGCGGTGACGTCGGGACGCTTGTAATAGCCGGGAAACAGCGTCTCCGAATTGACCAGAAGCTCGCCGCGCGGGTGGGGACGGTCAGTGGCGAAGTAGCCGAGCTCGGGAACGTCGGCGAGTTTGTAGTCGATGACCGGGGGCCGCTGGACGAGCCCGTCCACGAACACCGCGCCGGCCTCCGTCGAGCCGTAACCGTCGACCAGGTGCATGTCGAGCAGGTCCTCGACGAAGGTCTTCATCTCTGAAGACAGCGGCGCCGAGCCCGTCATCGCCGTGACGAATCGGCCGCCGAGCAGGCTCTGCCGCAGGTCGGCGAGAACCTCGCGGTGCTCTGCCGCGCGGCCTCGAGTTCCTTGCACACCTCGGCGTAGACGGTGTCCCAGATCCGCGGGACGAAGCTCAATTGCGTGGGCCGCACCAGGGCAAGGTCCTGCAGAAAGGTCGAAAGATCGCTGCGTGCAGCGAAATACGCAGTGCCGCCGGCGCCCAGCGTCCCGTAGAGCAGGCCGCGGCCCATCATGTGGCTCATCGGCAGGAAGTTCAGCGTGATCAACGGAAGGCCGCCGCGGTTGCCCCAGTTCGCCTTGGTGGACTGCCGCCACGAGTTGGCCACCAGTCGTTCGGGGTACATCGCGCCCTTCGGGGCGCCGGTGCTGCCGGATGTGTAAATCAACAGGGCCAGCGTGTCGTCGTGGGAGGCGGAGATTTCGCGGTGCGGCAGTGTCGATCCGCGGGCGATGACCCGGGGGAGTGTCTCGACGTCGACCGCCGACCCGGCGGACTTCAGTCGGGCGGCGGCGGAGGCGACCGCGTCACGGTGATCGTCGATCCGCGTGTTGTGGTCGAACATCACCAGCCGTGTCACGGTCGCGGTTTCCAGCACGAGTGTCACCGCGTCGGTGAGCGAGTCGACCGACGAGGCGACGACACGCGGTTCGGTCTCGGCGACGATGGGCGCCAGCGTGCCCATCGGGGCGCTGGTCTGCAGCGGCACCGTCACCGCCCCGATGGTCGCCAGGGCCATGTCGATGGTGGTGTAGTCGATGCTGGTGAACCCGAGCATCGCGACACGGTCGCCGGGGCGCACGTCGTCGAGCGCGGCGGCCACGGCGTCGACGCGGCGCGACAGCTCCGCATAGCTGATCGTCTCGAAGTGGGGGAGCAGTGCGGCGCTGGTGCGGCCGGTGTCCGGATCGACGACGTAGCGCACGGCGCGCGCGCCGAGGGCCGGTCGGTCGGCGTAGCCGCCGAGCACGGTCGCGATGATCTCGGGAAGGCGCATGCCGGGTCGGTCGATGGTGTGGGAGACGGCCTCGTCGGGCACGGCGGCGGCGAATTGCGGGTCGGTGGCGCGCAGGTCGGCGATGCGACGAACGAGGCGGTCCTCGCGGGAGTCAGTGGGCATCTCAGTGGGCATCAGAGTTCCTCAGCGGAATCGCGGTGGGGGACGGGCGCGGCGCTGCGCCGTAAAAAAATTACGATAGTAAAACTAACTTTATTCCGTCACGGTAGCCTCGAGGCCTGTCAAAATGCTGTGAATGATTGCGGCGCAAGCCAACTCGCATATGTGCAGCGGGGGTCACACTGCGCGGTCCGGCGTTAAGCCCGCCACAGTCGGCCGTCTGCGTGCTTCTTCGGGTATCGCCGACGGTTAGCGTGGAATGAATAGGTTGGCTAATTGTCCAGGGAGGTCGGAAGGTGCACCCGCAGACGCAGCGGCTCACCGAGTTGTTCACGGCGCGGATGTCGGCCGGCACCCACGACGACGTCGCCGCGATCGTCCTCGGACCCCGGATGTGCGGGCTGTGCAGCGCGCTCGGCGCGCCGGTTCGGGACTGGTGGCGGATCGCTCGGTGGGCAGGCGCTGTTGACGACAGCGAGGTGCGCGACGAGCTCGGCGCCTACTTCGACGTGATGGTGGCATACCGGTGCGGGCAGCCCGGAGACGACCTGATCTCCGAGCTGATCGCCCATGACGTCGACGGTGACGGACTGACCGCCGACGAGATCCGGCAGATCCTCGTCGACTTCGTGCGGGCCGCGGCTCAGCCGGTGTAAGCCATCACGTGCTTGATGCGCGTGTAGTCCTCCAGCCCGTACATCGACAGGTCCTTGCCGTGGCCCGACGACTTGAAACCGCCGTGCGGCATCTCGGCGACCAGCGGGATGTGCGTGTTGATCCAGACGCAGCCGAAGTCGAGCGCATTGGAGACCCGAAGCGCCCTGGACACGTCCTTGGTCCACACCGACGACGCCAGTCCGTACTCGACCCCGTTGGCCCAGCCGATCGCCTCGTCCTCGTCGGAGAACGTCTGCACGGTGATCACCGGACCGAAGATCTCCTGCTGGATCAGCCGGTCGTCCTGGCGTAGCCCACCGATCACTGTCGGCTCGATGTAGAACCCCTTGTCGCCCTGGCGATTCGCCCCTACCGCGACGGTGGCGTGCGACGGGATGTCATCGAAGAAGGACAGCACCCGCTCCATCTGGTTGACGTTGTTGACCGGCGGCACCCAGGCGTCCTCATCGTCGGCGGGTCGGCCGAACGTGGTCGTGGCGGCCTTGGCCTGCTCGGCCAGGGCCGCGGTCAGGTCGGCCGCGATCGAGGCCGACGCCAGCACCCTGGTGGCAGCCGTACAGTCCTGCCCGGCGTTGAAGTACGCCGCGGTGGCGATGCCCTCGGCCGCGGCGGCCAAATCGGCGTCGTCGAACACCACCACCGGGGCCTTACCGCCGAGCTCCAGATGGGTGCGCTTGAGGTTACCTCCGGCGCTGACCGCGACTGCCTTGCCCGCCGCCACCGAGCCGGTGATCGACACCATCTCCGGGGTCGGGTGCGCCACCAGGGACGCGCCGGTCACCCGGTCGCCGGTGACGACGTTGAGCACGCCGGCGGGCAGGTGCTTGGCGGCCAGCTCGGCCAGCATCACCGTCGTCACCGGGGTGGTGTCGCTGGGTTTGATGACCACGGTGTTGCCCGCGGCGATGGCCGGGGCGATCTTCCAGATCGCCATCATCATCGGGTAGTTCCACGGTGCCACCTGCCCGATGACGCCGACCGGCTCGCGGCGGATCCACGACGTGTGGTCGGCCATGTATTCCCCGGCCGACTTGCCTTCCAGTACCCGGGCCGCGCCGGCGAAGAACCGGATCTGATCGACCATCGGCGGGATCTCCTCGACCGCGGTGACGTGATTGGGCTTTCCGGTGTTGCGGCCCTCGGCGGCGACCAACGCGTCCGCGGCCTTCTCCACCTCGTCGGCGAAGCCCAACAGCGCCTTCTGTCGTTGCGACGGTGTCGTCTTCTTCCACTCCTTGAACGCCCTGGCCGCCGCGGCATACGCCTCGTCGATGTCCTGTTCGTTGGAAACCGGTGCCGTGCCGTACTTTTCGCCGGTGCTCGGATCGACCAGCGGCATGGTGGCGCCACTGCTGGAGTCGACGAGGCGGCCGTCGATGAAGTTCTGAACTGTGGTCATGTCTTTGGAGCTCCTTGAGTCAGAGGTCGCGCAGGATCAGTTCGAGGATGTCGAGGCCTTCGAGCAGCAGTTCGTCGCTGATGGCCAGTGGAGGCAGGAAGCGCAGCACGTTGCCGAACGTGCCGCAGGACAACACGATCACGCCGGCCTGGTGGGCTGCGGCGAGCAGACTGCGGGTCAGCTCCGGGTCCGGTTCCAGCGTTCCGGACTTGACCAGTTCGACGGCGATCATCGCCCCACGGCCACGGACGTCGCCGATCCGGTCATCCTCGGCCTGCATCCGGCCCAGCCTGTCCTTCATCAGCGTCTCGATCTGACGGGCCCGCTCGACTAGACCCTCCGACTCGATGGTCTCGATGGTGGCCAGCGCGGCCGCGCAGGCCACCGGATTGCCGCCGTAGGTGCCGCCCAGCCCGCTGACGTGCGGGGCGTCCATGATCTCGGCGCGGCCGGTGACCGCGGACAGCGGCATCCCGTCGGCAATGCCCTTCGCGGTGACGATCAAATCGGGGACCAGGCCTTCGGGGCCCTCGTGTTCACAGGCGAACATCGCGCCGGTCCGGGCGAACCCGGTCTGCACCTCGTCGGCGATGAACACCACGCCGTTGGCCCGGCACCACTGAAGCAGGGTCGGCAGGAAACCCTCGGCGGGCACGATGAAACCGCCCTCGCCCTGGATCGGCTCGATGATCACGGCGGCAAGGTTGTCGGCGCCGACCTGCTTGTCGATCACCGTGATCGCCCGTCGGGCGGCCAGTTCGCCGTTGGTGGCCAGCTCCTTGCCGAACTCGGCGTCGCGGAACGGGTACGACAGCGGAGCGCGGTAGATCTCCGGGGCGAACGGGCCGAAGCCGTGCTTGTAGGGCATGGACTTCGCCGTCAGCGCCATCGTCAGGTTGGTGCGCCCGTGATAGGCGTGGTCGAACGACACCACCGCCTGCTTGCGGGTGTACGCGCGGGCGATCTTCACCGCGTTCTCGACGGCCTCGGAGCCCGAGTTGAACAATGCCGACCGCTTGTCGCCGTCCCCGGGTGTGAGCCGGTTGAGCGCCTCGGCCACGGCCACATATCCCTGGTAGGGCGTGACCATGAAGCAGGTGTGGGTGAACCGGCCGGCCTGGTCGGTGATGGCGTCGACCACTCGGGGCGACGAGTTCCCGACGGTGGTCACCGCGATGCCAGACCCGAGGTCGATCAGCCGATTGCCGTCGACGTCCTCGACGATGCCGCCGAACGCCCGCGCCGCGTACACCGGCATCGTGGTGCCGACGCCCCGGGCCACCGACGCGCTCTTGCGCGCGATCATCTCGGCGGAGCGGGGACCGGGAATGGCGGTGGCGAGGTGGCGGCTCTGTTCCAGAGCGCTCACGGGAAACCTCCTACAGGCCTCAACGGGACCGGGTTCGACGACTGCCGAGTTACCGTCTGAGCCTAGTCGCTGAACCGGCTGATCCGTCGAGAACATCGCCACCTTGATGCGGAATCATCGCTGTCTGGCGCTGTCGGCTTCGGATTCCGTCGCGAATGGACCCGGTGGGCGAGGTCGTGGCAGGGGACGCCCGACCAGGGTCGTGGCCTCAAGCGGCCGAAATGGCACACTGGTTAGTTGAGCCCGCGCGTGAGTCCGCGCGACGGGCCCCTGTTGCGGCAGGTGCGACAGCCTGCACGCATGACCGATACGAAGACTTTTAGAGAGACATTGCCGCCATGGATCTGGTCGTTTTCCTGCCCCTGCTCATCATCATGGGCGCATTCATGTACTTCGCGTCGCGGCGCCAGAAGAAGGCCATGCAGGCGACCATCGACCTGCACAACTCGCTGCAGATCGGCGACCAGGTGCACACCACCTCCGGCCTGAAGGGCACGATCACCGGTATCACCGACGACTACGTCGACCTGGAGATCGCCCCCGGTGTGGTCACCACCTGGATGAAGCTGGCGGTGCGGGACCGCATCGTCGACGACATCGACGAGGACGGCGACACCGATGACGCCGATCTCGACGCCGGCGCCGACCTCGGCGAGCGGCCCAACACCAAGAGCGACGGCTGAAATCTCAGCAACAGCACGTAATCTTTTCGTGTCTTTCCATGTCTTTCCGTACCTTCGCGCCCTCGTGCGGTACCTGACGAACTGATCTCTAGGAGACTGTAAACACGTGGCATCGTCTTCGACGGTTCACCCTGCCCGCTATCTGGCACTGTTTCTGGTGCTGCTCATCGGCGCCTACCTGCTGGTGTTCCTGACGGGGGACAAGAAGGCCGAACCCAAACTGGGCATCGACCTGCAGGGCGGCACCCGCGTCACCCTGACCGCGCGCACCCCTGACGGCTCACCGCCGTCGCGCGAATCACTGGAGCAGGCCAAGCAGATCATCGGCTCCCGCGTCGACGGTCTCGGCGTGTCGGGTTCAGAGGTCATCATCGACGGCCAGAACCTCGTGATCACCGTCCCCGGTGACGACACCAGCGAAGCCCGCAGCCTGGGGCAGACGGCTCGGCTGTACATCCGTCCCGTCGTCCACGTAATCCCGGCCGCCGGTGCGATGCCGCCCGGAGCGGAAGCCGGCCCGCAGGGCGGTGCCCCCGGGGCTCCACCGGGAGCGCCCGGAACGCCGCCGGGCGCCGAACCCAGCCCCGCGCCCGGTGCGGATGCGGCCGCCGAGCCGGGGGCGCCGCAAGCACCCGCCCCGCAGCCGCGTCCGTTCCCGCAACAGCCGGCGCCGACCCCGCCTCCGGGACCGTCGCCGACCCCCGCGCCCGGAGCGCAGCCGGCGCCGGGCGCCGCGACGCCGGGTGACAACAAGGATGTCCCGCTGGCCACCCGCATCCAGGACGAGAAGCGGCTGCGGCAGAGCACGGAGCAGGCGATCCAGATCCTCGCGCTGCAGTTCCAGGCCACCCGCTGCGGCCAGGAGGACGTGCTGGCGGGCAACGACGACCCGAACCTGCCGCTGGTGACCTGCTCGCAGGACGGCAATGAGGTCTATCTGCTGGACAAGTCGATCATCAACGGCGAGCAGATCGCCAACGCGACGTCCGGGCTGAACCAGCAGGCCGGCGAGTACGTCGTCGACGTCGAGTTCAAGAGCGACGCCGCGAAGGTGTGGGCGGACTTCACCGCCGCGAACATCGGCACGCAGACCGCGTTCGTCCTCGATTCGCAGGTGGTCAGCGCCCCGGTGATCCAGGAGGCCATCCCCGGTGGCCGCACGCAGATCACCGGCCAGTTCACCCAGGACACCGCGCGCGAACTCGCCAACGTCCTCAAGTACGGCTCACTGCCACTGTCCTTCGAATCCTCGGAGGCCGAGACCGTGTCCGCGACGCTGGGCCTGTCCTCGCTGCGGGCCGGCCTGATCGCCGGCGCGGTCGGGCTCGTTGCGGTGCTGCTGTACTCGCTGCTGTACTACCGGGCGCTGGGCGTGCTCATCGCGCTGTCGCTGACCGCGTCGGGGGCCATGGTGTTCGCGATCCTGGTGCTGCTCGGCAGATACATCAACTACACGCTGGACCTGGCCGGTATCGCGGGTCTGATCATCGGTATCGGTATGACGGCCGACTCGTTCGTGGTGTTCTTCGAACGCATCAAGGACGAGATCCGGGAGGGGCGCTCGTTCCGGTCGGCGGTGCCACGAGGCTGGGCCCGCGCCCGCAAGACCATCGTCTCCGGCAACGCCGTGACCCTGCTCGCCGCAGCGGTGCTGTACTTCCTGGCTGTGGGTCAGGTGAAGGGCTTTGCGTTCACCCTCGGCCTGACCACCATCCTCGACGTCGTGATCGTGTTCCTGGTGACCTGGCCGCTCGTGTACGCGGCGTCGAAGTCCACGTTGTGGGCCAAGCCGTCGCTCAACGGGTTGGGTGCCGTCCAACAGATCGCACGCGAACGCCGAGCGGCCGCGAACGCGGCGGGACGGGGATAGATCATGGCGACACGTCACCGCACAGACAACGACGAATCCGGCGCGATCGAGGCGCCCGACCTGGAGTCCGCCGCGACCGGCGCAGCCAAGCACGGCTTCTTCGTCCGGCTCTACACAGGCACCGGCGCCTTCGAGGTCATCGGCAAACGCAAGCTGTGGTACACGGTAAGCGGGCTGATCATTTTGGTGTCGCTCGGCGCGATGCTGTTGCGCGGGTTCACCTTCGGCATCGACTTCGAGGGTGGCACCAAGGTGTCGTTCCCCCGCAGCGACACCCAGGCCAGCACCTCGCAGGTCGAGACCGTCTTCACCGACACTATCGGCAACCCGCCGGAATCGGTCGTGATCGTCGGCGCCGGCGACTCGGCGACGTTCCAGATCCGTTCGGAGACCCTGGACAACGAGCAGATCATCGAGCTGCGCAAGGCGCTGTTCGACGCGTTCCAGCCGAAAGGACCGGACGGCCAGCCCAGCGAACAGGCCATCTCCGACTCCGCGGTGTCGGAGACCTGGGGTGGGCAGATCACCCAGAAGGCGCTGATCGCGCTCGTGGTCTTCCTCGTGCTGGCGGCCATCTACATCACGGTGCGCTACGAGCGATACATGGCGATCGCGGCGCTGGCGACCCTGGTGTTCGACCTCGTCGTGACCGCCGGGGTGTACGCACTCGTCGGCTTCGAGGTCACCCCGGCCACCGTCATCGGCCTGCTGACGATTCTGGGCTTCTCGCTCTACGACACGGTCATCGTGTTCGACAAGGTCGAGGAGAACACCGACGGGTTCGAGCACACCACCCGCCGGACGTTCGCCGAGCAGGCCAACCTGGCGGTGAACCAGACCTTCATGCGGTCGATCAACACCAGCCTGATCTCCGTGCTGCCGATCATCGCGCTGATGGTGATCGCGGTGTGGCTGCTCGGCGTCGGCACGCTCATGGATCTCGCGCTCGTCCAGCTGGTCGGTGTGATCGTCGGCACCTATTCGTCGATCTACTTCGCCACACCGCTGCTGGTGAGCCTGCGCGAACGCACCGAGCTGGTCAGCAAGCACACCCGCCGGGTGCTCAACCGCCGTCAGACGGCGGCGGCCAAGGCCGGCGGCGCCGACCTGACCGGGGCCGACGCGCTCGCCGACGACGACGCCGTGACGGCCGAACCCGCGGCCGTGGTGTCCACACCGCCGGCTCCCGCGCCTGACAAGCCTGCCCCCGGCGCCCGCCCCGTGCGGCCCACCAGCAGCCGGACCGGGCGACCGTCGGGTAAGCGCACCCCGCGGAACCGGTAGCCGCCGATGGCCGATCGCTGGCGCCTGCGAGTCCGCCGGGCACCTCGCCCACGTCGCGCGATCGCGTTGACCGCGGTGCTGGCCGTGGTGGGCGGGCTGGGGTTGACCTCGTGCGGGGACGCCACCGCCGACACCGTCGACTACGCCGTGGACGGAGCGCTGGTCACCTACAACACCAACACCGTCGTCGGCGCCGCATCGGGCGGACCGCAGGCGTTCGCACGGGTCCTGACCGGGTTCAACTATCACGGGCCGGACGGTCAGATCGTCGGCGACCACGACTTCGGCACCATCTCGGTGGTGGGCCGCAGCCCGCTGATCCTGGACTACGAGATCAAGGCCGAGGCGGTGTACTCCGACGGCAAACCGATCACCTGCGACGACATGGTGCTGGCATGGGCGTCGCAGTCGGGCCGGTTCCCGGGATTCGACGCGGCCAGCCGCGCGGGCTACGTCGACATCGCGAGCGTCGACTGCGCGCCGGGGCAGAAGAAGGCCAGGGTGTCGTTCGCTCCGGAACGCGGTTTCACCGACTACGGCCAGCTGTTCGCGGCGACGTCGATGATGCCGGCCCACGTGATCGCCGACGTCCTCGGTCTCGGTGACGGCGGGGTGACCCGGGCGCTGCTCGACAACGACCGCCCGACCGTCGAGCGCATCGCGCAGGTGTGGAACACCACCTGGGACCTGACGCCCGACCTCGACCTGAAGAAGTTCCCGTCCTCGGGCCCCTACAAGATGGACTCCGTCACCGAGGACGGCGCGGTGAAACTGGTGGCCAACGACAAATGGTGGGGCACCACACCGGTCACCGCCGAGATCACCGTGTGGCCGCGCAGCGCCGACATGCAGGACAAGGTCAACGAGGGCGCCTATGACGTCGTCGATATCGCCACCGGGTCGTCGGGCACGCTGAACCTGCCCGACGACTACGTGCGCACCGACTCGCCGTCGGCGGGCGTCGAACAGCTCATCTTCGCCCCGGGTGGCCCGCTGGCCGCGGTGCCGGCGCGCCGGGCATTGGCCCTGTGCACACCCCGTGACGTGATCGCCCGCAACGCCGAGGTGCCGGTGGCCAACACGCGGCTGAACAGCGCGACGGTGGACGCTTACAGCGCCGCCGAAGTCACGCCGCAGGTCAACGAGTTCGCGGTGGCCAACCCCGACGCCGCGCGCGCCGCGCTGGACGGGGCGCCCCTGACCGTGCGGATCGGCTACCAGACCCCCAACGCGCGTCTGGCCGCGACCGTCGGCGCCATCGCGAAGGCGTGTGCCCCCGCGGGCATCACCGTCGAGGACGTGGCGGGGGAGAATGTCGGCCCGTTGTCGTTGCGCAACAATGAGATCGACGTGCTGATCGCCACCGTCGGGGGAGCGGCGGGCAGCGGGTCGACGGGCTCGTCGACGATGGATGCCTACGCGTTGCACAGCGCCAACGGCAACAACCTGCCCCGCTACCGCAACGAGCGCATCGACGCGATCATCGCAACGCTGGCCGTCGTCTCCGACCCGAAGGAGATCGCGCGGCTGCTCGGTGAGGCCGCGCCGATTCTGTGGGGCGACATGCCGACGCTGCCGCTGTACCGCCAGCAGCGCACGCTGCTGACCTCGGCCAAGATGTACGCGGTGAGCGGCAATCCGACACGATGGGGCGCGGGATGGAACATGGATCGTTGGAAGCTGAGCCAGTGAGCGACATCGCCGACGTGATCGCGTCCCTGGTGCGGGAGGTCCCGGACTTCCCCGAACCTGGCATCCAGTTCAAGGACCTGACGCCGGTGCTCGCCGACGCGCACGGGCTGGCGCAGGTGAGCAGGGCCATCGCCGACGCCGCGCGCGGGGCGGACCTGATCGCCGGGGTGGACGCCCGCGGCTTCCTGCTCGGTGGTGCGGTCGCGATCAGCCTGGGCATCGGTGTTCTCGCGGTGCGCAAGGGCGGCAAACTGCCACCCCCGGTCATCAGCCAGACCTACTCCCTGGAATACGGCACGGCCACGCTGGAGGTCCCCGCCGAGGGCATCGATCTGGCGGGCCGCTGCGTGGTGATCATCGACGATGTACTGGCCACCGGTGGCACGCTGGCCGCCACCCATCAGTTGCTCACCCGGGTCGGCGCGAACGTGACCGGTGCGGTGGTGATGATGGAGCTCACGGCGCTGGGCGGTCGCACCGCGCTGGGACCGCTCGAGGTGACCAGTCTCTACACCGTCTGAGCGGATATCCTGCGAAGAGCACAGATCCCGGAGGTGAACATGGCCGACAAGGTTCGGACCGAGCCCGCCAGCCAGGCTGTGCAGTCGCCGTCCCGGCCGCCGGTGTCCAGCCCGGAGACCCAGCCGTTGGAGCTGCCCCGCGGCGACAGCACCAAACCGGCCACCAGCGCGTCCCGCCGGGTGCGGGCCAGGCTGGCCCGTCGGATGACGTCCCAGCGCAGCACGATCAACCCGGTGCTCGAACCGCTTGTCGCAGTGCACCGCGAGATCTACCCGAAGGCCGACCTGACGTTGCTGCAGAAGGCCTACGAAGTCGCCGAGCAACGGCATGCCGACCAGCTGCGCCGCTCCGGCGACCCGTACATCACCCATCCGCTGGCGGTCGCGAACATCCTGGCCGAGCTCGGGATGGACACCACCACGCTGATCGCCGCGCTGCTCCACGACACCGTCGAGGACACCGGCTACACGCTCGAGCAGTTGACCCAGGAGTTCGGGACCGAGGTCGGCCACCTCGTCGACGGTGTCACCAAGCTTGACAAGGTCGCGCTCGGCACGGCGGCCGAGGGCGAGACCATCCGCAAGATGATCATCGCGATGGCGCGTGACCCACGGGTGCTGGTGATCAAGGTCGCCGACCGGCTGCACAACATGCGCACGATGCGTTTCCTGCCGCCCGAGAAGCAGGCCCGCAAGGCTCGCGAAACGCTGGAAGTCATTGCGCCCCTTGCTCATCGGCTCGGGATGGCGACGGTCAAGTGGGAACTGGAGGATCTGTCGTTCGCGATCCTGCATCCGAAGAAGTACGAGGAGATCGTGCGGCTGGTCGCCGACCGGGCCCCGTCGCGGGACACCTATCTGGCCAAGGTGCGCGCCGAGATCACCGCGACCCTGAACGCGTCGATGATCAACGCTGTGGTCGAGGGCCGGCCGAAACACTACTGGTCGATCTATCAGAAGATGATCGTCAAGGGCCGTGACTTCGATGACATCCACGACCTGGTCGGCGTACGCATTCTGTGCGACGAGCTGCGAGACTGTTATGCCGCCGTCGGCGTGGTGCACTCGCTGTGGCAACCCATCGCCGGGCGGTTCAAGGACTACATCGCCCAGCCGCGGTTCGGGGTGTACCAGTCGCTGCACACCACGGTCGTGGGCCCCGAGGGCAAGCCGCTGGAGGTGCAGATCCGCACCATCGACATGCACAAGACCGCCGAGTACGGCATCGCCGCGCACTGGCGTTACAAGGAAGCCAAGGGCCGCAACGGAGTTCCGCCCAGCCACGCCGCCACCGAGATCGACGACATGGCGTGGATGCGCCAGCTGCTCGACTGGCAGCGGGAGGCCGCCGACCCCGGTGAGTTCCTCGAATCGCTGCGCTACGACCTCGCGGTGCAGGAGATCTTCGTGTTCACCCCGAAGGGGGATGTGATCACGCTGCCCACCGGGTCGACACCGGTGGACTTCGCCTACGCGGTGCACACCGAGGTGGGGCACCGCTGCATCGGCGCCCGTGTCAACGGTCGGCTGGTCGCGCTGGAACGCAAGCTCGAAAACGGGGAAGTGGTGGAGGTTTTCACCTCCAAAGCCCCGAATGCGGGGCCGTCGCGGGACTGGCAGACCTTTGTCGTCTCACCGCGGGCCAAGGCCAAGATCCGGCAGTGGTTCGCCAAGGAGCGCCGCGAGGAGGCGCTGGAATCCGGCAAGGAGGCCATCGCCCGCGAAGTCCGCCGTGGCGGACTTCCGTTGCAGCGGCTGATGAATGCCGAGACCATCACCGCGCTGGCCCGGGAGCTGCGCTACATCGACGTGTCGGCGCTCTACACGGCTGTCGGTGAGGGGCATGTCTCGGCGCGGCATGTCGTGCAGCGGCTGGTGGCCCAGCTCGGCGGCGACGACGAGGCCGCCGACGAGATCGCCGAGCGGTCCACGCCGGCGACCATGCCGGTGCGGCAGCGCACCAACGATGACGTCGGCGTCGCGGTGCCGGGCGCGCCCGGCGTGCTGACCAAGCTCGCCAAGTGCTGCACGCCGGTGCCCGGCGACAACATCATGGGCTTCGTGACCCGCGGCGGCGGGGTCAGCGTGCACCGCACCGACTGCACGAATGCGTCGTCGTTGCAACAACAGTCGGAGCGCATCATCGATGTCCAGTGGGCGCCGTCGCCGTCGTCGGTGTTCCTGGTCGCCATCCAGGTGGAGGCGCTCGACCGGCACCGGTTGCTGTCGGATGTGACCCGGGTGCTCGCCGACGAGAAGGTCAACATTCTCTCGGCGTCGGTGACCACGTCCAACGACCGGGTCGCGATCAGCCGGTTCACCTTCGAGATGGGGGACCCCAAGCACCTCGGTCACGTGCTCAACGTGGTGCGCAACGTGGAGGGCGTCTACGACGTCTACCGCGTGACGTCAGCGGCGTGAGCCGCAGTCTCAGCGCGCGGGCATCAGCACGGTGCTGAGCAACCGTTTGGTGCGGCCCGCGCTGCGGCGATTGCCCATGCGTGCCGTGATCACCGCGGCGAGTTCGTCCCGGAGCGCGTGCATTTCGTCGTCGTCCAACCACAGCGCGGCCTGGGTGAAGGCCACGCCGTCGGCTACGACGTCGACCTCGGGGGCCGCCAGGTAGCGGTCGAAGTCCGCCATCAGCATCGCGACGAAGGCGGCGAACGCGCGGCGGTGGTCTTCACGGGTCAAGTCGCGCGCCTGCTGCGGGGAGACCACCGCGGAGGGCAGGTGTAGGCGGACGGTCCGCTCGACGGCCCCTCGCACTTGTCGCTCGCGCGCCACTTCCAGCACGCCGGCTTCAGAGAGCGTGGCGATGTGCCGGTACAGCGACGCCGCTGGGATCTCGGGGAGCTCGGCGCGCAGGTCACCGGCGGTCAGTTCGCTGCCGTCCAGCATCGCCTGGACGATGCGCATGCGAACCGGGTGCAGCAGAAGATCGAGCGAAGCCATCTGCCTATTATCGCCCTTGGTATCATTATCAATAATGAGAAAGGAGAGGGATCGATGGCTGAACTTCGACGGGTCGGGACGGATGTGGAGCTGCGTCTGACGCTCGGGGAGAAGATCGCGGGCCTGCACGGCGACATCCGCGTGCCGGTGTCGGCGGTGAAGGCCGTCGACGTCGTGGACGAGCCGCTGCGCGCGGTGGCCGGCATGCGGGCCCCGGGTCTGCACTGGCCCGGACGCACGAAGATCGGTACCTGGCGCCGACGGGGCCGCAAGACGTTCGCCGTCGCGCGGGCGGGACGGCCCGCGGTGCAGATCGAACTCGACGGTCAGAACTACGACCGGTTGGTGGTCAGCGTCGCCGACGCGCAGTCGTCGGCGGATTCGCTGCGCTGAGCCTTCCCGGCGGTCAGTCCAGCTGGATGGACTTCACCGTGGTCGCCAGCTTGGGCGGGCCGTCGGGCCCGCCACCGTCGACGCCCTCGGCCGCGATCTTGTCCAGGGTGGCCAGACCGGTCTCGTCGATCGTGCCGAAGACCGTGTACTGCGGCGGCAGCTGCGAATCCTGGTAGACGAGGAAGAACTGGCTGCCGTTGGTGCCGGGGCCGGCATTGGCCATCGCCAGCGTGCCGCGCGGGTACACCACGGGCTGGCCGAGCGCAGGATCGTCGGGCTGGTACTGGTCGGTCGGGTACTCGTTGGCGAACTGGTAGCCGGGACCGCCGGTGCCCTCACCGGTCGGGTCGCCGCACTGCAGCACCCCGAGAGAGTCGCTGGTGGTGAGACGGTGGCACGGGGTGTCGTTGAAGTAGCCCTGCTGTGCCAGGCTGGCGAAGCTGTTGACCGTGCACGGCGACTTGCCGTTGTCGAGCTGCAGCCCGATGTTGCCCTGGTCGGTGACCATGCTGGCGCTGACCTGGGCCGGCTCGGTGGGCACCTTGCCACTGCGCGGCGGGGTGTTCTCCTTGCTGGCCGGCTCGGCCGCGGGGTACTGGCAGTCGCCGCCCAGATTTTCCGGTGCGGTGAACTCGGGCAGGGCCCCGGCCTCCGCCGGCGCCGGCATGTCGAGTGGCGACGACGGCTCGGTGGTGGCGGTGGTGCTGGAAGCGGACGCGGTCTGGGTGCCGGAGTCGCGGTTGGTGATCACGATGGTGGCGACCACGGCGGCGACGATGACGACGGCTGCCACCGCCGATCCGATGATCGTGTACAGGCGGCGCTTGCGCTCACGCTCGGCCCGATGCTCCATCTGTCGCTCGAGCTTGCGCTTGGCGGTTGCACGCCGTTGTTCGTTCGTCGGCACGGCCGGTGTCCTCCTCGAAGTTGATCCGGTCGGCACCGAGTGTGCCAGCTCCGGCTGGAAACGGCCGCCGCGACCCTCCTGAACAGGCTCACCACCTGGGCATGGGAAGCTGGAAGACGTGTTGATCACCGGATTCCCGGCCGGCATGTTGGCGTGCAACTGCTACGTGCTGGCCCCGCGGCAGGGCGCCGACGCCATCGTCGTCGACCCCGGCCAGCGGGCGATGGGTCCGCTGCGCCGGATCCTCGACGAGAACCGGCTGACCCCGGCCGCGGTACTCCTCACGCACGGGCATATCGACCACATATGGTCGGCGCAGAAGGTGGCCGACACCTACGGGTGCCCGGCCTTCATCCACCCGGCCGACCGGCACATGCTCACCGACCCGATCAAGGGCTTCGGGAGGGGGTTTCTCGGCGGCCTGGCGCGCACCGCGCTCGGAGCCATGTTCCGCGAGCCCAGGCAGGTGCTCGAACTGGACCGCGACGGGGACAAGATCGAGCTCGGCGGGATCACCGTCGCCGTCGACCACACCCCCGGCCACACCCAGGGCTCGGTGGTGTTCCGCGTCGAGCACGGGCCCGAGCAGGTGGCCTTCACCGGCGACACGTTGTTCCGGTCGTCGGTCGGACGGACCGACCTGCCCGGCGGCAGCGGGCGGGACCTGCTCGAATCGATCGTCACAAAACTGTTGGTGCTCGACGACGACACTCTGGTTCTACCGGGGCACGGCGAGCGCAGCACCATCGGCATCGAACGCCACACCAACCCATTCCTCGAAGGTTTGACTCCGTGACTGACTCGTTCAAGGCGCCCAAGGGCGTCCCCGACTACTTCCCGCCGGACTCGGCCGAGTTCGTCGCCGTACGCGCAGGGCTGCTGGCCGCAGCCCGACGCGCCGGCTACGGCGACATCGAGCTGCCGATCTTCGAGGACACCGCGCTGTTCGCGCGCGGGGTGGGGGAGTCCACCGACGTGGTCTCCAAGGAGATGTACACCTTCGCCGATCGCGGTGAGCGATCGGTGACACTGCGGCCCGAAGGCACCGCCGGCGTGATGCGGGCGGTCATCGAGCATGGCCTCGACCGTGGTCAGCTGCCCGTCAAGCTGTGTTACGCCGGCCCGTTCTTCCGCTACGAGCGCCCGCAGGCAGGCCGGTATCGGCAGCTGCAGCAGGTGGGCGTCGAAGCGATCGGCATCGACGATCCCGCGCTGGACGCCGAGGTGATCGCTGTCGCCGACGCCGGGTTCCGATCTCTGGGCCTTGACGGGTTCCGGCTGGAGATCACCTCGCTGGGCGATGACAGTTGCCGGCCGCAGTACCGGGAACTGTTGCAGGACTTCCTGTTCAAGTTGGATCTGGACGAAGAAACGCGGCACCGCGCGCAGATCAACCCGCTGCGGGTGCTCGATGACAAGCGCCCGCACGTGAAGGAGATGACCGCCGACGCGCCGGTCATGCTCGATCACCTCTCCGACGCGGCCAAGGCACACTTCGACACCGTGCTCGCGCACCTGGACGCGTTGTCGGTGCCGTACGTGATCAACCCGCGGATGGTGCGCGGGCTGGACTACTACACCAAGACGACGTTCGAGTTCGTCCACGACGGGCTCGGCGCCCAGTCCGGCATCGGCGGCGGGGGCCGTTACGACGGCCTGATGTCACAGCTGGGTGGCCGGGACCTGTCCGGGATCGGCTTCGGCCTCGGGGTGGACCGCACGCTGCTGGCGCTGCGCGCCGAGGGCAAGACGGCCGGGGAGACGGCGCGGGTGGACGTGTACGCGGTGCCGCTGGGGGCCGACGCCAAGGTACGGCTGGCAGTACTGGCCGCGCAGTTACGGGCGGCGGGGGTGCGCGTCGACGTCGCCTACGGCGACCGGAGTCTCAAGGGCGCGATGAAGGGCGCCGACCGGTCGGGGGCCTCGATCGCGCTGGTGGCCGGGGACCGGGATCTGGAGGCCGGCACGGTCGGGGTGAAGAGCATGGCCACCGGCGAGCAGGTCGACATCGCACTCGATCAGGTTGTCGCAGAAGTCCTTTCCCGTCTGGCGTAGCCCGGTGTCATGGCGAGTGTCATGGCGAGCGTGCGTGTCTGTGGCGGACACGCCGTGGAAACTGCCGAGAATGCGCACGCTCGTCCATGAGGGACTCAGCTGACGGGAGTCCTTCTCGAAGTCAACACGCGCTGCACGCCGGCCGCACTCACCATCAGCGCTCCCAACACCGCGACGGTGATGGTCCACAGCCTCCGGTCCTCCAGTTCCATGCGACACAGGTGCGTGTAGTTCACGTCGACCACGATCTCGCCGTCTACGGGTACGTTCGCTGCGTTCGAGTCGTCGAGCGATCGAGCCTCCGACAGGTCGGGCGCGACAACACTGCCACAACTGACGCTCTGCTGAAAAGGCGAGACTGACACGGGCGTGATCAGTCCCAGGAGCCCGACCAGCAAGGCCACCACACCCACGAAGATTGCTATCCATCGCACCATGCCGTATCCGTACCCGCAGACGCCGCTTTGATACGTGCCGGCCCGCTGCACGACCGTATGACTTCGTGGCGCCGGGGTACTTGTGAGCGTGTGTGCTCACCACCAAGCCCGATTGATGCCAGGCCGCGCGCACCCCACGCGGGCTCTCGGACTTGCACTTGCGGCTCTGCTGGGTGCAGGGTGCTCAACCGACGGCCACGAGGCCCTCGGTACCCACACTGCGCGAGTGCTGATCAACGGCAGTGTGGTCGAGGAGCAGATGCGAATCACGTGTGACCAGGTCGGTTGGGTGTGGTTCATCGAAAGTCTGCAGCAGGAACCAGGTTTCACCGCTCAGGTGCGCACCGGCGACGCGGTGGGCGCGCGACTGGTCCGGATTCAGAATCTGGCCGGCTTCACCGGCAATTCGTGGAACGCCGATCCGGCGACCGCCCCGGTCGAAGCCGATGCCACGTTCTCCGATGGGGTATTCACGATCACCGGAACCGCGGTGGGGTATTACGTCGACGAACCCGGGGACACAGACACCGCGCACTTCGAGTTCAGGACCGGTTGCTAGACCGAGCCGAGTACCTGCCGGTGGTCCGTCACCGAGTCTGGACGGGGCACGCCTCGACCGGCACCGGCAACGTGATGTCGCCGGCCCGCTCGAAACGGAAGGTCACGTCAGTCGAGGTGGCGGGTCGCAGGCCTGGATCCAATCGTTGGAGCCGGACCGCCGGGTGACGCCCGTCGGGGGCTGGACCGTGGTTCGCCTCGCCGAAGGCGGCGGTCGACTTCGGGGGGATGGCCACGCTGTCGATGCCGTGCGCCTGCGCGGCCGCGCCGATGGTCAGACCGAGGAGTCGCTCGGTGTCTGCGGGACGGTTGTTCGTGACGGTGAAACGCATTTCGCCGCCGGCATCGAGTTGCAGCGCGCATTCGCCGGGCACAAGGTTGCGTCCAGCAGAGTGGTGTACGAGTCGGACCTGATCAGCGGTACCGGCGTGTCGTAGCCGACTGATTGAGGGTCATCGCGTGATTCTTCGAGAGACCGACCAAAGTCACTCGAGCAAAGGAA
>NZ_JBQQCF010000069.1:0-19602 GCF_052245755.1 Mycobacterium sp. 4D054
GCCACCATCTGCCTGGCGCGACGGCGCACCAACGTTCTCTACGCCCTCATCCGTGACAACCGGACCTGGCAACCTGATTCACCCCCGGTCACCGCCGCGGCTTGACTTCTTCATTGAGAGTCCTTTCATTGGCGGCGACGTTGGTCTGTGGGGCCGCAGGTCCGCGATCCCGTCGCGGTGAGGAGTTACGCGACGATCGCCCTCGTCTGCCCGCATCGGTTAGCTCCGGTGCTGGTGCTCGCGTTGTAGGCGTCCGAGCCCAGGCAGAAAGCGACCTATGCGGGAGGCGTATTCGGTGTAGGCCACGCCGTGGGCTCGGCGTAGGTAGGGCTCTTCGGCGAAGCGCACCTGTGCTTGTATGCCGATCACGCAGACCACTAGGCCGGCGATCGCCACCGCGTTGGGCACCATGAGCGCCAGGCCGACGAACGCGACAGTTGCGGCGGTGAAGATCGGGTTGCGAACGACTCGGAAGGCGCCGGCGGTGACCAGAGTCGTACGTTCGGCCTTGTCGATTCCGGTCCGCCAGGACGCGCCCATGGCCATCTGAGCGGTGAAAGCCAACAGCATGCCTAGCACCGCTACCGCGACACCGGCCCCGCGCAGCACCGAATGATCAAGGATCGCCAGCGGCGAAATACCGGCCAGGTCGGCGACGGGGGCGGCGACGCCCACTGTCAGCCAGCCGAGGTCGGTCCCGGCCAGCGCCCACCACTCCAGTGAGCCGTCCGGGCGCAAGGTGCGCCGTGTGCCAATCTCGCCGGTGCGGCGCCGCTGAATCACCGCGCGCAAGGCGCCCAACACCAGCATCATGGCGGCGAACAGCGCCAGCCCAGCAACCGCCATCACCGCTCACCCCCGGTGCGAACCGGCTTGGCCGCAACGCCGAGCAGGTAGTCACCCTGGACTCGGGTGAGCGATCCCAGCACCACCAGGCCGTGGTGGACCAATTCATCGAGGAACTGTTCGGCGCTGAATCGGTCGTCGGTGGGGTGATCGAACAGCCGCCGGTAGGTGGAGCGCGCCAGCGCGTGGGAGGTGACCTCCTCGAAGTAGAACCGACCGCCCGGTGTCAGGACCCTGCCGACTTCGGTGATCGCTTCACGCCAGTCCGGGATGTGGTGCACGATCCCGAAGTCGAAGACCGCGCCGTAGCTGTCGTCGTCGACATCCAGTGCGGTGCGCAAGTCGGTCGCGCTGCCCTGGGCCAGCCGAACCCGATCCCCGTAGCGGGCCAGGCGCCGGGCGGCGCGGCCGATCATCACCGGGTCCAGATCCACCGCGTCCACGGTGGCCGCCCCGAACCGTTCCAAGATCAGCTGCGAGCCGTACCCGGACCCGCAGCCGATCTCCAATACTCGTGTGCAGGGCAACAGGCGGCCGCCCATCCGCAACAGCACCGGCACCTCATAGACGCGTTGCAGCCAGCGCCGCGGCGGCGAATTCACCAGCCAGGTCTCGGCTCGGTTCATCAACACTGCGCATACCACCATTCTTGGTCGACTACGGCGTTGAGGTCATCCCGTCGCTTGGTTCGCTGACTGCATTGTCTGAGCGCTTTGGTGGCCCGAGGTTGTGTCGTTCCGACCCCTTAAGTAAACGCCTGACAGCGCTATCACCATAATTTGACGATTAATGGTGTCGAAACGCTATCATCGCTCTATGGCGATGACAACGGGGAGATCCTCGATGCAGCCGTCCGCGGACCTCACACCGGCGGTAGCGCTGTTTCACAGCCTGTCCGACCCGACACGACTGGCGATTCTGGAGCGACTCGCTGAAGGCGAAGCGCGCGTGGTCGACCTGACCAGCTTGCTGGGGGGGGCGCAATCCACGGTGTCGGCGCATCTGGCGTGTCTACGCGAGTGCGGCCTGGTGACCGGTCGTCCCGAAGGCCGTCAGGTGTTCTACTCGCTGACTCGACCAGAGCTGATGGATCTGATGGCCGCGGCCGAGACGTTGTTGGCTGCCACCGGCAACCAGGTGGCGCTGTGCCCGACCTACGGGACCCGCGGCCGCACCGACGCGACGACGGATGCGCAGGAGACGCGCCCATGAGCGATGCCTGCGGCTGCGGCAACGAAGAACCCCGCGGCGCCGACGAGCGGGACCGCGAGCCCGAGCGGCTCTGGCAGATCAAAGAACTGCAGTTCGCCGCCCTCTCGGGAGTGTTGCTGCTGGCAGCGGTAACCGCCGGGTTCCTCGACGCCGCCGAGCCGGTAGTCCTGGCGCTGGAAGCGGTGGCGCTGCTGGCCGGCGCCTACACCTTTGTGCCGTCCACCCTGAAGCGGCTGGCGACGGGCAAAATCGGGGTCGGCACGCTGATGACCATCGCCGCGGTGGGCGCGGTGATCCTCGGCGAGGTCGGTGAGGCCGCCATGCTGGCCTTCCTGTTCTCCATCAGCGAGGGACTGGAGGAGTACTCGCTGGCCCGCACCCGCCGCGGACTGCGCGCGCTATTGTCGCTGGTCCCCGACGAGGCGACCGTGCTGCGTGACGGTGCTGAAAAGACCGTCGCGCCTTCGGATTTGCAGATCGGCGACCGGATGCTGATCAAGCCCGGTGAGCGTGTCGCGACCGACGGCATCATCCGCCACGGCCGCACCGCGCTGGATGTCTCGGCCATCACCGGTGAGTCGGTTCCCGTAGAGGCCGGGCCCGGTGATGAGGTGTTCGCCGGGTCGATCAACGGCACCGGGTCACTCGAGGTGGAGGTCAGCACCACCGCCGAGGACAACTCACTGGCCCGCATCGTGCGCATCGTGGAGGCCGAACAGTCCCGCAAGGGCGCCTCCCAACGCCTGGCCGATCACATCGCCAAACCCCTAGTGCCCGGGATCATGATCGTCGCGGCGCTGATCGCGGTGATCGGCAGCCTGCTCGGGGACTCGGCCACCTGGATCGAGCGGGCCCTGGTGGTGCTGGTCGCCGCCTCCCCGTGCGCCCTGGCGATCTCGGTGCCCGTCACCGTCGTGGCCGCCATCGGCGCCGCCAGCAAGTTCGGCGCATTGGTCAAGGGCGGTGCGGCACTGGAAGGGTTGGGCAGGATCCGCGGCGTCGCACTCGACAAGACCGGCACACTCACCGCGAACCGGCCCGCCGTCATCGACGTTGCCACCACCGGTGGTGCCACTCGTGAGCAGGTGCTGGATGTGGCGGCGGCCCTGGAAGCGCGCAGCGAGCACCCGCTGGCCGCGGCGATCCTCGCCGCCGTCGATGACGTCACGGCTGCCACCGATGTGCAGGCCGTCACCGGGGCCGGGCTCACCGGATGCCGCCACGGGGACACCATCCGCCTGGGTCGCCCCGGCTGGCTGGACCCCGGCCCGCTCGCCGGTGACGTCGCCCGCATGCAGCGGACCGGGGCCACCGCGGTCCTCGCCGAAGTCAACGGCCAGGTGATCGGCGCCATCGCGGTGCGCGACGAGCTACGGCCCGAGGCCGCCGAGGCGGTCGCCCGGTTGCGCCGCGACGGCTACCAGGTGGCGATGCTCACCGGCGACAATACGGCTACGGCTGCGGCGCTGGCCCGCGATGTCGGGATCGAAGCGGTGCACGCCGAGCTGCGCCCCGAAGACAAAGCGCGGCTGATCGACCAGCTCCGGGGCCAGCGCCCCACCGCGATGGTCGGTGATGGCGTCAACGACGCTCCCGCGCTGGCCACCGCCGACGTGGGGATCGCAATGGGTGCGATGGGCACCGACGTGGCCATCGAAACCGCCGACGTGGCGTTGATGGGCGAAGACCTGCGCCACCTTCCCCAAGCGTTCAGCCATGCCCGCCGGGCGCGGCAGATCATGCTGCAAAACGTCGCCCTGTCGCTGGGATTGATCGTCGTATTGATGCCGCTGGCCCTGTTCGGTGTGCTCGGGCTGGCCGCCGTCGTGCTCGTCCACGAACTCGCCGAGATCGTGGTCATCGCCAACGGTGTCCGGGCCGGACGCACCACACCGCTGGCCGGCGCGCCGACGGATCCGGCAGCCAGCCCCACCCGCGCAGCGCCGGTCGGCGCGCCATCGTGACCGCCGGCCACACCGGCGTGGTCGCGCCTCGGCAGGCCGGCGTCACCGCACGCAACACGAGGCCAGGCCGGTGATCGTGTCGTCGGTTCTGCCCGCCATCGGCCTGTTCATCGTCACCAACATCGACGACATCGTCGTGCTCTCGCTGTTCTTCGCCCGCGGCGCAGGACAACGCGGCACCACGGCCCGGATCACCGCAGGCCAATACCTCGGCTTTGCAGGCATTCTGGGTGCGGCTGTGCTGGTGACACTGGGTGCCGGAGCGTTCCTTCCCCCAGAGGTCATCCCGTACTTCGGGCTCATACCCCTGGCACTGGGACTGTGGGCGGCCTGGGAAGCCTGGCGAGACAACGACGATGACGACGACGGCAAGATTGCCGGCAAGAACGTCGGTGTCTGGACCGTCGCAGCAGTCACCTTCGCCAACGGCGGGGACAACATCGGCGTCTACGTTCCGGTCTTCTTGAGCGTGGGACCCGCGGCCGTGGTGGCCTACTGCGTCGTCTTCCTCGCCCTCGTCGCGGTCCTGGTCCTTGCCGCCCGATTCGTTGCCACCCGCCGCCCGATCGCCGAAGTCCTCGAACGCTGGGAACACGTCTTGTTTCCGATTGTCTTGATTGGCCTGGGCATCTTCATCCTGGTCAGCGGTCTGGCCTTCGAGAGCTAAGTTGGGCAGCCACGAGCTACGACGGTGGATCCGCGTCAAACGTAATCGTCGAGAGGAATGCTCCAGATGCCTCGTCTCAGGCGAATAGTCGCCGTCGTGGCGACCCTTGTCGTCGCTACCGCCTCGGTCACCGGCTGCACCACGGGTGAGGGTGCTGTCGCTCAGGGCGGCACCTTCGACTTCGTATCGCCCGGAGGTCAAACCGCGATCTTCTACGACCCACCCTCAACACGGGAGACGATCGGCGATCTGACCGGACCCGACCTGTTCACCGACGAACCGATCCGACTGTCGGATTTCACCGGTAAAGTGGTCCTGATCAACGTTTGGGGCTCTTGGTGCGCACCATGCCGCACCGAAACACCGCAACTGGAAACGGTATACGCCGAATACCGCGACCGAGGCGTGCAGTTCCTCGGCATCGACGTCCGCGACAACCGCGACACCGCACGCGACTTCGTCACAGACCGCAACGTGGGATACCCCTCTATTTTCGACCCCTCGCTGCGCAGCCTCATCACCCTGGGACGCAACTACCCGACCAGCGTGGTGCCCACCACCATGGTCCTGGACCGCCAACACAGGGTCGCCGCGGTGTACCTGATGGCACTACTGGCCGAAGACCTACGGCCACTCCTGGATCGGCTCACCACCGAGCGCTGACACCTGCACGAGGGACATAGCGTTGCGTCCCCCGGTCGCCGTAGCGGCGTTCTAGTACTAGCGGCGGCATCGTCCGGAATGGGCGTCGGCGTCATCAGTCCTGGGGTCGCGCGGCCGCGGCCGGTGTCGCCGACGGGAAGGCCGGTGGTATCGCCGCCAGCCCGAGTACTCGCCACAAGGCGGTGCTCACGATCGCTAGTGGGCGTGATTGCTGCGTTCCCAGCAAGGACGCCCCGGGGGCACGGTCCGCTACTGGCAACGAACTCCGCGATAGATCGACACCACCGCTCGACTAACACCGATCGGCAGCGACGAGGTTACTTGCGCGCGCTATCGACGCCCTGCCTTATTGCGATTACAAGAGAATCGCGATCAACAATGGGGACCGACGTTATGTGCTGATACCCCCCAGGGGTAACTTGGGGTTGTACCCGCGCGGGTAACCCCTCGACTGGAAAGGTCTAACGCATGAAGGCGCAAGAGAGATTCCGGCGGCTCCTAGTAAGTTCAACCACGCGGTCGATCGCCAGGTGCATCGCTCGGTGCACGTTTATCAAAGTCATCGGCGGGCGCCAACCTATCAAGGCCGATAAGAGAGTGTCCTGCTGCGGCTGATGGGCTCCGGGCCAGTCGCGCCACCTCGGTGCTCCCTTATGGGCTATGCCATTAGTGCCGATCGCCTTCAGCGTCTGGGTCAGACGCGGCGGCAAGAAACCCTCTGATCTTTGGGCCGAAAGCGTGTGCCATGTCCTCAGCGTCGAGGAATTGGCGGGACATCGAAACTTCGGCGAGGACCCCTCGTGGAAGGACGTCGGCGAGGCTGTGTGCCAAGCACTCGGGGTGACGGGTGTCGTCGCCGGCGATGACGAGTGTCGGAGTGTCGATGCGCCGGAGGTCATCGACCGTTGCAAAGGCGCGGTCATGGCCGATAGCCGCTGCGGCCGCCGCACTGTGGGCGTCAGCGCGCGGAATAGCCTCAGCGACCAGGTTGGCGATCAGCGGCTGAAGATCAGGAATGAACAATTCCCAGGCGGCCTGCAGACCGCGGGAACGGGCACGCTCGGCGTAACGATCCATCAGATCGGTGTCTGCGGCTTTGTCCGCATCGTCCTCTATCGCTTCAGCGCTGATGACCACCGCCGACCGGGCGATACGGGGGTGCTGGAGGCACGTCCGCAAAACGATGGTGCCGCCCAGTCCGGCGCCGACAAGGTGGGCGCAGGTGTCATCGAGCGCGTGCACGATCGCAATGACGTCGCTGACGTACTGATCCCATCGGTGCAACGTCGGGTTGGGACAACGCGATGCTCCGTACCCTCGAATGTCAGGCAACGCAACGCGATACCGGCCAGCGAGCCGGTCAGCAAGCGGTCGCATGCTGTAGTGATCCGGACCCCCACCATGAAGCATGATGATCAGTTCGCCGCGGCCGACGACCTCCCCCATGAGGGGCCAGCCATCATCTCCGACGTGTAAGGCGCGCACCACCAACTGATTCCTCCGTCGTTCCGGGATAGCGCTCCGCGCGTCGACACCACGCCAGTGACCCCCGGAAAGTAGCCCTTGAAGCATACCCCCAAGGGGTATATGCTTTCTTACGTATACCCGGTAGGGGTATCTACACCCGTCGAGGATAGGAGATCGGTGATGAGCACGAGCACGTACGCCGTCGCAGGGATGACTTGCGGACATTGCGAGCTCTCGGTGCGCGAAGAGGTCAGCGAGGTCGCCGGAGTTGAGGACGTCGAAGTTAGCGCCAAGACCGGCACGCTGATCGTGACGTCGAGCCGTCCCGTCGACGACGCGCAGATCCTCAACGCCGTCGAGGAGGCCGGCTACTCGGCGGTGCGTGTCGCATGAACGCCGCGGGACGATTGACAGCGTTTGGTGCCGGACTGGCAGTGGCGTTCACGGCTGCATACGTCACCGCCGCAGCGGTCGTCCCTGATACCGCGGCGACATCTTCCCAGACCCAAACTTCCGATGCTGCAGCGGATCACAGCGCGCCGCCGACCGAGCAGGCGTCGCCAGTCGTTCCCTTCGCCGACCCGCCGGGGTTGTCGTTGGCCGAAGACGGATACGTCCTGAGCCCGGTGCGGTCCCCCAGCGCACCCAACGATCGGGGAACGTTGAGCTTCACCATCGTCGACCCGGGCGGCACGCCGCTGCTGGACTACGCGACCGTGCACGACAAGCAACTGCACCTCATCGTGGTCCGTTCCGACGGCCAGCACTTCGCCCATGTACACCCAAGGCTGGACGCGGCTACCGGCACGTGGTCAACGCCGTGGACGTGGAATGCCGCCGGCACCTACCGCGTGTTCGCCGACTTCCAACCCGCAGGGGCGGGCAGCGCCAAACTCACCCTCACCCGAACCGTGCAGGTGGCCGGTGCGTTCGTCCCGGCGGTGGCGAGTGCCACACGCACCGTGGATGAAATCGCCGGATACACCGTGAAACTGGACGGTGCACTCACCGCGGGCGTCTCCCACCAACTCACCGCGACAGTCACGCGCGACGGCCGGCCGGTGATGACCTTGCAGCCCTACCTGGGGGCTTACGGCCATCTCGTCGCCTTGCGTGAGGGAGACCTGGCGTATCTACATGTGCACCCTGAGGGGGCCGAGCCGGTACCGGGCGGCACCGGTGGGCCTGCGGTGTCGTTCGCGGCGACCGCACCCACTGCCGGGCGCTACCTGCTCTACCTCGACTTCAAAGTCCAGGACACCGTGCACACCGCCAGCTTCGTCGTCGACGCCGCACCCGGTGGCACCAACGAGCCCGCGCCAGAGCCGTCGCGTGACGCCGGCCATGCCGGCGGGCACTGAGCTATCCCGTCCGAATCAGAAACTGAAAGGCAGTGGCTTCATGACGACATCGACACCGGTGTCTGGCCCGAGTGTGGAACTCCGCATCGGGGGAATGACCTGCGCCTCCTGCGCCAACCGCATCGAGCGCAAGCTCAACAAGCTCGACGGCGTGGCCGCGACAGTCAATTACGCGACGGAAAAGGCCACCGTCACGGTGCCTGACGGATACGATCCGGCGCTGCTGATCGCCGAGGTGGAGAAGACGGGCTACACCGCCGCGCTCCCGACACCGCGCACGCCGATGCCCTCCGACGCATCCGGTGACACCCCGCACGCCGTGGACACCGCCGACCCCGAACTGGCGTCGCTGCGGCACCGCCTGAGGGCCTCGGCCGTCCTGACGGTGCCGGTCGTCGCGATGGCGATGATCCCGGCGCTGCAGTTCACGTACTGGCAGTGGGCGTCGCTCACGCTGGCGGCCCCCGTCGTCGTGTGGGCAGCATGGCCATTCCATCGGGCCGCCTGGGCCAACCTGCGACACGGCACCGCGACCATGGATACGCTCATTTCGCTGGGCACCGTGTCGGCGTTCCTGTGGTCGCTGTATGCGCTGTTTCTGGGCAGTGCCGGCACGCCGGGTATGAAGCATCCCTTCGCGTTCACCCTGGCGCCGTCGCATGGCGCCGCCAACATTTACCTCGAAGTCGCCGCCGGCGTAACCACGTTCATCCTGGCCGGACGCTACTTCGAGAAGCGGTCCAAACGGCAGGCCGGAGCGGCACTACGAGCCCTGCTCGACCTAGGCGCCAAAGACGTATCCGTCCTGCGCGGCGGGACGGAAACCAAGATCGCCATCGAAGAACTCGTGGTTGGCGACGAGTTCATAGTCCGTCCGGGGGAGAAGATCGCCACCGACGGCGTGGTGGTGTCCGGTTCCTCGGCTGTCGACGCCTCGATGCTGACCGGCGAAGCGGTACCCGTGGAAGTCGCTGCCGGCGACACCGTGGTCGGTGCCACCGTCAACGCCGGCGGTCGGCTGGTGGTGCAGGCCACTCGCGTCGGCTCGGACACCCAGCTCGCGCAGATGGCCCAGCTGGTCGAACGCGCCCAGACCGGCAAGGCCGAAGTGCAACGCCTGGCCGATCGCATTTCCGGCGTCTTCGTACCGATCGTCATCGCTATCGCCGTGATCACCCTCGGCGCCTGGCTGGGCGCGGGATTCTCAGTCGCCGCCGCGTTCACCGCAGCGGTTGCGGTCCTCGTCATCGCCTGCCCCTGCGCCCTCGGGCTGGCCACGCCCACCGCCCTGCTGGTGGGCACCGGTCGCGGCGCACAAATCGGCGTGCTGATCAAAGGTCCCGAGGTGCTCGAATCCACCCGCAAGGTTGACACCGTGGTGCTGGATAAGACCGGAACCGTCACCACCGGCAAAATGACGCTGGTCGATGTCATTACAGCGCCGGAAACCGAACGTGCGGAGCTGCTTCGACTGGCCGGCGCCCTGGAGAACGCCTCCGAGCACCCCATTGCCCAAGCCGTCGCCGCCGCGGCGGCCGAGGAACTCCAGGCCTTGCCCGTTCCGGAGGACTTCGCGAATGTCGAAGGTAAAGGCGTCCACGGCATCGTGGATGGACACGCCGTCGTCGTTGGGCGCGAATCACTGCTGGCCGACTGGGCGCAACACCTCAGCCCGGATCTGTCCCACGCCAAGTCGCGCGCGCAAGCCCAGGGAAAGACCGTGGTAGCGGTCGGGTGGGACGGGCAGGCGCGCGGTGTACTCGTCATGGCTGACACCGTGAAATCGACGAGCGCACAGGCAATCTCGCAGATGCGTGACATTGGGCTGACCCCCGTGTTGCTCACCGGCGACAACGAAGCCGTCGCTCGACAGATCGCCGTCGAAGTCGGCATCGACGACGTCATCGCCGAAGTCATGCCCGAAGGCAAGGTTGACGTGATCGCACGCCTCCAAGCCGAAGGCAAGACGGTCGCCATGGTCGGCGACGGAGTCAACGACGCGCCCGCCCTCGCCCAAGCCGACCTCGGTCTGGCGATGGGCACCGGCACCGACGTCGCCATCGAGGCCTCCGACATCACCCTGGTGCGCGGTGATCTGCGCAGCGCCGTTGACGCGATCAGGCTGTCCCGCGAAACACTGTCGACGATCAAAACCAACCTGTTCTGGGCGTTCGCCTACAACGTCGCAGCGATCCCCGTCGCAGCACTGGGCATGCTCAATCCGATGCTGGCCGGAGCCGCAATGGCATTCTCCAGCGTCTTCGTGGTGGGCAACAGCCTGCGCCTGCGCCGCTTCACAACCACTTCCGCCGACACCACCAGTTAAATCACCGCCACCTGTGAGGAGAACCAATGTCCGAGAATCAGAACCGCACGTCAGCCTGCTGCTGCAGCGGCGCAGCCGACAAAATCGATACCTCAGCCATCGACCCTACGGCGAGGAACCTGCTTGACTTCGGATCGCAGAACGAGACCACCTGCCCCGTGATGCCCGGCACGCCGGTGAACAAGACGGTCGCCGAAGCGGCGGGACTATTCCGTGACTATCGCGGTCGGCGTTACTGGTTCTGCTGCAAGGGATGCGGACCACGCTTTGACCGCGACCCCGACAAGTATGCCGCCGTCGCATGACCGCGACCCTTGTCGCGCACTCCTCGCCGGGCACCCGAAGTTAGTCACCACCACGCACAAGGAAAGCGTCATGACCCACGCCGACAACACCAGGCACTGCCCCTCAAGAGGCACCACCCACCACGGCTACATCACCGATAAAGACAAATACCTCAAGCGGTTGAAGCGCATCGAAGGCCAAGCCCGCGGCATCAGCAGAATGATCGAAGAGGAGCGGTACTGCATCGACATCCTGACCCAAACTGACGCGCTCACCAAAGCCCTCCAAGGCGTCGCGCTGGCACTGCTTGACGACCATCTTCGCCACTGCGTCCGTGACGCCGCCGCCACCGGCGGACCGGCCGCTGACGCCAAACTCACAGAAGCCTCTGAAGCCATCGCCCGCTTGGTGCGTTCCTAACACCCACATCATCAATGCGCGTCGACTGAAACGCGAAGTCCCCCTAAGGAAAGAACATGACAAACCGCGATGACCACGGCGTAGCAACATCCCACCCTGGCGGGCACGTCCACCACCAATTCCCCGGCGGACACCCTGACACCCACCCACACGGCGAACACCACGGCCATGACAATCACACCGGCCACACGGGCCATAGCGGCCACGGCGGTGACCACGTGGCCCAATTCCGCAAGCTCTTCTGGATCAACCTGATCATCGCCATACCGGTCGTCGCGTTCTCGACCATGTTCGCGATGCTGCTCGGTTACGACGTCCCCGACTTCCCCGGCGCACGCTGGATCGCGCCCCTGCTCGGGACAGTGATGTACGTCGTCGGTGGCCGCCCCTTCCTCACCGGTGCGCTGAACGAGATCCGTTCCCGCAAACCAGGAATGATGCTCCTGATCGGACTGGCGATCACCGTCGCCTTTTTCGCGTCCTGGGGCGCGAGCTTGGGCCTGCTCCACCACGAGCTCGAATTCTGGTGGGAACTCGCCCTTCTCATCGTCATCATGCTGCTCGGCCACTGGGTAGAAATGCGCTCGCTGGCCCAGACCACCTCAGCGCTGGACTCACTGGCCGCACTACTTCCCGACGAAGCCGAGAAGATCGACGGCGATCGCACCGTCACCGTCTCGCCGGCCGACCTGCACGTCGGCGATGTCGTTGTCGTCCGACCCGGCGGCAGCATCCCTGCCGACGGCAAGATCGTCGACGGACGCGCCGACGTGGACGAGTCCATGGTGACCGGCGAATCCCGGCCCGTTACCCGCGGTGTCGGGGATCCCGTCACAGCCGGCACCGTCGCCACCGATTCCGGGCTTCGGGTCGAGATCACCGCCACCGGCGACGACACCGCCCTAGCAGGCATCCAACGCCTAGTCACCGAAGCGCAGAATTCGTCCTCGCGTGCCCAGCGCCTTGCTGACAAGGCCGCCGGCTGGCTGTTCTGGTTCGCCCTGATCACCGCCGCGATCACTGCGGCGGCATGGACAATCGTCGGCAATCCCGATGCCTCGGTGGTACGAGCGATCACCGTGCTGGTCATCGCCTGCCCTCATGCGCTGGGCCTGGCGATACCACTGGTCGTGTCCATCGCCACCGAACGCGCCGCCAGAGGCGGCGTCTTGATCAAAGACCGGCTGGCCCTGGAAGGTATGCGCACTGTCGACGCCGTGCTGTTCGACAAGACCGGCACCCTGACGAAAGGCGAACCCACCGTCACCGCCGTCGAGGCGACCGGAGACGACGACGGCGACACCGTGCTCGCGCTCGCCGCCGCCGCCGAGACCGACAGTGAACACCCCCTGGCGCGGGCCATCGTGAAAGCCGCCGAGGATAGGGGATTAACGGTGCCGCGCGCCAGCGGCTTCTCGTCCTCTCCTGCCGTCGGTGTGACTGCGACGGTCGACGGGCACGAAATCCGAGTGGGCGGCCCCCGACTTCTCGAAGAAGTCGGCGCCCAGGAGGTCCCCGCGGCCACCGCGTGGCGCGGCGAAGGCGCCATCATTCTGCACGTCATCCGCGACGGAGAGGTGCTCGGGGGCCTGCGCTTGGCCGACGAGATCCGCCCCGAATCCCGCGAAGCCGTCGATGCGCTTCACAAGCTTGGCGTGCAAGTCGTCATGATCACCGGCGACGCCGAAGCCGTCGCCAATAGTGTCGGCCACGAACTGGGCATCGACCGGGTGTTCGCGGGGGTGCGCCCCGAAGACAAGGCGTCGAAAGTTGCTGCCCTGCAAGACGAGGGCAAGAAGGTTGCCATGGTCGGCGATGGCGTCAACGATGCCCCCGCCTTGGCGCAGGCCGATGTCGGCATCGCCATCGGTGCCGGCACTGACGTCGCCATCGCTTCCGCCGGTGTCATCCTGGCCAGTTCCGACCCCCGCTCGGTGCTGTCGGTCATTGAGCTGTCCCGCGCCAGCTACCGCAAGATGAAACAGAATCTCTGGTGGGGCGCCGGGTACAACCTCATCTCTGTGCCCCTGGCTGCTGGTGTGCTGGCACCCATCGGCATCGTGCTGCCCATGTCGGTCGGCGCCATCCTCATGTCACTGTCAACGATCGTCGTCGCGCTCAACGCGCAACTTCTGCGCCGCCTCGATTTGACGCCCGAGGCGAGCACCCGCGCCGTTCTCAACCGTTAGGGGACGGCCCACCATGTGGAGCAGCCGGCGACCATGTGAATTCGAATCGCCGCTCCCAACCATGTGGAGCTTCGCACGAAGAAAGCAAATGCAGTCGCCGGTCGAATTCTCAATTATCCGTCGACCGCCGGTACCTTCGGATGCGCCGTAGACGGCGTGTAGCTGAGCGACAAGCCACCCAATCGGAGCCGGGGAAGCGGAGGAAGGAGCACCAGTGACCGACCTCGCCACTGTCGAAAATTCGATTCGACGACGGTCGTTCGGCACCCTGTCGACGCTCGATAGCAGCGGCAACCCCCACGCGACTGCCGTCACGAACGCGCGACCGGTGAAGGCACAAACCTGACGTTGTACATCACGACCCGGACTACGAACGTCACGGTGGGAAACATCCGACGACGACCACAGGTAGCCTTCGTCATTCCCGTGCCGCACCGCTTTCTCCCCATGATGCCGCCGGCAGCTGTGCAGTTTGCGGGGTCGGCCGAAATACTGAACCACGAAAACGCTGACGCGCGAGGGGCATTCCATGCGGACTGGTTCCTCCGTCGCATTCTCGCCGCCGAGGAGCGCATCGTCCCTCAGAGTGCTGAGCTGTGCTTCATCGCGGTCCGGCCGAGGCGATGGTTATCCACCTACGGCATCGGAATGTCGGCCCTCGACATCCTGCGTCATCCGGGCGCCGTCACCGGGCGGGCAGACACGACGGTCGGAAACTAGCCGTCAGGCCGTGGATTGGCACGCAGGCGCAGTTCAATGCACATGGTCGTGGTCTTGGTGGTCGTCTAGCGGCGTCGCCGCCGGAAGCGGCTCGCTGATGGGCACGGGCGTAGCCTGCTCAGGCGCGCCGCCGGAGCCAGCGCCGGGCGCAGGAGCTTCGACTGGGCGCACGGCAGGCGGGGGAGACGTCGGCTCCGGATCGTGATTGTGATGGTCGTCGACGTGTTCTGCACTGGTTGCGTGATCATCGGAGGCGGGCTCCCCAGCGGGCGCTGCAGGGGAATCTCCGGGATCACTGTGATGGTCGCCAGTCTGCTCTGCACCAGGTCCGTGGTCATGAGCCCCTGCTTCAGCGCCGGCTGGGGCGTGGTGGCCGTGCCGTAGACCAGAGGCAGCGCCCACTGTGGACGCCAACGTGACGATCCCAATCGCGCCCAGGAGCACCATGGCACTGCCGAAGGCGGGCACCGGTTCTCCTTGAAGGCCGCGGTGCCAGACCCAGCCAGCGCCCATGACGACATAGATCTGAAGCAGCAACGCGCATAGGTCCGCGGCTTGGATCAGTTCGGCTTGACCGGCGTTGGGCCCGAGCGGCGCTCCCGCGGTTCTCGACACGGACCAAAGCGCAATAACGCCAAGGTTGACCATGATGCCAAGAGCTAGCACCGGGGTGGTGGTACGGGTGAGTACTAGCCGCGCCCACAACAGTTGGAACAGCGCGATGCCAGCAAAAAACAGGCCCGCTGGCATCCATTCCTGCCAGTGGGCGGGAACGACGGCGAAGTGGATGACAGAAGCGCCTAGTGAGGCGAGCGCGGCAAGCCGAGCCGCTAACCGGCTGTCGGTTTTCTTCGCTGTCCTAGGCGCCACCGAACCAGGATGACAGCGCCACCCTCGACACTGGCTGCATGAGGCCACATCTCAATACGAACGAGATTCATTCGTCATTAACTACTGCCGTCCTACGTAGATGGTTCGATGCGGCCCTTCGTCTGCGAGTCGCAACCACCGTCGTTTGGCGATAACCAACACCGGCTTCTCTTGAGACCTCGCCGATGCGGCTCGTCCCGCGGCAGCGGGAGGTGATTGCTCGACGCACAGGACGCCGGCAGTTACTGTCAGCCAAACGTAGACCAGAGCATTGAGTGGAGGTAAGCGACGTGGCGATGCGCGGCGAGCGAATTCTGGCAGCCGCAGCGGCCGCTGCGGTGGGCGGTCGGCGATTCCGGAACCGGATCGCCGAGGAAGCCGCCCGCTACTGGTCGGCGCCCACAGGATCGGCCTGGGAAGCGAACTCGCACTGGCGCAACGGAATCGGCGATCAAGCCTGGCTGGAGGTTGGTGACCACCACTGGAAGATCTATGAAACCTTCGCCCGAGCCCTCAAATCGCCCAGCCCGAACACGGTGATGGAGTGGGGCGCCGGCGGCGGGGCCAACGCCGTGGCTTTCGCCCCCCATACGCAGCGCTTCATCGCCGCCGACATCTCCCAAGAAAACCTCGACGAATGCGTCCGACAAGTCCGCGCAACGTGCACGACACCCGTCGAGACACGGCGCATCGACTTGGCCTGCCCCGTACAAGCCACCGTCGGATTGGCGGGCAGCTGCGACGTCTTCCTGTGTCTATACGTGATCGAACTAACGACGGGCGCGGACGCCGTACGGGCCATCCTTGATATCGCCCGCACCGTGTTGGCCCCCGGAGGCATGGCGCTGGTCCAAATCAAGTACCACACCAGCGATCGTCGGACCCGCGGCTTCGCCGGAATGGCCTACGACCGAAACCTGGCATCGACCACCACCTTTACTCTTGAAGAGTTTTGGAAGCTGGCCGCCGATTGCGGCCTCGCCCCACGGCTAATCACGTTGGTGCCGGAAAACCGTCTCGACAGCCGCTACGCTTACTACGCCCTAACCACCCAAGCCGCCTCTACATAGCACCGGCGGCCGCGACTCGCGATTAGCACACACAACATTTCGGCCAAACCGAGCGCGTCCACAGTCGGCGTTGTCATAACGTTGTCACAAGTAGGTGCGGACGCAGCTGGCGGGCAAGCTAGGAATACCGAAGACGAGTCCTGCGTGTCGCACCCGGTCCAGAAGCATTGCGCAACGGGCGGAATGGGCCGACATCGGTCACATGTTCGGGGGCCATTCGATGTGAACGCATTCTGTGAACGAAGCTGTGCGCAACAAAGCTGACCGCTCCGAAGCGGCGCGACGTGCGAGACGCGAATGAGCCTCCGACCTGCACGTCAGCGACTTGGGTGAAAGGCGAGACCGCAACCGGACGGCTGCATAGCCCCAGAGGGCGCCGCAGAAACAGGTCGAGGGCATCTGTGTATCGGTCGATGGAACGAAACCGCTTACGGCGCCCAACCTGAGAGCAACATACCGGTAATCCTGCATATTCGAGTTCCGCGTATTCGCGTTCGTTGCTTCGATCTGATCATGATCGCAGGTCTTGTGGGCCGCATTCGCACGACTCCATTGGCCGCGCTCACTCGATGTCTTATCAACGTCCCCTACCGCTGCACCACCTCGGACCGGTGCGGGTTTTTGGGGCGCATCGGAGCCGCCGACGACACCCACCAAGGCACTCGCCTGTTGTCGCCCTTTTAGCCCTTCGGGGGGTACGGGTCCTTTTTTCCGACCGTGTCGGTGTTGCGAATCCGGTTGTTGTCCTTGCGGTGGTCTCGAACCTCGCCACCGCCGCTGCGTTCGGCAAACCCCCGCGCCGCGTCGTGCGCCTCAGCCTGAGTCTCGTAGCGTCCGGCAGCTCTGTCGGCCTCCGCGCGTTTGGCGCCCCAGTCATCTGAATCTCTGTCGTATTGCACGTCGTAGTCAGCCACTATGCCGCCTCCTCTGTGTGTTGGATCGGCTGTTGTCGAATTCAGTTCCACAGGAGGCGGTCTCGGTCAGGAGGCTTGCTGCTGTTCGTGTTCGATCTCGTCGATCAAGCTGCGCAAGGTGCGCGTGCGAAGTTTGTGGACGTCGTCGCTGAGGTAGTGCTGATTGACGCGGTCGCGCAGTGAGATCGCCTCGGTGAGACGGTCGATTTCCATTGCCCCGCGCCACTGCTGCGGCCGCCGCAGCGTCTCGGCCATCTCGCTGGACCGGGAGTGCAGATAGTGAGCCCAACGGTTGTCAAGCGGTCCTGTCACGCTGTTGCGGCACGATCCGATACGACACCCGACGCGGGTGCGGATATCGGTGTGGTTCAACAGTTGTTGGGCAGCCTTGGCCGATACGGTGGATCCGAGCCGGGACAGGTAGATGCCGCCGACCGCGCCGCCGCCTTGCTCCTTGTCCGGGTCAGGCTCCTTGCGCAGGCGGGCCATGGTTTGGGCGTGGTTGACCCTTTCGAGCATCCCCAACCCGACTGAGTAGGCGTCGGCGTGACCCATGGCCACGGCAGCACGACCGATGTTGCCCGACAGCCCCAGCGTGACCGACAGGTCGTGTTCCCGGAACTGGTCGAGCACCCCGAATACAGTGCGGATCTTGCGGATACCTTCGTCGTCGCCACCGAGGGGGGAGAAGCGGATCTCAAGGTCGCTGATCCCCGCGCCGGCGTACTCAGCGGCAAGATCGGCGGCAAAAGTAGTTCCCAGACGACTCGCGGCGGCAGTCGAGACGGTGATCACGGCCCGGGTGGGCTTGTCCTTGCCGACGGCCAGGCGGGTGCGCTCGGCGAGATCGACGTTCAGTCGTGCAGTGCGTTCGTCGGTGACGTAGAAGTGCGGGGCCGTGACGTGGGTGACGAGCGCCGGGTGCTTCTCCACCGTCAGGTCTACCAGCGCGGCGCGTGCCGACTGATCCTCGGCAAGAGCATTGATGCCGTAGGGACGGCCGGTCCACAGCGGCAGCTTGTCGAGGCCGAAGCCCTCGTCGGCAAGCCGCTCAGCGGCGGGCTCCCAGTACACCCGCAGGCCCGCCTCCACGGCGGCTGCCGCCGCAGCGGCCTGGTGACGTGCAGCTTTGGTGTCCAGTGTGATGGCGTCGGTGCCAGCGTGCTCACGCGACAGGAAATCTTCGACCTGCTTGTGGTCGTTGGGTCCGAGCCGAAACTGAATGCCCATCGTGTGAAAACGTCCTCTCGACCTCGGGCGTTGTTTCATGACAGAATACATGACACACACGCAGACAAAAGGAAGACAGGCAGACGATATGGGAGCTAACGCGCTCGCCTCGACCGTGTCGAGTGCGATCGAGCGCTTGGGATTGACCTACGAAGAGGTCGGCGACATCGTCGACGCGTCGGCGCGCTCGGTGGCGCGCTGGACCTCAGGGCAGGTCGTTCCACAACGACTCAACAAACAACGACTCATCGAACTGGCCTACGTCGCCGACGCGCTGGCCGAAGTGCTTCCCCGAGACCAGGCCAACGTCTGGATGTTCTCCCCGAATCGATTACTGGCCCACGCCAAGCCCGCCGACCTGGTGCGTGACGGCGAGTACCAGCGCGTCTTGGCCCTCATCGACGCCATGGCCGAAGGGATCTTCGTGTGAGCGATGCGCTCGACGAGGACCTGGTGCAGCGCATCGACGCGCGCGGCACCAGCCGGTGGTCGGGCACGTGCGCTCGCTACACCGGCGCCCACCGTGACCCCTTGTCGGGGGAAGGGGCGCGCAGATTCGGCGGAAGGTGGAACCCTGCCGGACTCTTCTCGGCGATCTATCTGGCCGACTCCACGCAAGCGTGCATGGTCGAAGTAGAACGCGCCGCGCAGGCGGCGTCGACGACCCCGGAGAAGATGCTCGAAGCTTCGTATCGACTGCACACCATCGAGGCCACCGACCTGGCCGTCCTGGATCTCATCACCTCTGACGCCCGCGAAGCGGTGGGGCTCGAGGACGACGACATCTATGGCGACGACTGGTCGGCGTGCCAAGCGGTGGGCCATGCCGCATGGTTCCTGCATGTGCAAGGCGTACTGGTGCCTGCCGCCGGGGGAATTGGCCTGGTCATCACCGCCTACGAACAACGGACCCGCCCCGGTCAGCTCCACGTCAGCCACAGCGAGGATCTGACACCTACCCGCTACGGAGAACTGCGGCACCCTTAACTAGGGGCGGCGGCCTGCTCCCCGCCCCAGGGGAGCGTCTTGCAGCTCGTTCTTGTTGGACGCTCGCTCGGCTGGGGAATGTTTGTTGTCCTGACCGTGCGAGGATGCCAAATTCACCGGATGTAATAAGCAGACTAAAATCATGGATAATGACGATTATCCATGAGTCACACGAAAGCTACTGCATCGGACGCCCATTCAGCGCACTGAATCGTCACCGTGACGAATCGGTTGCGCCCTCCGGGTCCGGCCAGGACGCGGCCGGCTACCTTCTGTATTGCCCGTGTCAGTTCTCATCCGATCAGAAGCATTCTCATTTGATGTGACACATCGGCGCGCCTTTCTCATTTGATCTGATACAGCCGGTACCGTTCTGGGCATGTCGATGCTGGCCACTGGTGCTGTTGCCGC
>NZ_JBQQCF010000070.1:0-17471 GCF_052245755.1 Mycobacterium sp. 4D054
CCTGGCTCTACATCCTCTGGCACTGCTGGCACGACGAAGTCGCCTACGATCCCACCCAACACAGGGCCCTCCAAAAGCTGATCAACCAGGATCAACCCAGGGCGGCTTGACACAGGGCAACTCATGCGTCGAGCACGGTGCGCATGGTGTTGTCCGGCACCGACGATGAGGTGGAGATCAGCGTCGTCATCGACACAGACACCGATACCGGGGCCGCGCCCGCAGGTCTGGGTGACGCCGAGGTGGTGGTGTCCGGCCGGGAGATGTGGTACCTGATCCGCTACCCGGCCGAGCTGACCGGTTCGATCGGGATCTGACGCAGCGCCGCCGGCGCATCCGCCGGCACCACAGGATTTTTCGGCGCGATCGGGGACAGCCGGCGGTACGGCTGCCCCTGTGCCGGCCGCAGATCGTCCTCGCCCTTGTTCGGCCACAGTGAGGCGGCCCGTTCGGCTTGGGCGGTGATCGACAACGACGGGTTCACCCCGAGGTTCGCCGAGATCGCCGCGCCGTCCATCACCGACAGGGTGGGGTAGCCGTAAACCCGGTGGTACGGGTCGATGACGCCGTGCTCGGGACCGTCGCCGATCGCCGCGCCTCCGAGGAAGTGCGCCGTGAGCGGGATATTGAACAGTTCACCCCAGGTGCCGCCGGCGACGCCGTCGATCTTCTTCGCGATGCGCCGGGTGACCTCGTTGCCCGCCGGGATCCAGCTCGGGTTGGGTTCGCCGTGGCCCTGCTTGCTGTCGAGCATGCGGAAACCGAACCTGGTCTTGCGGGTGAATGTGGTGATCGAGTTGTCCAGGTGCTGCATGACGAGCGCGATCATGGTGCGCTCGCTCCAGCGGCGCGGGTTGAGCAGCCGCAGTGTGCCGCGTGGGTCGTCCCGCGCGGTGTCGATCAGCTGCCGCCACCGCGGCACGTCGGTGCCCTGCGGCCCGGTGCCGTCGGTCATCAGCGTCTGCAGCAGCCCCATCGCGTTCGATCCCCTGCCGTAGCGCACCGGTTCGACGTGGGTGTCCGGCGTCGGATGGATCGACGACGTGATCGCGACACCGTGCGTGAGGTCGAGGTCGTCACCGACCTTGAGCCGTCCGGCGCCGACGATCGACTCGGAATTGGTGCGGGTGAGCACGCCGAGCCGGTCGGAGAGCTCGGGCAGCTTGCCCTGATCGCGCATCTTGAACAGCAGCTTCTGGGTGCCGTAGGTGCCGGCGGCCAGGATCAGGTGGTTGGCGGTGAACGTCCTGCTTCGCCGGCGCAGCTTGCCTCCGGTGCGTTTGGTCCGCACCTCCCACAGCCCGTCGGGACGCTGCTCGAAACCGGTGACCATGGTCAGCGGGTACACGTCGGCGCCGGCCTTCTCGGCCAGCCCCAGGTAGTTCTTCAGCAGCGTGTTCTTGGCGCCGTAGCGGCAGCCGGTCATGCAGGAGCCGCACTCGATGCAGCCGGTGCGGGCCGGACCGACCCCGCCGAAGTACGGGTCGGCCACGGTCTTGCCGGGCGTCTTCTCGTTGTCGGGGCCGAAGAACACCCCGACGGGAGTCGGCACGAAAGTGTCGCCGACGCCCATGTCCTCGGCGACCTCCTTCATGATGCGGTCGGCGTCGGTGAACGTCGGGTTGGTGACCACGCCGAGCATCCGCTGGGCCTGGTCGTAGTGCGGCATCAGTTCCGCACGCCAGTCGGTGATGTTCTTCCACTGCGGGTCGTTGAAGAACGGCTCCGGCGGGACGTACAGCGTGTTCGCGTAGTTCAGGGATCCGCCGCCCACACCGGCGCCGGCCAGGATCATCACGTTGCGCAGCAGGTGGATGCGCTGGATCCCGTACATACCGAACTGCGGGGCCCACAGGAACTTTCGCAGGTTCCAGGAGGTCTTGGCGAATTCCTCATCGGCGTAGCGCCGGCCGGCCTCCAGCACGCCGACGCGGTAGCCCTTCTCGGTCAGGCGCAACGCACTGACGCTGCCGCCGAACCCCGAGCCGATGATCAGCACGTCATAGTCAGGCTTCATCGGCACATTATGAACTTACCGGCCGGTAACCAGCTAGAGAGGCCACCCTAACTTCAGCAGGCGATAGGGTCGGGGGCTGTGACCACTCGGGCCGGTTCGGGCATCACCGCGCGCGAGGCGAAGCGTCTGCAGACCAGGGAGCGGTTGCTGGGGGCGGCGATCGCGGAGTTCAAGCGCGCGGGCAAGGACGAGGCCGACGTCGGCGCCATCGTGGCCGCGGCCGGAGTCGCGCACGGCACCTTCTTCTTCCACTTCCCCACCAAGGAGCACGTCCTTCTCGAGCTGGAGCGCCGGGAAGAGGACCGCATCGCCAAACGGTTCGCGTCGTTCGTCAAGACCCCTCACGACCTGGCGGAAAACTTGCGCGAGGCCGCGCACCTGGTCCTCGGGCTGGAACGCCGGCTGGGTCCCCTGCTGTTCAAAGACTTCCTCGCGCTGCACTTCTCGCCGTCCCGGCCACCGGCCGAGCACGGTGTCGACCACCCGCTGATCGTGTTGGTCGCCGATCAGATTGACCACGCGCGGCAGCGCGGCGAGGTCGCCGCGGACGTCACGCCGATGAACAGCGCGATCTACTTCCTGCTGGGCCTGTACGCGCTGCTGATCACCACCGACGAATCCACCGGCCGCGCCGAGCTGGTCGACGACTACCTGGCCCGGATGCTGCGCAGCATGCAGTAGGCCTCAGCGCCCGACGGTCAGCCCGACCTTCTGGAATTCCTTCAGGTCGCAATAGCCGGCCTTGGCCATCGACCGGGCCAGACCCCCGACGAGGTTCAGCGAACCGAAAGGGTCGTCGGACGGACCGTTGAGCACCTGATTCAGCGCCGGCCGCTCCTCGTCGGCGACCTGCATCATCGCGCCGCGCGGCAGCGACGGGTGCGCGGCTGCGGCGGGCCAGAACCAGCCGCCGCCGAGCGCTTCGGCGGACACCGCCAGCGGCGTGCCGAGCACGACGGCGTCGGCACCGCACGCGATCGCCTTCGCCAGATCGCCGGAGGTGTGGATGTCCCCGTCGGCGAGCACGTGCACGTAGCGCCCGCCGGTCTCGTCGAGGTATTCGCGCCGCGCCGCGGCGGCGTCGGCGATCGCGGTGGCCATCGGCACGCTGATGCCCAGCACCTCGTCGGAGGTGGTGACACCGGCGGTGGAGCCATAGCCGACGATGACGCCGGCGGCGCCGGTGCGCATCAGGTGCAGCGCGGTGCGGTGGTCGAGCACACCGCCGGCCACGACCGGCACGTCGAGCTCGGAGATGAAGGTCTTGAGGTTGAGCGGTTCACCGTCGTTCGCGACGCGCTCGGCGGAGATGATGGTGCCCTGGATGACGAGCAGGTCGATGCCCGCGGCCACCAGCGTGGGTGTCAGAGCCTGGGCGTTCTGCGGGCTGACCCGCACGGCGGTGGTGACCCCGGCGTCGCGGATCCGCGCGACCGCGGACCCCAGCAGATCGAGATCCAGCGGCGCCGAGTGCAACTGCTGCAAGAGACGGGTCGAGGCCGAGGGGTCGGGATCCTTCTCACCGGCCTCGATCACCTGCGCGATCTTGTCCTCGACGTCGGCGTGGCGACCGATCAGCCCCTCGCCGTTGAGCACCCCGAGCCCGCCGAGACGGCCGAGCTCGATCGCGAACTCCACCGACACCAGCGCGTCGGTCGGATGCGCCACCACGGGGATCTCGAAGCGGTACGCGTCGAGCTGCCACGCCGTGGAGACGTCCTTCGACGACCTGGTGCGGCGCGACGGCACGATGTTGATGTCGTCGAGTTCGTAGGTGCGACGGGCGGTCCGGCCCATGCCGATCTCCACCATGTCTCGCATGTTCACTCCCCTGTGTTGGCCCCTGCAGACCCTAGCGGGTGGTGTAGTTCGGGGCTTCCACAGTCATGGTGATGTCGTGTGGGTGGCTCTCCTTGAGCCCGGCCGCGGTGATCTGGACGAACTGCGCCTGCTGCAGTGCTTCGATGGTGGGTGAGCCCGTGTAACCCATCGCGGCGCGCAGACCGCCGACGAGCTGGTGGATCACCGTCGACAGCGGGCCGCGGAACGGCACCCGGCCTTCGATGCCCTCGGGCACCAGCTTGTCCTCGGAGAGCACGTCGTCCTGGAAATAGCGGTCCTTGGAATAGGAACCACGCAGGTTGCCGGTGGCGCCCCGCCCCTGCATCGCGCCGAGCGAGCCCATGCCCCGGTAGCTCTTGAACTGCTTGCTGTTGACCAGGATCAGCTCCCCGGGTGACTCGGCGGTGCCGGCCAGCAGCGAACCCAGCATCGCCGTCGACGCGCCTGCGGCCAACGCCTTGGCGATGTCCCCGGAGTACTGCAGGCCGCCGTCGGCGATCACCGGCACACCGTGCGGTGCGCACGCGGCTACCGCCTCCAAGATCGCGGTGATCTGCGGGGCACCGACACCGGCGACCACCCGGGTGGTGCAGATCGAGCCGGGTCCGACGCCGACCTTGACCGCGTCCGCGCCGGCCTGGACCAGCGCCGCGGCCGCGGCGCGGGTGGCGACGTTGCCGCCGACCACCTCGACCCGGTCCCCGATCGCGGCCTTGAGCCGATGCACCATGTCGAGCACGCCCCGGTTGTGGGCGTGCGCGGTGTCGACGATCAGCACGTCCACACCGGCGTCAGCCAGCGTCATCGCGCGCGTCCACGCGTCCTCGCCGACCCCGACCGCGGCACCGACCAGCAGCCGGCCGTCGCTGTCCTTGGTGGCCAGCGGGAACTGCTCGGTCTTGACGAAGTCCTTGACCGTGATCAGGCCGGTGAGCCTGCCGTGCCCGTCGACGATGGGCAGCTTCTCGATCTTGTGGCGGCGCAGCAGCCCGAGCGCGGCCTCGGCCGAGACTCCCTCCTGCGCGGTGATCAGCGGAGCCTTCGTCATCACCTCGGAGACCGGCTTGGACTGGTCGACCTCGAAGCGCATGTCCCGGTTGGTGATGATCCCGACCAGCGAGCCGGTGTCGTCGACGACCGGCAGGCCCGAGATTCGGAACCGGGCGCACATCGCGTCAACCTCGGCCAGCGTGTTGTCCGGCGAGCAGGTGACCGGATCGGTCACCATGCCGGCCTCGGAGCGCTTCACGGTCTCCACCTGACCGGCCTGCTCGGCGACCGGGAGGTTGCGGTGCAACACCCCCATCCCGCCGGCACGGGCCATCGCGATCGCCATCCGGGACTCGGTCACGGTGTCCATCGCGGAACTGACCAACGGGACCTTCAACCGGATCTTGCGGGTCAGCTGACTCGAGGTGTCGGCGGTCGCCGGGATCACGTCCGACGCGGCGGGCAGCAAGAGGACGTCGTCGAAGGTGAGCCCGACCATCGCGACCTTGGTGGGGTCGTCGCCGCCTGTGGGCACAGGAACGGCGATGGGGATGCTGCTTTCGGCGATCGACATGGGTGGGGCCTCCGGTAACAGATGCAGCCAGGTGACGGGACCACCTGAAAGCCACATCTTATCGGCTTCGAGCCTGCCGTTTTGATTCCCCGCGACGTGCCGGGTGTGCGCTGGCGCGATACCTGGGAGGCTGCGTAGTCTGGGAACGTGCGAGACCACCTGCCACCAGGATTGCCGCCCGACCCGTTCGCCGATGATCCGAGCGATCCGTCGGCGGCGCTCGACGCCCTGGAGCCCGGTCAGCCGTTGGATCCGCAGGAGCGCACCGCCGTGGAGGCGGATCTGGCTGACTTAGCTGTCTACGAAGCACTGTTGGCGCACAAGGGAATCCGCGGACTCGTCGTGTGCTGCGACGAATGTCAGCAGGATCACTACCACGACTGGGACATGCTGCGCGCCAACCTGTTGCAGCTGCTGGTCGACGGCACCGTCCGGCCACACGAGCCCGCCTACGATCCCGAACCCGACTCCTACGTCACGTGGGACTACTGCCGCGGCTATGCCGACGCCTCCCTCAATGAGGCCACGTCGGATTCCGACGGTTATCGCTGAGGGCGCAACCGCAACCCCGAGAGCTCGATCAGCCCGCGCCGCCCGGTAGCGGCAGCAGGATGATCGGCGTGGTCGTCGTCGGCACAGCCGGAAGCTGCTCGGTCGGCGCGGCCGGCGGCACCTCGTCGACCGTCGGCGCGGGTGTCGGTACGGGCGTGGCGCTCGGCGTCGGTACCGCCGTCGGGGTCACGGTCGGTGTCGGAGACGGCGCAGCCACCGAGGTCGACGTCGGCAGCTGTGCGCGCGCTGTCGTCGACGTCGGAGACGGGGCCCGCGTCGTGGTCGACTGAACCGTCGTCGACGTCGGAGAGGGGGTCGCCGACGTGCTCGACGGCGTGGCCTCGACCGACGTTGTGGTCGGTGAGCTGGTCGGCGGCACGGTCGTGGTGGTCTCCGACGAAGGCGCGGTGGTGGTCTCTGACGGTGCGGTGGTGGTCTCTGACGGTGCGGTGGTCGTCTCCGACGGCGCGGAGGTGGTCTCGCCGGTGTCGCTGGTCACCGGGGCACCCGGGTCCAGCACCACCGCCGGCAGCTCAGGGAAGGTCGGCAGCGGCGCACCGGGCGGGACGGTCGCAGCGGCATTCTGCGCTTCGACCTTGACGGTCAGCTCCTGCCACTGCGTCACCAGTTCCTGCCGGCTCTGAAGATCGTTCACGGTCGCGACCGTGGTCGTGACGGCTTGCAGCTTCTCCTGAGCCCCCTGCCAGTCACCCTGCTCGATGAGCTGCTGCACCTGCTGCATCTCGGTCTGCGCGGCCAGAATCACCGCGTCGTCCCGGGTCTGGGTCTGCTCCCCGAACAGCATGGTCCGCAGCCCGTACAGAGCGTCTCCGGGGCCTGACCCGGCGATCACCGCACCGAATCCTCCGATGGCCAGCATCGCCGCGGCGGCAGATCCGACCACCGCCAGCGAGAACCGGCGGCGCGGCGCCGGCCTGGTCGCACGGTCCAGCGCGGCGGCCGCGTCTTCCGGGGTCAGCACGTGCCCCATCGGGGTCTCGCGCACGTCGTCGCGCCAACCCGCCAGCAGGTGTGCCAGCTCGGCCTCACCGTGGTCGGTCGAGTACGGCTGCTGCTGCGCGGCCAGCGCGTCGAGGAACTGGTCGGTGCGATTGATCTCGTTGAGGGACGGGTCGCCGCCCGCATCCCAGCGTCCGAAGTCAGGCATGTTCGCGCCCGTTCGCCGTGATCTCCGCCTTCAACCGCGTCAGCGCCCGATGCTGGGCCACCCGCACGGCGCCGGCGGTGCTGCCGACCGCGTCGGCCGTCTCCTCGGCGCTCATGCCGACTACGACACGCAGGATCAGGATCTCGCGCTGCTTTTCGGGCAGCACCTGCAGCAGTTTGGCCATCCGGGCCGAGGATTCGGAGTCGATCGCCAGCTGCTCCGGGCCGGCTTCGCCGGAGAAGCGCTCGGGGACGACATCGATCGGATCCGCCTTGTTTCGCCCGGCGGCGCGATGCGCATCAGCAACCTTGTGCGCTGCGATCCCGTACACGAAGGCCAGGAATGGTCGTCCCTGATCCTTGTAACGCGGCAGCGCCGTGATGGCGGCCAAGCACACCTCCTGAGCTACGTCATCAGCTGAAAGACCGCTGCGTTCCGCGGTCCCCACCCTCGCCCGGCAGTAGCGGACGACGAGGGGGCGGATGGTCTCCAGCACCTCCCGAAGTGCATCTCGATCACCGGCGACAGCTTCAGCAACGACAGCATCGAGACGTTCTCCCGAAATTGTCATCGTGAGCAGGTTCTCCAGCGTTACGTCGGGGACACATCCCGGAGGGGAGGTGGCTTGATCAGTCGGTATCAGTCGGTACGAGTCGGTTATCGGTCGGTACCAGTCGGTGCCGGCTCAGCTAAACAATAACGATCGAGGGGGCCACAACCTCGTTACCTCGGGCGCCACACGCCGCCCCATCTGGTCACGGCCTCGGCCGCGCTGTCTCGGAGATGCCGGATCTGCGCCGCGGACAGGCTCTCAGACCCGATATCGACCAGCAGGGACGCCAGCGCCCACTGCAGCGGAATCAGAGCGTGCTCTCGTGCCCGGGTCAGCGCGGCCGCGGCCTCCCGGCGGGCGTCGTCCAGGTCACCGCGACTGCACAACGCGGCCGCGAGCACCACCTGCGACTTGACCGCATGCCGCAGCGACGCGTACCCGGCGGCGGCAGCCACCCCGCGCTCGGCGTGGCCGACCGCCTCGTCGCCGTCACCGCGGAACATCGCCAGCTCGGCCGACACCCACGCGAACCGCACCGACAGCCGCGGCGCGCCCCCCTTGTCCAGCACGGCGCCGGCGCGCTCCAGGGCGCGCGCCGACGCGGCGAACCGGCCCACCCCCAGCGCGTCCGCGGCCAGGCCGATCAGCGCGTCGGCCTCGGACTCCTCCGTGTCCGCCAGAGCGGCCGCTCTGCCGTCCCACGCGCGGGCGCAGTCATGCCAGCCCAGCTGACGCAGGAACGACGCCTGAGTGCTCAGTGAAAGGGAGGTCAACCCGGCCGGGGCCGGACCGCGTCTCAGCCGCTGGAGGTCGGCCACGGCGCTCGCGTAGCGGCCCTGCCCGCCCGCCGCGACGGCGCGCAACCACAACTCGTACGGCCCCGAGGCGGGCGGGAGCGGCCAGGCGCCGGGCCGGTCGCCGAACGCCACGGCCCGGAGGCCGTTTGCGGGAATCGCGGCACCGGTGCTCATCGAACCGCGACGCTATCAATCCGAAAATCGTTTGAAAATCTCGTCAGTTAACAGTTCATGGATGGCGTGTTACAGCAATGTCAACGGCCGCTTGGACAAACGTTGCCATATGCCCTCTCGCACGCGACGCCAACGGCCGAAATGACCGGTCACAACGGCGGGTGGACACGGCCTCTAGCACCGCTCGCATTGGCTAAACGTCGCTTGGATGAACGTGATGTAAATTTTCTGCCTGCGCATATGCGTTTTCGCACACAACGAGGGTATTGACGGCAATTCCGAAGCCCTTCTACGTTGTGTGCACGAGTGGTCATCGGCGACTGTGCTCGGATTTGTTCCAACGACTCGCGCGGACAGTGCCGCGAAAGAGTCTGCAGGGAGGGGTTTTTCCAATGCCGCAGCCGCAGCAGCTGCCCGGTCCGAACGCCGACATCTGGGATTGGCAGATGCAGGGTGTTTGCCGGGGTGTCGATTCCGCGATGTTCTTCCACCCCGATGGCGAGCGCGGCCGCGCCCGCGCACAGCGGGGAATGCGCGCCAAGGAGATGTGCCGACGTTGTCCTGTGATCACCCAATGCCGGTCGCACGCGCTGGCCGTCGGCGAGCCGTACGGCATCTGGGGCGGTCTCAGCGAGTCCGAGCGTGAACTGTTGCTCAAGCGAGGGATTCGCCGCAGCGCCTGAGACGTCAATCACGAGAGCCCGCCCCGGGTCGTCATTCCCGGGGCGGGCTCTCGTCGTCAATCCGGCCGAATTCGGCCCCGCCCGGAGCCCCTGGTTGCGACCATAGAGCGACCACGGGTGCCAGGCGAAGGGGATTGCATGAGCACTGCGGCCGAGCGCGCGGCTCAGTTGGAACTCGTGGCGCGGCTGAAGTCCGCCTTCCCGGAGCTTCCCGACGCACCCACCCCCGACCTCCTCGACCACGCGCGAATCACGGCCTATCTCAAACCCGTTCACGATGTCGGCGGCGAACCGGACGCCCCGATGAAGTACGAGAACAAGCAGTACGAGCAGTGGGAGGAGATGACCTACGTCATCTGTGAAGTGCTCGCCTGGCGCGGCATCTGGCTCTCCGAGGAGCGACGCCGGATGGGTAACGTCGACGTCGGACGCGCCCAGTATCTCGGCCTCCCGTACTACGGCCGCTGGCTGCTGGCCGTCGCCCGGGTCCTGGTGGAGAAACACCACATCGGTCTCGGCGAACTGAGCGAGCGCATGGCCGAGGTCGCGGCCCGATACACCGACGGCATCAAAGACGGGAAACTCGAGGCTGCGCCCAAGTGCGTGGGCGACGGTTCACAAGTCAGGCGCAACACTCACCACACGCATGCCGTCGGTAAAGGCGACCCGCAGGTGTATGCGGGTCTGGCCGGTGGGCCGAAGTTTGCCGTCGGCGACCCGGTGCGGGTCCGCGACCTTCCGGTGATCTTCTACACCCGCACCCCTGAGTACGTACGCGGTGCCGTCGGCGAGATCGCGACTGTCGCCTACGAGAGCCCCGCGGCCGAGGACGAGACCTGGGACCGGCCCGATGCCGAAGCGGAGTGGTTTTACGTCGTCGCCTTCCCGATGGCCGACCTGTGGCACGGCTACACCGGGACGCCGACCGACGTCCTGCGAACCGAGATCCCCGAACGCTGGCTTGAGCTAGCCAACTGAATCACCCAGCGCCCGAGAGGAATTCTGCGTGTCCCACGACCACCAGCATGATCACGACCACGACCGAACCGTGAAGCCGATGGTGGACGAGATCACCGACTTCGAGGTGCTCGAGATCGCGCTGCGCGAACTGTGCATCGAGAAGGGTATCTTCACCGCCGAGGAACATCGCCGCTTCACCGAGTTCGCCGAGCAGATCGGCCCGACGCCCGCGGCACGACTGGTGGCCAGAGCGTGGTTGGATCCGGAGTTCGAGCGGCTGGCACTGAACGAACCGATGACCGCCAGCAAGGAGGTCGGGGTCGACTGGATGGAGCCCACCGGATTCGGAACCCCCAGCGATTTCACCGCTTTCCAGATCCTCGCCGACACCCCCACGTTGCACAACGTGATCGTGTGCGCGCTGTGCTCCTGTTACCCGCGGCCGATCCTGGGCAACTCCCCTGAGTGGTACCGCACCCCGAACTACCGTCGCCGGCTCGTCCGGTGGCCCCGCCAGGTACTCGCCGAGTTCGGCCTGTACCTGCCCGACGACGTCGATGTCCGGGTCCAGGACTCCAACCAGAAGCACCGGTTCATGGTGCTGCCCATGCGCCCCGCCGGCACGCAGGACTGGGATGAGGATCAACTGGCCGAGATCGTCACGCGGGACTGCCTGATCGGCGTGGCACTCCCCCGGCCCGGGGTGACGACGAACGTCATCGTCGACACCCGGCCGGCCGTCCACCCGATCACCGATTGACCAGGAGCCCGCCTCGCGATGACGACATCACCGGACAGACCGGCCGCGCTCGAGCAGATCGTCGAGCGCAACCAGGTATGGCCGCGCATGGCGGCCAAGTACGGCGTGGAGAATCCGCTGCCGCCGTGGAAAACCAGCCTCGACGGCTTCTGCGACGCGCTCGACCGGGCCGCGTGCGCGGCCACCCCGGAGGTTCCGGGCTTCAAGGACCGCCGCGACGAGGAGGATGCGCTGTCGGCGACGCTGTACGCGGACCTGCCGTACCCGGAGAACCAGCTGATGTCGCTTGCCCATTCGCTCATCGCGCGGGGCGTCATCGACGAGGCGACGCTGGCCCGCCGGATGGCGGCCGTGCGCGCTCGTCTCGAATCCTAGGGCTGCCTCGCGCTACGGCGGCCCCATCATTCCGTGGCCCCTCATCATGGGCCCCATCATGGCCGGCATCCCGTCGTGGACGAATCCGGACACCTCGCGCGCATGTTCCCGGATCGCGGCGGTGATCGCCGGGTCAGCGGAGGTCTCCTCGGCGATGATGCCCGTCGGAGTCAGGGTGAGGGTCCGACGGTAGTCGGCGGCGCGCCGGAACAGCGTCGGCAGGCTCTCGCTCATGCACATGACCTCTGCGCCGCCGTCGACCCGTCCGTACATGTCGGCCACGTGCGCCTGCAACCGTGCGACGAGGTCCGGCGCATCCGATTCGGTGACGGTGCGGACGCCGCCCGGGGTCTCTTCGACAGAGCGCCGAAACTCGTTGTGGCGCCGGAACATTTCAATATAGGTCCGCATGTCCATCATGCCGGGGCCCTGGGTGAGCCGGATGTCCGGCATCGGCGGCCGCGCGAGCGCGCGCAGAAGGTATCCGATACCGAGAACGCTCCCGGCCGCTATCGCGCCGAGGGCGGCGCGCCGGGTCATCAGTTGCGCCATGTCGCATCCGTTCCGCTCGTCCGTGACTGCGATTCTGCGGCCACGGACGAGCGGTGCGATAGGGACTTTCGACCCCACCCCGCGCCGGCGCCCCGCGTGAGCGGGCTAGCGTCGAGCGAGCTCCCGCAGCGCCAGATCCGTTGCAGCCCAGTCCATACACTTGTCGGTCACGGACTGTCCGTAGGTGAGCGGGCTCGCCTCCGGCGCCTGGGCCCCGGCGACCAGGAAGCTCTCCAGCATGACTCCGGAGACGGGCAGCCCGTCACGCACCAGCTGCGCCACCTCGGCGGCCACCGCCGCCTGACGCAGATGATCCTTGCCGGAATTGGCGTGGCTGCAGTCGATCACGACCCGGCCAGGCAGCCCCGCCTTGACGAGCTTCTCGGCGGCCGAGTGCACCGACTCGGGGTCGCAGTTCGGTCCGGCGGTTCCGCCCCGCAGGATGACGTGGCAGTCCTCGTTGCCCGCGGTGCTCACCACAGCGCCGCGCCCCATATCGTCCATCCCGAAGAAAACATGCTGTGCCGCTGCGGATTTCGCCCCGTCAACGGCGACCTGGATATTGCCGTCGGTGCCGTTCTTGAAGCCGACCGGCATCGACAGTCCCGACGCCAGCTGGCGGTGAACCTGCGATTCGGTGGTGCGGGCGCCGATCGCACCCCACGCCACCGCATCGGCGATGTACTGCGGGCTGGTGGGCTCCAGGAATTCGCAGCCCACCGGGAGACCGATGTCGATGATGTCCAGCAGCAGTTGACGGGCGATGCGCAGTCCGCGGGCCACGTCGAAGGTGCCGTCCATCCCCGGGTCGTTGATCAGGCCCTTCCAGCCGATCGTGGTGCGCGGCTTCTCGAAATACACCCGCATGACGATCTTGAGCCGGTCCTTGAGCTCGTCGGCGATCTTGACCAGCCGGCCGGCGTACTCCAGCGCCGCCACCGTGTCGTGCACCGAGCACGGCCCCACCACGACCAGCAGGCGGTCGTCCCGCCCGGCAAGGATGTCGGCGATCTCGTCACGGTCGCGGGCCACCCGCTCGGCGCGCCGAGCGCCCAGGGGGAACTCCGTGAGCACCTCGTGCGGGCTGGGGATCGCGCTGAAACCGCGGATGCGCCGGTCCGACGTCGCGGGCGGGGTGGCGGTCTGCGCCAGAGTCATCTCGAAGGTGCCTTTCCGTGTAGTGGGCACCTGATGAATTATCCGGCGCCCTTGAATGACGAAAGGCAGCGACCTGCTGGTCACTGCCTGGGCTCCGGGTGGATGCGTTGCTTAGTGCTGCGCTTTATCGGCTCCGCCCGGAGCCTGGATAAAGCGCCAATAGCCGGCGCACACGCGGATGTTCACGTCGGCCAGGCTATACCCGTGCCTCGGCTCCGGGCAAACCGTCGTCGGCGGCGTACAGAATGGCCGGATGAGCGATTCACCCGAGAGCCCGCAGAACGGACCTGTTGCGGAGGACACCGACAACGAGGACGCCGCGCGCCAGCGGTGGCTGGCGGCCGTCGCCGAAGACTCCCGGACCGAGGAACGCCACCGTGCCGCCGCTGAGGTGATCGCCCACCGCCCCGAGGTGCCGGAAGAGCACCTCGCCGCGGCGGAGGAGCTGGTGCAGATGGGGCTCGCCTGGAGGAACGAGCTGGACGGCGCCTTCTCCTATACGCCGATCGACCCCGCCGGTAAGCCCGCCTAGCGATAACCGACCGCGATTCAGGTGACCCGGATCCAGGGTTGGCAGTTCCGCGATTCGACGGCCATCACCGTCGCGTTGATGTTCGCGTACATGGGACCGATCGACATGTTCGTCGCGACCACGTGATCCTTGTTCGCATCAGGACGGCAACGGATTCACAGGATCCGCACCGGGCTGGTGGCACAAGCGCAACCGCGGCCGCAACGGCGCCGACCCAGGTTGCTGCGTAAGCCAGTCGCATGACGCGCATAGGTCCCCGGAATCCATTGCCCGATGTCACGGGCAGCGACATGCTATCGCCCCTACTCCGCGGACGCGATATCGAGATTCAATTGTCCGGTGCGGGCTAGATGCACACAAAACCGCTGACATACCCGGACGGATCCGTCGCGCTGATGCATGCATCGACCCCCGCGTTCCAGCCCCACCTTCCACGACCCCACCCGGGGCCCCAGTCGTCGTGCTTCCAGTCGTCGTGGTGCGGCTTCTGGGCGATATCGACGCCGGGAGTGACCGGAGCGGCGTTCGCCATACCAGCGACCATCCCGCTCCCCAGGCCTAGGCCTATCGCAAAAATCAGTCCCGCAAACAGATAGTTGAGCTTCATGATTCCTTCTCTCCCATCGTGTTTGAGCGTACTGCGCGGAAATGCGAAACACACGGGCCCAGTGCTACCGAGCCATCAACGCCTCACACGAAAGCACCCCCGGCCTTTGGCGGACCGGGGGTGCTCGGTGGTCGTCACTTAGTGGTGGTGATGACCATGGCCATGGCCATGACCGTCATCCTCCGGTTCGGCCGGCTTGTCGACAACGGCCGTCTCGGTGGTGAGGATCATGCGGGCCACCGACGCCGCGTTGACCAAGGCCGAACGGGTGACCTTCACCGGATCGATGACACCGTCGGCGATCAGATCGCCGTACTCCATCGTCGCGGCGTTGAAGCCCTGTCCGACAGGCAGTTCGGAGACCTTGTTCACCACAACCGAGCCGTCCAGGCCGGCGTTGGTGGCGATCCAGTACAGCGGCGAGGACAACCCGGCGGCGAACACGTCGACACCAAGCGCCTCGTCACCAGACAGCTCCGAGCGCAACTTCTCCAGGCCGGCACGGGCCTGCACCAGAGCAGCACCGCCGCCGACGACGATGCCCTCCTCGACAGCAGCCTTGGCCGCGGCGACCGCGTCCTCGACCGCTTCCTTGCGCTTCTTGAGGTCCGTCTCGGTGGCGGCGCCGACCTTGATGACCGCGACACCGCCGGCCAGCTTGGCCAGCCGCTCCTCGAGCTTCTCGCGATCCCAGTCGGAGTCCGCCGCCTCGATCTCGGCGCGCAGCTGCGCTTTCCGGGCTTCGATGGCCTCCCGGGTGCCGCCGCCGTCGACGATGACCGTGCTGTCCTTGTCGACGACGACGCGCCGCGCGGTGCCGAGCACCTCGAGGCCCACGTCACGCAGCACCAGACCCACGTCGGGGTTGACGACCTGACCGCCGGTCACGACAGCGAGGTCATCGAGGAACGCCTTGCGCCGGTCACCGAAGAACGGCGCCTTGACCGCGACGGTCTTGAGTGTCTTGCGGATCGCGTTGACGACCAGTGTCGAGAGCGCTTCGCCCTCAACGTCTTCGGCGATGATCAACAGCGGCTTGCCCGCCTCGGCGACCTTCTCCAGCAGCGGAAGCAGGTCGGGCAGCGAGCTGATCTTCTCACGGTGCAGCAGCACGAACGCGTCCTCGAGCACCGCTTCCTGAGAATCGAAATCGGTGACGAAGTACGCCGACAGGAAGCCCTTGTCGAAGCCCACGCCCTCGGTGATCTCCAGCTCGGTGTTCAGGGTCGAGGACTCCTCGACCGTGACCACACCGTCGTTGCCGACCTTGGTCATGGCCTGCCCCACGAGCTCGCCGACCTGCTCGTCGCGAGACGACACGGTCGCGACCTGAGCGATGGCCTTCGCGTCGTTGACGGGGGTCGCCGAGGCCAGCAGCGCCTCAGACACGGCGTCAGCGGCCTTTGAGATGCCGGAGCCGAGCGCGATCGGGTTCGCTCCGGCCGCGACGTTGCGCAGCCCGGTCTTGACGAACGCCTGGGCCAGCACGGTCGCGGTCGTGGTGCCGTCGCCGGCGACGTCGTTGGTCTTGGTCGCCACCGACTTCACCAGCTGCGCACCGAGGTTCTCGAACGGATCCTCGAGGTCGATGTCACGCGCGATCGTCACGCCGTCGTTGGTGACGGTCGGCCCGCCCCAGGACTTGGCGAGCACCACATTGCGGCCGCGCGGGCCGAGCGTCACCTTGACCGCATCAGCGAGCTTGTCGACACCGACCTCCATGGCGCGACGCGCGGTTTCGTTGAACTCAATCTGCTTACTCATGAATGTCTTTCCCTAGGAACGGGTGGAACGCGCGCCGCCCCGGACATCACCTGCGCATGCGGGACGTCCGGGGCGGAACACGATTCGCCTACTTGGAGACGACAGCCAGCACGTCGCGGGCCGACAGGATCAGGTACTCCTCGCCGTTGTACTTGATCTCGGTGCCGCCGTACTTGCTGTAGATGACGACATCGCCCTCCGACACGTCCAGAGGAATCCGCTTCTCGCCATCCTCATCCCAGCGGCCGGGGCCAACTGCGACGACGGTGCCTTCCTGCGGCTTCTCCTTGGCGGTGTCGGGGATGACCAGACCGGAAGCGGTCGTGGTCTCGGCCTCGTTGGCCTGAACGAGGATCTTGTCCTCGAGTGGCTTGATGTTCACGCTCGCCACGATGGAGCCCCTTCACTGATGTAGGTGTATGTACTCAGCGGCCGTTTCCGTCCTCGCGCCGTCGTCGCGGGTGTCGACACAAGGCTGAACCGGCTGCCGCCTAGCACTCTATACACGAGAGTGCCAGCACTCAAGGCTAGGGCCTGAAGCTCTTGCCGGAGGGGACCTCTGCGGCAGAACTTGAGGACGGCGGGCGCAAGATCGTGTGCTGGCGTGTCGGTGGGTGTTGGCATAATAGAACATGTGTTCGAGTTGATCGAGGGGGTGCCCGACCCCGACCAGCTGTCCGGGTTCTCGGCGGCCGAGCTGATCGACGCCGCCCGGGCCAGCGCCCGCGCCGAGAACGCCGCCTGCGCCCGCAAGCTGGCCGTGATGGCCGAAATCTTCACCCGCCGCACCGGCCTACCCGCCGGAGACCGCGAATCCTGGTGGATCGACCCCGAGGCCGCGGTCACCGCCGAACTGGCTGCCGCCCAGAACATCACCCAAGGCCTGGCCTCCCACCAAGCCCACCGCGGAGTCGCCCTGCGCGACCGGCTGCCCACAGTGTTCACCCTGTTCACCGCCGGACTGATCAGCGACCTGCTCGCCCGCACCATCATCTGGCGCACCTACCTGATCACCGACCCCGCCGTGATGGCCGCTGTGGACACCGAACGGGCCGACCAGATCAGCACCTGGGGCACCCTCTCGGCCGGCAAAACCGAACTGGCCATCGACGACATGATCGAACGCCACGACCCCGACGCCGTACGCAAAAAGAAGAACTCCACCCCCGGCCGCGCCCTGGAATTCGGCAGCCCCGTCGACCCACCCGGACTGACCACCATCTACGCCCGCCTCTACACCAGCGACGCCAACACCTCCGAAGAACTCATCAACGCCATGGCCCACAGTGAACCGCCCCAGGTTCTCCGCCGCTTCTATACGGGTTGCGGCTCTCGGTTGAGGGTCGCGTAATGGGCTTGCTCGAACTCCACGGGGGTCATCATCTCAAGGCTGCTGTGCAGGCGCCTGGTGTT
>NZ_JBQQCF010000071.1:0-16827 GCF_052245755.1 Mycobacterium sp. 4D054
CATCGAGCCCCTGCGGCTCCAGGCCGTACTCCTCTTTCGGCCGGCCCGCCACCGCATTGAGCGCCACGTTCGGGATCACCACATCCCGGAACTGCCAGGTATCACTGCCATCCGGGTTGTGCACCAAGCGCGGCGCCTCATCCAAATACTTGCGCGGCAGATGATTCTTGAACATGTCCGGCGGCTCGACGATGTGATCATCCACGCTGATCAAAATCATGTCGTCTTTGTTCATCGTCGTGCCCGATCTGTGTGCGCTTACCGTATGGCCGACAGTTTAGCGTGGCGGGTCAACAGCAGCGAGCACCCGGGTCGGCGTCGGCGGCTGCGTGACGGCGCCGCCAGTACTCGCGTTCGGACAGCGGGGGCTCACCCGTGTGTCTGCGCGCGTGGTGATCCAGATAGCGCTGATAGTGGTTGTCGCCCATCAGGGTTTTGCAGTACCAGCCGATGCGGCCGACGGCTTGGCGTGCGGCCGCGGTAACGCGTCCCATTGCTTCTGCACCTCCTTCTCCGCCGAGGTCATGACCATGCCCGAAGGGGCGAACATGCGGGAAGGTAGCGGAGCGTCTTCACTGGTCGGCCCGCCGTGGCCGCGAATCGCTCTCAGCGCCACGATCAGTCCGGCGACGAACACGATCAGCACCAGTACGGCGAAGACGATCGACAGCGTGCCCTGGATGAACGTGTTGCGGATGACGGCGTCGAGCTGGCCGGCGTCCTTGGCGGCGCCGAAGCTGGTGGCCCCGCCGTCCCGCGCGTTGCGGTACTGGAAGTGCTGGGTCCAGTATCCGACCTTCGGGTCGCCGGAGAAGATCTTCTGCCACGACGCCGTCATCGTGACCACGAGGTCCCACAGCAACGGGATCCCCGGTATCCACGCCCATTTCAGCAGTCCGCGTTTGATCACCACGACGGTCACGACCGTCAACGCGATGGCCGCCAGCAGCTGGTTGGCGATGCCGAACAGCGGGAACAGCGTGTTGATGCCGCCCAGCGGGTCGGTGACCCCCATCAGCAGGATGCTGCCCCATGCGGCGACGACGATGATGCTGCAGATCCACGCACCGACCCGCCAGCTGGGATTGCGCAGCTTCTTGAGCGGGCCGCCGAGGTTGCCCAATCCGTCGGACAGCATGAACCTGGCCACGCGGGTGCCGGCGTCGACGGTGGTGAGGATGAACAGCGCCTCGAACATGATCGCGAAGTGGTACCAGAACGCCTTGAGGCTCGCGCCGCCGAACACCTGGTGCAACACCTCCGACATGCCGAACGCCAGGGTCGGGGCACCGCCGGTGCGCGACACGATGGACTCCTCGCCGACACTTCTGGCGGCGTCGCTGATCTCCTGCCCGGTGATCGGCGGCCCGGACAGCCCCAGCCCGTTGACGTAGTCGGCGGCGCTCTGGGCGGTGGCGCCCGTCGCGGCCGACGGCGCGTTCATCGCGAAATACAGGTGCTGGTTGAGGATCGCGGCGGTGATCAGCGCCATGATCGCCACGAACGACTCGGTGAGCATGCCGCCGTAGCCGATGAGCCGCATCTGGCTCTCCTTCTCCAGCAGCTTGGGCGTGGTGCCGGAGGAGATCAGCGCGTGGAAACCCGACAAGGCACCGCAAGCGATCGTGATGAACAGGAACGGGAACAGCGAACCGGCGAACACCGGGCCGGTTCCGCTGGTGGCGAACTGGGAGATCGCCGGCGCCTCCATCACCGGACGCGCCAGCAGAATGCCGACCGCCAGCAGCGCGATGGTGCCGACCTTCATGAACGTCGAGAGATAGTCGCGGGGCGCCAGCAGGAACCACACCGGCAGCACCGAGGCGGCCAGGCCGTAAATGATGATGCACCAGGACAGCGCCACCTTCGACAGCGTGAACCACTCGGCGCCCCAGCTCGTTTCGGCGACCCAACCGCCGGCGACCACCGCCAGCAGCAGCAACGCCACTCCGATCAGTGAGACCTCGGAGACCCGGCCCGGACGCAGGAACCTCAGATAGAGCCCCATGAAGATCGCGATGGGGATCGTCATCGCGATCGAGAAGACACCCCAGGGGCTTTCAGCCAGCGCGCCGACCACCACCAACGCCAGCACCGCGAGCAGGATGACCATGATGACCAGCACACCCACGATCGCGGCGGCGCCGCCGACGACCCCGAGCTCGTCGCGCGCCATCTGCCCCAGCGACCGTCCGCGCCGCCGCACCGAGATCGACATCACCAGGTAGTCCTGCACGCCGCCGGCGACGACCGCGCCGATGATGATCCAGATCGCGCCCGGCAGATAACCCATCTGGGTGGCCAGCACCGGTCCCACCAGCGGACCCGCCCCGGCGATCGCGGCGAAGTGGTGACCGTACAGCACCCGCCGGTCGGTCGGCATGTAGTCGGTGCCGTTCTCGAAAACCTCTGCGGGCGTGGCGTTGTCGTCGCGCGGTTGGACGATCTTCATCTCGATCAGCCGGGCGTAGAACCGGAAACCGATCACATAGGTGCAGATCGCGGCGATGACGAACCAGACCGCGTTGACTGTCTCGCCGCGGAAGAACGCGATGATCGCCCAGGCGGTGGCGCCGAGAAGCGCGACGACGGTGAAGATGATCTTGTGTTTGACGGTGATCGGCGACCTGTCGACGATCGCCACCGGTGGCAGGTCCTCGTCGGTGCGGATGTAGGTGATCTCCCCATCGGTCTCTTCGATGCGGTCCGATGCGGCGGTGGGTGTGGCCACGGTGTCTCCCGGTCTCTCCGTCGGCTCGACTGTGTTTCTGCCCTGGATCCATGCCTTGTCTCGATACTGGCACCGGACGGAGCGCACGTGTGCGGAAACCTCCTATTGCGATGTCAGCTTCCGCGTTCGTAGAACGCGCGCACCGTGTCGATGGTGTCAGCCTCCTCGGCGGTCTTGTCATCGCGGTAGCGCAACACCCGCGCGAAGCGCAGCGCCATCCCACCGGGGTAGCGCGAGGAGGTCTGGATTCCGTCGAACGCGATCTCGACGACCTGCTCGGGCCGGACCTTGACGACATGGCCGTCTGATGTCGCGGCCGGGGCCGCTCCTCGGTCTGATGTCGCGGCCGGGGCCGCTCCTCGGTCTGATGTCGCGGCCGGGGCCGCTCCTCGGTCTGATGTCGCGGCCGGGGCCGCTCCTCGGTCTGATGTCGCGGCCGGGGCCGCTCCGGCGGCCAGCGCCAGGAATCTCTCCGTCTGCCACGCCAGCATCTCGTCAGTCATGCCCTTGAACGTCTTTCCCAGCATCACGAAGCCGCCGGTGGCCGGGTCCCGGGCGCCGAGATGGATGTTCGACAGCTTGCCGGTGCGCCGTCCCGATCCCCACTCCACGGCCAACACCACGAGGTCGAGGGTGTGGACGGGCTTGACCTTGAGCCAACCCGCGCCGCGGCGGCCGGCTTCGTACGGGGCTGTCGGCGATTTCGCCATCACGCCTTCATGGCCCGCTGCCAGCGTCGCGTCGAGAAAGGCCTGGGCGGCCGCCGGGTCCGAGGTCAGCAACCGGTCGACGCGCTGCTCCTGGGGCACCGTCGCGTCGAGTCGGGCGATGCGCGCTTCGGCGGGCAGATCGAGTAGGTCGAGGCCGTCGGCGTGCAGGAGGTCGAAGAAGAACACCGACAGTCTCTGGGCCGCCGCGCTCGCCGCGCCGCCGCGGCGCCCGAAGCGCGCGGCGGTGATCTGGAACCGGTGCGGGCGGCCGTCGGCCCGCAGCGCGATCGCCTCGGCGTCGGCGATCAGATCGGTGACCGGCAGCGCCAGCGTCGCGTCGACGATCTCGGGCAGCCGGGCTGTGACATCGTCGAGGCTGCGGGTGAAGATCGACACTGCGTCGCCGCGGCGGTGGATCTGCACCCGTGCCCCGTCGAGCTTGGTTTCGAACAGGGTAGGTCCTCCGAAGCGTTCGAGCGCGTCGGCGACGCCGGTGGCCGTCTGGGCCAGCATCGGCCCCACCGGCCGGCCGACCTGCAGGGTGAACCGGGCGAGCGCGGACTCGCCCTCGGTGATGGCCGCGGCGGCCACCGCGGGAAGGTCGCCGCCAAGCATCGCGGCGCGACGCACCGCGGCGGCCGGAATCCCGGCGGCTTTGCCGACCGCGTCGGTCATCACCCCGACCAGGGCGCCCTGTCGTAGCTCGCCGGTGAGCAGGCGGCGCAGGAAAGTCTGCTCGACGGCGGTGGCGGCGGCGAAGAGTCCGGCCAGGAGTTCGGCGCGGCGGGCCTGGGAACCCTTGCCGGACGTGGCTCCGATCTCGCCGAGGAGCGCGTCCACCTGGTGGACCGTCAGGGTGGGCACGTCGGCCGGGGCGGGCACCGACCGCACGGACGCCCATCCCACTCCAATCTGGCGTTGCGTCAACTCGCCGGACAGCCAGGACACGACGACGTCGACCTGCCGGGCATCGCCGCCTGCGCCGGCCGCCCCCAGCAGCTCGGAGATCCGGGCGATCTTGGCCAGCCGCGCCGTGGAAGCCGCGACGTCCGCAGAAGCGGTGGCGACGTCTACTAACAGCACGACACGATCCTCTCAAGCTCGCCGAAATCGCATTCCACGCGGCCAGAACCGTGAAAGGACCGCGTGGAATGCGAGTTCGGCGAGCTCACCTCACGACGAAGGTGATCGAGTGCCAGCCTGTCGCCCCATCGGGGACCGGGTCGGCACGCTCGGAGGTCTGCGTGTAACCGGCGTTGTCGGTGGCACGGACCGTGATGCGGTGAAAGCCCGGCTCACGCGCGTCCCACGGGAAACTCCACAACCGCCAGGTGTCCCCGGAATATGCCTCGCCGAGGGTGGCCGGTTGCCACTGGCCGTCATCGATCTGGACTTCGACGGCGCGCACCCCGCGGTTCTGGGCCCACGCGACACCGCCGAACGTGACCGGACCGACGGGGACGTCCTGGCCGGCGCGGGGCACGTCGATCCGCGACGCGGTCTTGATGGGGCCGCGGGCCGACCATCCCAGCCGCGTCCAGTACGCCTGCGCGCGGTCGAATCGCGTCACCTCCAGATCGGTCACCCACTTGGTGGCCGAAACGTAGCCGTACAGCCCCGGCACCACCAGGCGCGCGGGGTAGCCGTGCTCGGTGGGCAACGGTTCACCGTTCATGCCGATGGCCAGCAGCGCATCGGCGCCGGTGAGCGCCTCGACAGGCGTGCCCGCCGTCCAGCCGTCCACCGACATCGACAGCACCATGTCGGCATCGGGCTGCACACCGGCCTCGGCGAGCAGGTCCCGGACGCGGTACCCCGTCCACACTGCATTCGAAATCAGATCGCCCCCAACAGGATTGGACACGCACGTCAACGTGACGACCTTCTCGACAACCTCGAAGCGCTCCAGATCGGGGAAGCGGAGCTCGATCTCGCGGTCCACCATGCCGTGAATCCGTAACCGCCAGTCCTGTCGGCTGAGCTGCGGGACGGTCAGCGCGGTGTCGATGCGGTAGAAGTCGGCGTTACGCGTGACGAACGACGGAAGCTCAACGCCCTTGGGCTGCACAGTGTCTGGGATGGGCGGCGCCGCCCTGCCGGGCTTCGGCAGCGTGAACGCCTCGCGGTCGCCGGACACCGACGACGTCCAGCGGCCGACGACCGCGCCGACGACACCGCTCGCCACCCCGGCACCCAGCAGGCCGAGGGTGACCAACGACAGCCGCCGGCCCTCGTCGGTGCCGGGCCCGTCCGCCGCGTCGCCGAACCGGCCCGACACCAGCAGCCGCAGCGCCGCGACACCGCATGCCGTGCCCACCAGGGTGGGCGCCACGTCGACCACCGTCGCGCCGGCGCGGGACAGCACCGCCGCGCAGCCGACCACGCCGGCCAGTACGATCACCGCGCTGCCCCACGGACGGCGCCTGGATTCGAGGACGCCCGCGACGGCGGCGAGTGCCGCGATCACGACGAGCACCATTACCGTCAGAGCCAGCTTGTCGGCGGTGCCGAAGGTGCTGATCGCCCAGTCCTTCACCGGTCCGGGTGTCCGATCGATCACCGCTGAACCGACGGCGGTGCGCACGTCGGACTGCGGCCCGAACGCGGCGGCCAGAAGTTGCGCGACTCCGACGCTGACCGCGGCGGCCGCGATGCCGGCCATGGCTCTGGCGCCGCGTGTGCTCATGCTGCCAAATTACCGTCGCGCAGAACCCGAGAGTCTTACCGAAGCATGTCATCCGCTAGGTTGCAGATGGGCTTTACAAATCGTCCACATTCTGCAAAGTCGGGAAAGGGAACAGATGGAGATCGAGGGCAAGAAGGCCGTCGTCGTCGGCGGCGCGTCGGGCTTCGGACGGGCCACCGCGGAAGCACTGGCCAAGCGCGGGGCGAGCGTGGCGGTGCTGGATCGTCCGCAGTCCAAGGGCAAGGAGGTGGCCGACCAGATCGGTGGCACCTTCCACGAGGTCGACATCACCGACTTCGAGGGCACCGAGTCCGTGCTCAGCCAGGCCGTCGAAGCCCTCGGCGGCCTGCACATCGCGGTCACCACCGCCGGCGGCGGCATCGCCGAGCGCACCCTGAAGAAGGACGGCCCGCACAGCCTGGAGTCGTTCCGCAAGAGCATCGACCTGAACCTGATCGGCACCTTCAACATCAGCCGGCTCGCCGCGTGGCAGATGTCGAAGAACGACCCGGTCGACGACGAGGCCGAAGAGCGGGGCGTCATCATCAACACCGCCTCGATCGCGGCCTTCGAGGGCCAGATCGGCCAGGTCGCCTACACCGCCTCCAAGGCCGCGATCGCCGGTATGTGCCTGACTATGGCGCGGGATCTCGGCAGCCTAGGTATCCGCGCGCTTGCGATCGCGCCGAGCCTGTTCGCCACCGGGCTCACCGAGGGCATCCCCGACGAGTACGTCAGCATGCTGACCAAGGACGCGGCGTTCCCGAAGCGCCTCGGCAAGCCCGAGGAGTACGCCAGGCTCGCCGTCGCGATCGTTGAGAACCCGATGCTGAACGGCCAGTGCCTGCGCCTGGACGCCGGCCAGCGCTTCGCCCCCAAGTAGCAGCGGCGAATCGGGCGCGCACTGGCACTCGATGTCGCTTGGCGCGCCCGATTCAGCGCTACGGTGGGTGGGGTGGCTACTGTTGCCGAGCACGTCATCGCGACCCTTCACACCAGCGGTGTCCGGCGGGTCTACGGACTTCCCGGGGACAGCCTCAACGGCTTCACCGACGCGCTGCGCCGTTCCGGTCAGATCAGCTGGGAACATGTGCGCCACGAGGAGACGGCCGCGTTCGCCGCGGCAGCCGACGCGGCCCTGACCGGACAGCTTGCGGTCTGCGCCGGCAGCTGCGGCCCCGGCAACCTGCACCTGATCAACGGACTTTTCGACGCCCAGCGGAGCCGGGTGCCGGTGCTGGCGATCGCCGCCCACATCCCGCGCGCCGAGATCGGCTCGGAGTACTTCCAGGAAACCCACCCGCAGGAACTGTTCCGCGAGTGCAGTGTCTACCGGGAACTGGTCAGCACCGCCGAGATGCTGCCGCGCATCCTGCACATGGCCATGCGGGCCGCGGTCGAGGATCGCGGTGTCGCGGTGGTCGTGATCCCCGGCGAGATCTTCCTGCAGAAGGCCGAGCCCACTGCCTGGCAGACCCGGCCGGTCGTCGCCGCCAGGTCGGTGGTGCGCCCCGACGACGCCGGCCTGCGCGAGGCGGCGGCAATGCTCAACGCCGCGCAGGCGGTGACGATCCTCGGCGGTGCAGGCGTGGAGGGAGCGCACGACGAACTCGTCCGGCTCGCCGCGACGTTGCACGCCCCGGTGGTGCATGCGTTGCGCGGCAAGGACTTCATCGAATACGACAATCCGTACGACGTCGGGATGACCGGGCTGCTGGGCTTCGCGTCCGGCTACAAGGCGATCAAGGAAGCCGACCTGCTGCTGATGCTGGGCACCGACTTTCCCTATCAGCAGTTCTATCCCGACCGCGCGAAGGTCATCCAGGTCGACATCCGTGGTCGGCATCTCGGCCGGCGCACCCCGATCGACCTGGGGCTGGTCGGCTCCGTCGGCGACACCCTGGCCGCATTGCAGCCGCTGGTCCACCAGAAGGCGGACCGCACCCACCTGGACCGCTCGCGCAGGCACTACCGCAAAACCCGCAAGAGCCTCGACGAGCTCGCCGTCAATGACCGCAACCGCACTCCGATCAGGCCGGAATATGTTGCGGGGCTGGTCAATAGGATGGCCGACGGCGACGCGGTTTTCACCGCCGACGTGGGGTCGCCGGTGGTGTGGGCGGCGCGTTACCTGACGATGAACGGCCGGCGCAGGCTCATCGGGTCGTTCAATCACGGCACGATGGCCAACGCGCTGCCGCATGCGATCGGGGCGCAAACCGCGTTCCCGCAACGCCAGGTGGTGGCGCTGGCCGGAGACGGCGGATTGACGATGTTGTTCGGCGAGCTGATCACGTTGATCCAGAACCGGTTACCGGTCAAGGTCGTCGTGTTCAACAACTCGTCGCTGAACTTCGTCGAACTGGAGATGAAGGCGGCCGGCATCGTCAACTTCGGCACCGACCTGACCAACCCGGATTTCGCCGCCGTGGCACAGGCGATGGGCGTCTTCGGCCGGCGTGTCGAGCGCCCGGATCAACTCGAGCCGGCATTGGCGGACGCGTTCGCCGCCGGCGGTCCTGCCGTCGTCGACGTCATCACGGCGCGGCAGGAATTGTCGATCCCGCCTGCCATCACCGCCGAACAGGCCAAGGGGTTCTCCCTGTACGCGATCAGAACGATCCTCGCCGGCCGTGCCGACGAACTGCTCGACCTCGTCTCCACCAACGTGGCGCGGCGCATTCTGGACTGATCTGCGCGGGTGCCCTGAGACGATGGCGGCATGCCAGTCGACGTGACGCTGACCGAGACAGAACAGGATGCGCTGCGGAAGTGGGTGCGGGGGAGCGGGATCGGGTCGACGCTCACCGATGTCACCCCGTTGACCGGTGGGTCGCAGAACATCGTGGTACGGCTGCGGGTGGACGGGCGGCCGATGGTGTTGCGCCGGCCGCCGCAGCACCCGAGACCCACCAGCGACAACACCATGCGCCGCGAGATCGCCGTGCTGCAGACCCTGAAAGGCACCGCGGTGCCGCATCCGGAACTGATCGCCGGGTGTGAGGACCTCGACGTGCTCGGGGTGGTGTTCTACCTGATGGAGGCGATCGACGGGTTCAATCCGGGCACCGAGGCCGATGAGGCCTACGTGCGCGACGCCGGCATGCGGCACCGCGTGGGGCTGTCATTTGCGGCGAGTCTGGCCGAATTGGGCAAGGTGGCGTGGGAGGGCAGCCCGTTGGCAGAGCTCAAACGACCGGGATCCTTTCTCGCGCGCCAAGTTCCGCAGTTCATGCGGCTGCTGGAGAGCTACCGGCACGACCGCTACTCGCCCGAGTCGTTCCCGTCGGTGCACACGCTGGCCGACTGGCTGGAGACCTGCCGCCCCGAGGATGCGGCGCCGGGGATCATGCACGGTGACTGCCATCTGAACAATGTGCTGCTGCGTCGGGACGTCCCCGAACTCGCGGCGTTCATCGACTGGGAGATGTGCACCGTGGGTGACCCGTTGCTCGATCTCGGGTGGATGCTCGTCTGCTGGCCGGACGGGCCGAATCCGATCGACGCCGGTTCCGCCCTCGCCGCACTCGGGGGTCTGGCCACGCGGCCAGAACTCGTCGAGGCGTATCTGGACGCGGGCGGGCGCCGCCCGGAACGCCTGGACTGGTATGTCGCGATGGCGTGCTTCAAGCTCGCGATCGTCATCGAGGGTACGTGGTCGCGCTATCTGGCCGGCCAGGCCAGCGCGGAGGCCGGGGAGCGGTTGCACGCCTCGGCGGAAAACCTGATCGCGCTCGGAACGTGGGTGTCCAAGGGCGACAACCCATTCGTGTGATCAGCGGTAGGCGTCCACCCCGAGCTTGACCGCGAGGGTGACACCGGCCAGTCCGATCGCGATACGGAGAGGTTTGTCCGGGCTGTGCCGCACCACCACCGGGCCGAGCCTGGAGCCGAGCAGGCACCCGGCTCCCAGCACGAGCGCCGCGACCCACTGCACGGGCGCCACCGCTGCGAAGATCAGCGCGGCGACGCCGTTGGCCAGACCCAGGACGACGTTCTTGCCCGCGTTGGCATGCGCCAGTGTCTCGCCGCCGAGGCGCAGGAACAGTGCGAGCAGCAGCACCCCTGCCGCGGCGCCGAAGTAGCCGCCGTAGATGCAGATCGCGAACACCGCGACACCCTGCAGGGCGAGTGTGAGGGTACGGCGACGCCGCGACGCGCCCGGGCTGTCCCGGCTCGGCCGCACCGGGAGCAGGATCGCCAGGGACGCGAACCCGAGCAGCATCGGCACGATCTTCTCGAAACCCTCCGCCGGCGTCGACAACAGCAGGACCGCACCGGCGGCGCCACCGACCGCGGCGAACGGCAGCACCCGCTTCAACATCGCACCCTGTCCGGCCAACTCGGGCCGCGATCCCAGAATCGACCCGATGCCGTTGAAGACCAGCGCGACGGTGTTGGTGACATTGGCCGTCACCGGGGGCAGCCCCACCACCAGCAGAGCCGGATAGGTCGCCACGGACGCCAATCCGGCGATGCTGCCGGTCAATCCACCGGCGATTCCGGCCGCGAACAGCAGCACCGCTTGCGACCAGGACACCGGCACATTGTGCCGGTTGCACCTCGCGATCGCGGAGGTCTAGCATCGCTGACGTGCCGAGGCGACTCGTAGTAGGAACCCGCAGCGGGGTCTGATCCTGACCGACCCCCCGCTGTGGGTCGTCGCTACTTCTGTCGGTCGCTTCCTCTCGGATCGAAAAGGCCGGCACATGAACTCCCCGATCTCCACGTCAGATGGTGCACCGATGACCTTCGCCGCCGTCATCGACGGCCGCCTGCCGAGCGCGCTGCGCGAGCCGGCTGCGACCAAGTCGTTCGACGAGTTCTTCCACGAGTACGCGCCGGCGTCCGGCCCGGTGCGGCTGGGGCAGTGGTGCTGCGTCGACGGTGAGCGGCGGCTGGGGCCGCAGGTGCGCCACTACCAGGCGACGCTGGCGCTGGGAGACCGCATCGGCACCTCCCGTGCGGCGGCGTGCGGTCCGGTCGCCGCGCTGACCGCGATGCTCTATGAGCACGGCGTTGCCGTCGAGATGACGGCCTTTCACCAGTTGCGTGCCGGTGAGCACACCGCGACGTTCATCCAGGGCAGCGACGGCGAGAGCTCGCAGTGGGCGATGGGGTGGTCCGACGATCCGACCGAGTCGGCGTTGCGCGCGGTCGTCGCGTGCGCCAACCGGCTGATGGTCGCCAGTTAGCGCCGAAATTGCATTCCAGCAGCCGAAGGTCGAGTGACGAGCTGCTGGAATGCAATGTCGGCGGAAGGCAAATCAGTGCAGTGGGCGCAGCACGATCGGCATACCGTCCAACGGGACCGGCATGCCGCCGTAGTCGTAGCGCGGCTGGTATCCGGGGCGCGGCAGCTCGAGCCGGTAGTTCTGCAGCAGGCGGTGCATGACCGTCTTGATCTCCAGCTGACCGAACACCATGCCGATGCACTTGTGGGCGCCGCCGCCGAACGGGGCGAACGCGTACCGGTGCCTCTTGTGCTCGTTGCGCGGTTCGGCGAACCGTTCCGGGTCGAACTTGTCGGGATCGGTCCACAGCTCGGGCAGCCGGTGGTTGATCGACGGCCACGTCACCACGTTGGTGCCGGCCGGGATGTAGTAGCCCAGCAGGTCGGTGTCGCGGACAGCCTGGCGGAAGTTGAACGGCAGCGGCGTCATCATCCGCAGCGACTCGTTGATCACCAGGTCGTAGGTCTCGAGCTTCTCCAACGCCTCGATGTCCAGCGGGCCGTTGCCGATGCGCGCGGACTCCTCGCGCAACCGGTCCTGCCACTGCGGATTGGCGGCCAGGTGGTAGGCCATCGTGGTCATCGTCGAGGTCGACGTGTCGTGCGCAGCCATCATCAGGAAGATCATGTGGCTGACGATCTGGTCGTCGGTGAAGCTCTGACCGTCCTCGTCGGCGGAGTGGCACAGCACGCTCAACATGTCGGTGCTCTCCGAGCGCCGCTTCTCGTCGATCCGGCTGGAGAAGTAGTCCTCCAGCGTCTTGCGCGCCTTGATGCCCCGCCACCAGGTCAGCGGCGGCACCGGCTTGCGCACGATCGCGTTGCCGGCGCGCGTAGTCGTGGTGAACGCCTGGTTCACGGTCGTGACCAGGGCGCGGTCCGTGCCCGCCGGCACACCCATGAACACCTCGGAGGCGATGTCGAGGGTGAGTTCCTTGATCGCGGGATGGAACAGGAACCGCGGATCATTGGCGACCCAGTCGTTGGCCAGCACCGCCGAGGCCACCGAATCGATGTGCGAGACGTAGCCGGTCAGCCGGGTGCGGGTGAACGCCTCCTGCATGATTCGGCGGTGGAACAGGTGCTCGTCGAAATCGAGCAGCATCAGCCCGCCCTCGAAGAACGGCCCGATGACCGGGTCCCAGGCGCGCTGGGAGAAATCCTTGTTGCGGTTGGTGAACACCGCCTGGGTCGCGTCGGGGCCCAGCGCCATCACCGACGAGAGCGCGGGGGATTCGGCGAAGTACACCGGCCCGTGCTTGCGGTAGATCTCCAGGATGAAGTCGGGGCCACCCCGGAAGATCTCGATCATGTGCCCGATGATGGGCAGCCCGGCGTCGCCGCGGATCGGTTTCAACTCGCTGCCGGCCGGTGGCTCGGCGAGCACGAACTGGTCCCACTGCTTGTCTTTGAGGCGCTTCTCCACCGCGCCCATTCCCGGAATGGTGACCGGCGTCGGCTTGAGCCGCCGTTTGGCCTGGTCGAGCAGATAATCTGTGGTCGAGACTGTCGGCACTTGAACGCTCCTGGAGTCGAAGGCTGTGGTCGATGTCACTTTGGCCGCTATCCTGGTCGAGACTCTTGACGGCTGTCAAGTTTCTTAGGTTTGTGTCGGAGGTGTGGTGATGCCAAGGTTTACAGGCATGACGGCCGATCCCACTGCCACCGACCTTCGCCGGAGTAGAGGTGACCGTCAGCGGGACGCCATCGTGACCGCCGTTCGCGAACTGCTGCAGGAAGGCTCCTTCGCCGATCTCTCGGTGAGCACCATCAGCGAGCGGGCGGGGGTGGCCCGGTCCGGCTTCTACTTCTACTTCGACTCGAAGTACGCGGTGCTCGCGGTGATCGTGGCCGAGGCGATGGCCGAGCTGGATCAGCTGACCCACGACTTCGCACCCCGCGAGCTCACCGAGTCGCCGTCGGAGTTCGCCCGGCGCATGGTTGGCTACGCCGCCACGGTGTACTCCAGAAACGACCCGATCATGGGCGCGTGCAACCTGGCCCGCAACACCGACGCCCAGATCCGCGAGATCATGGACGACTTCCAGGACTCGGTGGTGGACAAGATCGTCGGACTGGTCGAACACGACTCCGGCGCGCGCCCGATCTCCGATGACCTGCCGGCGCTGGTGCGCACCCTGATCGCGGTGACGGCGATGACGCTGTCCCACGACAGCGCGTTCATCGGCCGGGGCGAGGATCCCGCCCGCGCGGTCGACATCGTGGAACGGATGTGGTTGACCGGCCTGTGGGGCGGCGACAGGCTCACCGCGGACTAGGGCGTGTCTGCTTAATGTGAACGATGTTGTGCCTGATGCTGTTTAAGTGTTACGGACTGATGTGATTTCTGATGACTTGTGGTCGGTGATTGAGCCGGTACTGCCTTCGGGTCGACGGCGCGGGCGGCCGTGGAACGATCATCGGGTGACGCTGGAAGGAATTATCTGGCGTTACCGGACTGGATCTCCGTGGCGCGATCTGCCCGCGCAGTTCGGCGCCTGGCAGTCGGTGGCTGAACGTCACCTGCGGTGGTCCACCGACGGCACCTACGCGCAGATCTTCGCAGCGATCTCCCGTGACATCGATGTCGATGACGCTGACGCTGAGCTAGTCGAACTGCTGCTGGCGGTGGATTCGACCAGCGTGCGTGTACATCAGCATGCCGCTGGTGCCCGCCCTGGTCGCCACACAGGGGGATCTGTCGAATTACAACAAACACCCCGATGAGCCCGATGACCATGCCATCGGCCGTTCACGCGGCGGGCTGACAACGAAGATCCACGCGCTGGCCGATCAACGCTGCAGCGCGGTCACCATGGCACTGTCGCCGGGGCAAGCCGGCGACAACCCGATGCTGTGGCCACTGCTGACTGCCCATCAGGGCCCAAAGTTTCGGCTACTCGCCGATAAGGGGCTCTCCGCATTTGAGCGGGGCGTGTGCTGATTTCATGCTGCTGGTCTCTGCCCTCGGGTGAGGGCGATGTGGACCATGATGCGCCTTCGGTAGTTGTCCATGTTGGTGAAGCCGCATCCGACACGCTTGGTTTGCTTGATGATCCGGTTGAAGCCCTCGGTGCGGGCGTTGGTCACGTCCTCGGTGAGCGCGACGAGCACCGCTGGCCACCAGGTGTCGATCGTGGTCGCCAGGCGGCTGGTTTCCTCCATGTCGGCGCGGGCGGCGGCGTCGTAGAAGTCGTACAGCCTGCGCCGGATCTGGTGCGGCTGGTGTTCGGCCAGCAGCAGGCGCAGGCGTTCCTTGACGGCATGCGCGGCGGCGATCTCGTTGGTCGGATCCTCGGCGGCGAGGGCGGCGTTGAACCGGGCCTTTTGCTTCACGGTGAGGTGCTCGTAGCCGATGAGCAGCAGTTGCCGGCTGGCCCAGACTTTGTCGGTGGCGGTGCCGCGGCGGCCGTGCAGTTGCCGGGTGATCCGTTGACGGACCTGGGTGACCATGAGGTTGGCGAGGGCGACGAGATGCCACTTGTCGACTGCGATCCGCGCGTCCGGCAGGGCGGTGCGGATCCCGGATCGACAGGTACAACAGTCGCCCGCCCGCACACCCGCCTCGGCAACGCCCCACCCGCCGAGTACGAGGCAGCGCACTGCGCTGAGCCCACCAAGTCATCGCGACCGGCAATGACACCTGCATAGACGTGGCATCAACGCGTAGATGTTTCAGTTTCTTCTGTGCTGGGGCTGTGTCAGGTGCTGGACCGGGTGTAGGCAGCGGCGCGCACCACATCGTCGTCCTCCAGTCCAGCTCCTAGTGCTCCGCCCACGGTGGCCAGGCTGGCGGTGAGCCAGCTGATCTTCGCGTAGTCCAAAGCGTTCACTGGGTGACCGGCGACACCGGCCAGTACCTGCTCGTCGATGAGCAGCAGCGCGCCGACCCAGGACAGGATGAATAAGCCGAGGTAGAACACCACAACCCCGATGGCCACGGTCGCGGTGGTGGCCAAATTGAACAGGATCACCTGCTCACGTTGGGCTCGCCGCCGTGGGCGCTCCCACAAGTCGGCTCCCAGGATCAGGGTGGCACTCACCGCCCCGATCGCCATCACCGCCAGCAGGACCAGGCGCACCGGCCAGTAGGCCATGGCCAGTACCCATAGGTCCGAGGCCACCAATGTCAGCATGCCGGTGGCCGCTGCCACGACCATCGCCCGGGAGAGCCGGGCCACGAAGGCCCAAGGCTGGTTGGCGCGGATCATGCCCAGCAGCAACCGCACGTTGCCGCTCAGCACTCGGGCCGTGAACTGCACGACGTTGTCGTCCGGGCGTTCGTCGAGATCGGTGGACAGCTGGTGGGCTCTTCGAGCAAGATCCCGCTGGGCGTTGAGGTCTTCGGCGTCGTAGCCCAGGAGCTGCCCGACCACGTGCACGGTGGTCTCTTGCACCTTCTGCCGCACGTGCACGGCTCCCAGGGTTGGGACGGAGACCAGTCCTACCCCGTGCACGGGGCTGAGCTGGGTGAGCACCGGACGTCGGCCGGTCTTCAGGGGGATCTCGGTGAGCACCACGGCCAAATCCCAGTTCTCCTCCAGCACGCGGTTTCGGGCCGCCTCCAGCAGGTCCAAGGTCTCGGTGGGTGGATCGACCAGCCGGTCTTCGGCCATCTTCAGTTGCCAGCGCACTCCCGGATACCGCTGCACCAAAATCTTGCGCACCGAGGTGGTGACCTCGGGGCCGAGCATCGCACTCAGGGATGGTGAGACCACCAGGCCGATGAGCAGCTCGGCATCGGAAAGGGGTTCGGCAGGATCGGGGGTGGATCGGCAACGCTCAGCAGTCATCGCTCCATGGTGAGGCAACCACGGGCCGGATTGCCACTGGCTCGATGGAGCCCCCAAGGTTTCGTGCAGCACCGCGGGCCGGATTCGGTGGTCGCCTCGATCCCGGAGAGAGCGGTGCTGCTCACTGCGAAATCCTCTCCCCGCCGACGCCGCCAGCGCGAAGACATCACAGCCAGCGGGCCCGGGACCTGCCGGTGTCGAGGACGGCTTCTCGATGATGCTGCAGTGACGGATCGGTTGAAGTGCTTCGGCGGTGTGGGAGCAGTGATCAGCGTGGGGCCGGTCGATTCCGTTCGGACAGGTGATGCATCGACTGCCCAGCGGCAGGTGCGGTACTGATGCGGGGGTACCCGGTGCAGGGGTGTCAAGGCCCAGCTCCGAAGACGGCAAGCCGGGCACGTGAAAGGCGAATTATGGCCCGCCGCAACCCGAGCGGGAAGGCATGTGTGGCACGAGGCGCGCCGAAGACGGGCCGGGCGTTTACTGCAGAGATAAAGGGGCTCTCCGCATTTGAGCGGGGCGTGTGCTGATTTCATGCTGCTTGGTCTGGTTGCGTCCAGCAGAGTGGTGTACGAGTCGGACCTGATCAGCGGTACCGGCGTGTCGTAGCCGACTGATTGAGGGTCATCGCGTGATTCTTCGAGAGACCGACCAAAGTCACTCGAGCAAAGGAA
>NZ_JBQQCF010000072.1:0-16813 GCF_052245755.1 Mycobacterium sp. 4D054
CTTCACCTACGGAGTGCCTTCCCGCTTTGTGAACATGGACCCTAGACAAGTCACATTTTCTCAAACAGGACAGGCACTTCCGTGCATTACAGGTCGTGTCAACAGCCTATTTCACGAAACGTCGAGGCTAGCTCCCGACCGTTGCCCGACCTGCCGAATCCGCCCCATTCCGCCGAGGCGGTGTAGTAGCCGAAGTCGTTGAGCCACACCGTGCCGTGCCGCAGTGCCCGCACTACACGTTCGCCCCGCGCCGGGTCCGAGGTCCGGACGCCGGCGGCAAGACCGTACTCCGTGTCGTTGCCGAGAGCGATCGCCTCGTCCTCGGTGGTGAACCGCTCGACCGCGTCAGTATCGGGCCGAACGTCTCCTCGGCCACGATCCGCATCGACCGCTCACAGCCGTCGAAGATGGTGGGCAGGAAGAAATACCCGTCGGCCAGCGCGGGTTCGTCCGGCCGACGCCCGCCGCACACCAGTCGGGCACCTTCGGAAATTCCCAGTTGCACATAGGATTCCACCTTCGTACGGTGCTGCTCGGACACCAATGGTCCGGTCTCGCTGGCCGGGTCCAGCCCGTCCCCCATCCGGATCTTCCCGGCCCGCGCGGCGACTGCGGCGACGAAGTCGTCGGCGATGGACTCTTCGACGATCAACCGTGTGCCCGCCGAGCAGACCTGACCCGAATGCAGGAACACCCCGGTCAGGACGTGGTCGACCGCTGCGTCCCATCCCGAATCCCCGATGTCGGCGAACACGATGTGCGGGTTCTTGCCGCCGAGCTCAAGAGCGACTTTGGTGACGTGCTCGGCGGCGGCCCTGGCGATGGCGCGTCCGGTGGCCAGTCCCCCAGTGAACGAAATGAAGTCGACGGCCGGGTTGTCGGTGAGCGCCGCGCCGAGCCTGGCGCCGCTGCCCTGCACCAGGTTCACCACCCCGGGCGGCACCCCGGCCTCGGCGAGCAGCCGGACGAACGCGATCGTGGTCAGCGGCGTGACCTCGCTCGGTTTGGCGACCATCGTGGCGCCCGCCGCCAGGGCCGGGGCCACCTTCCACGACATCTGCAGCAGCGGATAGTTCCACGGGGCGATGAGCACGCACACCCCGATCGGTTCACGCACCACGCGACTGACCACTGCAGGGTCGCCGACGTCGACGACGCGGTCGGATTCGACGCCGATCAGCTTGGCGTAGTACCGGAAAACCGAGGTCACGTCGTCGATGTCGATGCGGCTCTCGGCCAGCGTCTTGCCGGTGTCGACGGTCTCCAGCGCGGCCAGTTCCTCCTTGTCACGCTGCAGCAGGTCGGCAACACGGTCGAGCAGTGCGGCACGTTCGGTCACCGGGGTGCCCGGCCAGCGGCCGTCGTCGAACGCCGTCCTGGCGGCCTCGACCGCAGCGCAGGCGTCCTCGGGGGTGGCTTCGTCGACGACCGCGGCGACCTTGCCGCGGGCGGGGTTGATGATCTCGCGCGTGCCGCCGTCGGAGGCGTGCCGCCAGGCGCCGCCGATGTACAGGTCGGGTTGGCCGTCCATGACCTACCGGAGCCCTCTCGTCGTGTCTACAACGCAGCCGCCAGCCGGGACACTACCCACGAATGGAACTCCGCGAGGTGGTGTTCGGCGGGAACGAGTACCCCGCCGTCGCGGTAGGCACGCGAGGACATCGCCGGTTGGGTCCGCTCGCAGGCCTCGAAGTCCTGGAGGTTGACCCGGTGGAACAGTTCCACGGAGTTCGACACGTCGCGCGCCGAGCCCACGACGTCACCGGTGTAGAGCCAGTCGCACTCCACCACCGTGCGGTCGGGTGCGACCGGGTACATGCGGTGGAAGATGACGTGGTCTGGCACCAGGTTGAGGAACACCGTGGGTTTGACGGTGATCGCGAAATAGCGCCGGTCCTGCTCGTCGCTGATGCCGGGCAGCCGGTCGAAGCCCGCCCCACCGTCGACGGTGAACCCGGCCACCCCGGAGCCGAACTGCGCGCCGAGGCCGATGTTCGCCTGTGCCGCGACGCCGCGGGCGAACTCCGGCAGCACCCCGACCAGTTCGGGATGGATGGTGCTGCAGTGATAGCACTCCATGAAGTTCTCGACGATGAGCTTCCAGTTGGCGGCCACGTCATAGACGACGCGGTGCCCGACGTCCAGTCCGCCGATGCCGTAGCGGTTGACCGCGTCGGGATCTCCGAGAGTCCTGGCGGCCTCGGCCATCACGTCCTCGAACGGTGGCGGGGTGTCGGCCAGGCACACCCAGGCGTAGCCGAGCCACTCGGTCAGCGCCACCGGCACCAGGCCGTAGCGGTACCGGTCGATCGGTGCGCCCTCGTCGTCGGTCAGGGTGCCGATGTTGGGCGCGGCGACGAGCTTGCCGTCCAGCGCGTAGGTCCACGAGTGGTACGGGCAGCGCAGGGTGCGTTTCACCTCGCCCTCGGCCTCGACGCACAACTGTGCGCCGCGGTGACGGCACACGTTCAGGAACGCCCGCAACAGCCCGTCGCGGCCGCGCACCAGCAACACGCTCTCGCGCCCGACCTGGATCTTCTTGAACCGGCCGGGGTCCGCGAGGTCGGCCGACCGGGCGGCGCAGAACCACATGGCCTCGAAGATGTGCTCCTGCTCGGCGGCGAACACCTCGGCACTGGTGTAGTAGCGGCCGCCGAGGGTGGACAGCAGTGCGGGCGCCAGTTTTGCGGTCATGCGGTCACCAATCTGCGGGGGTCGAACAGCGAGATCGGGTGCGCCGTCGCACCGGAGAGGGCGAGGTCGGCCAGGATCTCCCCCACCACGGGCACGAACTTGAAGCCGTGCCCGGAGAATCCGCACGCCACCGTCACGTTCACGGTGTCGGGGTGGCGGGCGATCACAAAGTGCTGGTCGGGGGTGTTGGAGTACATGCAAGTGGCCGAATGCAGGCACGGGCCGTCCAGCTTGGGGATCAGTTCTGCTGCGCGGGTGCGCATCTCGTGAATCTCGCGTTCACCCACGGTGCGGTCGATGGTCTCCGGTGTGCACTCCACACCCTTGCGGAAGAACGCGACCTTGACCCCGCCGCGCGGTCCGTCGATGGCCGGAAAGCCGTAGCTCTGCATGCCGGAGCTGTCCTCGTCGATGAAGATCGGATGATCTTCGAACGCGGCGGTGCCGCCGATGGGGTCAAGCCAGTAGAGCACTTGGCGTTCCACGGTGATCGGAATGCCGAACTGGGCGAGCAGTTGCGGGGCCCACGCGCCGGGACAGATCACCAGTTGACCCGCGGTGTACACACCGGCGGCGGTGCGCACCGTGACCCCGTCCGGGGTCGCGCTCCAGTCGGCCACCTCCTCGCCGAAACGCAGGGTGGCGCCCGCGTTGCCGGCCAGATCGAGGTGAGCCTGCACGGTCAGCTCAGGGCGGGCGAAACCGGCCTTCGCCTCGTAGAGCGCGATGTCGCCCGCGTCGGGGGTGAAGTTCGGAAACCGCGAACGGATCTCGTGTTCGTCCAGAAGCTCGTGAGGCAGGCCCCACTGTCGGCTCGCCCGTAAGCTGCCTGCGACTGTCAGGCTGTCCGGGGGACCGATGAACAGCCCACCGGTGAGGCGGAACACATCGCGACCGCTGTCGCGGGCCAGCTGCTCCCACAGTTCATAGGCGCGCAGCAGCAGTGGGACATAGGCCGGATCCTCGAAATAGGACTGCCGGATGATGCGCGACCCGCCGTGGCTGGAGCCCCGGTCGTGGGCGGGCCCGAACTTCTCCAGTCCGAGGACCCGCTGTCCACGCGCCGCCAGATGGTAGGCCGCGGCACTGCCCATCCCACCCAGACCGATCACGATGACGTCGAAAGCCATTGCTTTACCTTCTGATCCGAGCCATCGTCGGGTCCACGACGGGTTCGGCGCAGACGGCGGCAGCATGCCTGGTGCCGTGGTAGTCGACGGTGACGGCGGTGCCGACACCGGCGTGGGCGGGCAGCCACGCGTAGGCCAGGGTGCGACCGACGGTCGCGGAGTAGCCTGCGCTGGTCACATAGCCCGCGGGGATGTCGTCGACGAATACCGGTTCCTTGCCTAGCACGGCTGCGTCGGGATCATCGAACACGATGGTGCGCAACACCTTCTGTGGTACGGACGCCTGCTCAAGGGCAACCCTGCCGACGAAGCCGCCGGGCTTGTCCATCCGCACCGCGAAGTCCAGCCCCGCCGCGGCGGGCAGGTGTTCGGCGGTCATGTCGGTGCCCCAGCTGCGGTAGCCCTTCTCGATGCGCAGGCTGTTGAACGCGATCCGCCCGGCCGCGATGATGCCGTGCGGCGCGCCGGCCGTGGCGAGCAGATCCCACAGCGCGGCACCGTATTCGGCGCTGGTGTAGATCTCCCAGCCCAGCTCGCCGACATAGGAGACGCGCAGCATGGTGACCGGGATCGCGTCGAGGTGGGTGTGTAAGGCGCGAAAGTACTTGAACGCTTCGTGGGACACGTCGTCGGGGCACAGCGGGGCGATGACGTTTCGGGCAGCGGGCCCCCACACGCCGACACAGCATGTGCCGCCGGTGATGTCACGCAACACGACGTCGGACGGTCGGTGACGTGAGAGCCAGTCGAAGTCCATCGGGGAGTTCGCGCCGACCTGGAAGGTGTCCCGGGCCAGCCGGGTGACCGTGAGATCGCTCCGGACGCCGCCGTTGTCGTCGAGCATCAGGGTGTAGGTGACCGATCCGACGCTCTTGTCGACGTTGTTGGTGGTCATCCGCTGCAGGAATTCGGCGGCTCCGGGGCCGGACACCTCATAGCGGGTCAGCGGGGTCATGTCGTACATCGCGACGTGTTCACGGGTCCAGTGCGCCTCGGCGATCGAGATCGGTGACCAGAACTTCGCGGCCCACTCGTCGCGGCGCGGCACCGGCAGGCCGTCGTCGAACAGACGCTGTGCCAGTGCGGCATTGGCCTCGAACCAGGCCGGCCGCTCCCAGCCGCCACCCTCGTAGAAGTACGCGCCGAGCCCGCTGTGCCGGGCGTGGAACGGGCTGGTGCGCAGGCCGCGCAGCGCGGTGCGGTACTGGTGCGGGTGGATGACGTCGTAGACCTCGACGAACGCCTGCGAACTGGTCTGCATGACGAACTTCGGGCTGCGGGCGACCTCTTCGAACCGGTACAGGTCGCATTCGTGGGTGTCGATCGACGGAACGCCGTCGATGATCCATTCGGCCGTCGCCTTGGCCACCCCGGCCGAATGGGTCACCCACACCGCTTCGGCCACCCAGAATCCGGGGAGTTCGCGGTGTTCGCCCATCAGGGAGAATCCGTCGGGGGTGAACGAGAAGATCCCGTTGAAGGCCTCTTCGACCTTCGAATCCTGCAGTGCCGGAATCAAATCGGCGGCAGCGCGCCAGGCGGGCGCGAAGTCCTCCTCAGTGAACGGCATCATCGATGGCATCGGCTCGCCCGCGGTGTCGGCGAGCAGGGTGGACATGTCCACCGGCATCGGCTTGTGGCGGTAGGACCCGATCCCGAGCCGGTCGACGTGTTCGCGGAAGTAGAGGTCCTGATCCTGGTGCCGCAGAATCGGAAGGCCGGCCTCGGCGAGTTCGCTGTTGCGGCCGACGAGTTGGGCGATCTGGCCGGTGCGGGCGTACTGGTGGGCCATCGGCACCAGCGGCAGTACCAGCCCGACCTGACGGGCCAGCTGGGCGCCCCAGAAGCCGGCGGCACACACCACGATGTCGGCGGCGAGCACGCCGTCGGCGGTGCGCACTCCGGTCACCCGGCGCCCGTCGTCGACGATGCCGAGCACCTCGGTGTGGGGGCGAAAGGTGGCGCCGCGGGATTCGGCGCGACGGGCCTGGGCCTCGGCCGCTCGCAGGGCCTTGGCCAGCCCGTCTGCGGGGGTGTGGAAGCCGCCGAGGATGCGATCGCGGTCGATGAGCGGGTGCAGTCGCACGCAGTCGGACGGGGTCAGCAGGTGGCCTTCGATGCCCCAAGACCGGGCCCAGCCGGCCTTGCGGTGCAGGTCGGACCAGCGTTGTGCGGTGGTGGCCACCTCCAGCCCGCCGACCGGGTTGAAGGCCCAGCCCTCGGGGTGCTGTAGCGTGCGGAACTTCTCGACGGTGTACCGCGCGAATTCGGTCATGGTCTTGGACGGGTTGGTCTGGAACACCAGGCCGGGCGCGTGCGAGGTGGAACCGCCGGTGGCGAACAACGGTCCGCGGTCGACGACGGTGACAGCGGTCCATCCCCGCCCGGTCAGTTCATCGGCCAATGACGTGCCCACGATGCCGGCCCCGATCACGACGACTTTGGGCATACGCAGACCGCTTCCACTCGAAATTAGTTGCGTATTATGCAACCCGATGCGTTATACGCAACAGATCATCCATCCTGATCGGAGCTGACGCAAGACGGACACACCTTCGGGATTCCTGTGAAGCCGCCTTGTCGGGACCGCGGGACATACTCAGCGCGACACAGGACAGCGCGACCAGGGGGCCGGGATGACGGACGATGCAGACGTGGGCGCCGACAAACTCGGGCGGGCGAACACACCTTCCGAATTTTTCGCGTCATCAAGTGATGACGCGTCAACAGATGATGACGTGCAAAATTCGACAGGCGCTCGCCCCAAGCCGTGGTGGCAGGACCATCCCGAACTCAAGGCCATCGTCGCCCAGACCCTCGCCGAACTGGAAAGCCTGCCCGAACGGACCACCCCACGCACCGCCGCGGAGCGCCGGGTCCTCGATGAGTACTTCGGCGAACCGTCAACAGATGACGACGCGTCAACAGATGATGACGTGCAAAATTCGACAGGCGCTCGCCCCAAGCCGTGGTGGCAGGACCATCCCGAACTCAAGGCCATCGTCGCCCAGACCCTCGCCGAAATCGACAGCCTGCCCGACCGGCCCCCCATCGACTATCCCGACCCCGTCCTGGAGGACGTCTTCACCGGCCAAAGCATTCGCGAACTGCGGGATGCGCGTGACGATCTCGCCCGAGCTAAAGGCCGCTACGACGACGCGGTGCTCACCGCGCGCCGACTCTGCCTGTCGTGGGGGCAGATCGGTGCGGTCCTGGGTGTCTCCCGCCAGCAGCTGCACCGGCGGTACCGCGACGCCGCGGACTAACCCTCGGCGTCGCCCGCTTCTGCCGCGCTCTCGTCGCCGCTGCCCGAATCAGGCTGCGGCAGCAGCGCTTCCAGCGCCGAGCCGGTGATTCGGCGGAAGGCCCGGCGCGGCCGGTTGGTATCCAGGATCGCGACCTCCAGCGTGGCGGGCCCGAGAGTACGCGGTTCGGCACCGTTGCCGCCGGCGCCGAGAGCCTTGACCGCGATCGAGACCGCGTCGGCCAGGCTCATGTTCTCCGAGTAGGACTCGTTGAGCGCGGCCGAGATTGGCTCGGTGGTCCCGCCCATCACCACGAAGTGTGGTTCGTCGGCGATCGAGCCGTCGTAGGTGATGCGGTACAGCTCAGGCGCTTTCGTCTCGCCGTAGTGGGCGACCTCGGCCACACACAACTCCACCTCGTAGGGCTTGGCCTGCTCGGTGAAGATCGTGCCGAGGGTCTGGGCGTACACGTTGGCCAACTGGCGGCCGGTGACGTCGCGGCGCGAGTAGGCGTATCCCTGGGTATCGGCGAAGCGGATCCCGCCGCTGCGCAGGTTGTTGAACTCGTTGAACCGGCCCACGGCGGCGAAACCGACCCGGTCGTAGAGTTCGCTGACCTTCTGCAAGGACCGCGACGGGTTTTCCGCCACGAACAACACCCCGTCGGCGTAGGCGAGCGCGATCACGCTGCGGCCGCGGGCGATGCCCTTGCGTGCGAGCTCGGACCGCTCGCGCATCGCCTGCTCGGGCGAGATGAAATACGGGAAGCTCACAGCTCGTCACCTCGAGTGGGCCGGGCGTCGTGGCCGAAAGTATCTGTCCGCGAACGATTCTCGATGATCTCGCGGCACACCCCGGCAATCCTCTCCTCCGGCACCTCGTGGGCACCGTCGGCACCGATGATCACCGCGGTCGGGTAGATGCCCCGCACCAGGTCCGGCCCGCCGGTCGCCGAATCATCGTCGGCGGCGTCGTAGAGCGCCTCGACGGCGACCCGCAGTGCCGAGTCGGCATCGGAGACCTGCGAGTACAGCTTTTTCATCGAGGACTTCGCGAAGATCGACCCCGAGCCCACCGACTGGTAACCCTCCTCCTCGAAGTTCCATCCACCTGCGGCGTCGAAGGACACGATTCGACCTGCGGCTTCGGAATTCGGGTCGTCGAGGTCGTAGCCGGCCAGTAGCGGCAGTGCCACGAAACCCTGCAGGGCGGCACCGAGGTTGCCGCGCACCATGGTCGCGAGCCGGTTCACCTTGCCCGGGAACGTCAGCGGGACGCCTTCGAGCTTCTCGTAGTGCTCGAGTTCCACCGCGTACAGCCGGGCGAACTCGACCGCGATCGCGGCGGTGCCCGCGATGCCGGTGACGGTGTAGTCGTCGGTGATGTAGACCTTCTGCACGTCCCGGCTGGCGATCATGTTGCCCTGGGTGGCGCGCCGGTCCCCGGCCATCACCACACCGCCGGGGTACTTCAGCGCGACAATCGTGGTGCCGTGCGGCACGGATTCGGTCGGCAGTCCGCTCAGTCCCGGTCCACCACTGCCGGGCAGCAGATGCGGCGCCTGATGGCGCAGAAAGTCCGAGAACGACGACAGGTTCACCCCGCCGTGGGACCGACTGATCGGCATGGCAGAAAAAGCAGGGTATGCGCCGGACAGTGGGGACGACGGGGAGGCCGAGTTATCGCGCTCCGGCCAGGTCACTGTCCACCCTTCTGCACGTACGCTCGCACGAAGTCCTCGGCGTTCTCCTCCAGGACGTCGTCGATCTCGTCCAGCAGGTCGTCGGTCTCGTCGGTCAGCTTCTCGCGGCGCTCCTGCCCGGCGGCCGTGCTGCCGGGGAGGTCGTCGTCTTCGCCGCCTCCGCCGCCACGCTTGGTCTGCTCCTGAGCCATCGCTGCCTCCTGCGTAAGTTGCGGGCACCCAACCACACGCCCGTCGGTTTCTCTACCCTACCGGTCGGATCTCGGTTTGCCCGGGATAGCCCGATCAGGTGGTGAGCTGTTCGACCAGTTCGACGGCGCTGTCGACGGAATCCAGCAGCGCCCCGACGTGGGCCTTGCTGCCCCGCAGCGGCTCCAGGGTGGGAATCCGCACCAGCGAATCACCCCCCAGATCGAAGATCACCGAATCCCAGCTCGCCGCGGCGATGTCGGCACCGAACCGCCGCAGGCACTCGCCGCGGAAGTAGGCGCGGGTGTCGGTGGGCGGGTTGTCGACGGCGTCGAGCACCTGCTGTTCGGTGACCAGACGCTTCATCGAACCGCGCGCCACCAGCCGGTTGTACAGACCCTTGTCCAACCGCACATCCGAGTACTGCAGGTCGACCAGATGCAGCCGCGGCGCGCTCCAGCCGAGGTTCTCCCGGTTACGGAACCCTTCGAGCAGGCGCAGCTTGGCCGGCCAGTCCAGCAGGTCGGCGCACTCCATCGGGTCCCGCTCGAGAAGATCGAGCACGTGCGCCCAGGTCTCCAGCACGTGGTCGGCGCGCGGATCGGGGTCGCGGCTGTCGACGAGCTTGGCGACCCGGTCGAGATAGATGCGTTGCAGCGCCAGACCCGTCAGTTCGCGGCCGTCGGCCAGCGCCACGGTGGCGCGCAGCGACGGATCCCGGGACAGCACGTGCACGGCGTGCACCGGGCGGGCCAACGCCAGGTCGGACAGATCGATCCCGATCTGGTGACCGTCCTCGATCAGGTCGAGCACCAGCGAGGTGGCGCCGAGCTTGAGGTAGGTCGACGTCTCGGCGAGGTTGGCGTCACCGATGATGACGTGCAGCCTGCGGTACTTGTCGGCGTCGGCGTGCGGCTCGTCGCGGGTGTTGATGATGCCGCGTTTGAGCGTGGTCTCCAGACCGACCTCGACCTCGATGTAGTCGGCGCGCTGGGAAAGCTGGAAGCCGGGCTCGTCCCCGGACGGTCCGATGCCGACCCGGCCGGACCCGGTGACCACCTGCCTCGACACCAGGAACGGCGTCAGACCCGCGATCACCGCCGAGAACGGCGTCTGGCGGCTCATCAGGTAGTTCTCGTGGGAACCATAGGACGCGCCCTTGCCGTCGACGTTGTTCTTGTACAGCTGCAATTTGGCCGCGCCGGGCACGCTGGCCACGTGCCGGGCGGCGGCCTCCATCACCCGCTCACCGGCCTTGTCCCAGATCACGGCGTCCATCGGATCGGTGCACTCCGGTGCCGAGTACTCGGGGTGGGCATGGTCGACGTACAGCCGGGCGCCGTTGGTCAGGATCATGTTGGCCGCGCCGACCTCGTCGGCGTCGACGATCGGCGGCGGCCCCGACGCGCGGCTCAGGTCGAATCCGCGGGCGTCGCGCAGCGGAGATTCCACCTCGTAGTCCCAGCGTGTGCGCTTGGCCCGCTGGATACCCGCGGCGGCCGCGTAGGCGAGCACTGCTTGGGTGGACGTCAGGATCGGATTCGCGGTCGGATCCGACGGCGACGAAATGCCGTATTCGACCTCTGTTCCGATGATCCGTTGCATACCGACAAGGGTAGAGGTCGGGTCACCGGCGAGCTCGGGAGCCTGTGGCGATCAGCTCCGTAGACGTGCGGCTCGTGGTGAGATCGATCCCCGATGGCTCCCACGACTGATCGACGTCTCGCGGCGGAACGCTGGTTTCTTCAGCGCGGCCTGCCCGCGGTGCTGCGCCCCGGCGTGCTGGTACAGCGGGTGTGGACCCGCTCGGCGCCCGCGTTGGCGGGATTGGCCGTGGTGATGACGTTCTCGATGTTGATCGTCGCCGCGACGGGCAAGCACACCATCGACATCGACGGCACCCCGACCCGCACAGAGTGGTTCGTGCTCGGGGTCATCCTGCTGGTGCTGCCGGCCGCGGCGCTGGTGGGCTGGCTGGTATCGCGCTCGGAGGACGTGCGCCTGCGCGCCATCGTGTCCGCCGCGTCGCTGGGCATCGCCGCGGTCGGCGGCTTCTACGGCGGCCCCAGTGCCCGCGTCCTGGTGGACCTGGTCAGCGAGATCGTGATCGTGGTGCTGATCTTCGTGTGCACCGCGACCGGAATCGGGGCCATTGTGGGCTGGGCGGTGCGCATGATGCTGGCGAACCTGGCGTCGGTGGGCAACCTGCTGCTCGGCGCGCTGCCGGTGATGCTGCTGACGGTGCTGGTGTTCTTCAATGGCCCGGTGTGGACGATGGCGTCCACGATCAGCCGGCCCCGGCTGTGGCTCGGACTGTCGTTTCTGATGCTGATCGCCGTGGCGTTCCTGCTGTCGAGCACGCTGAGCCGGATCCAGCCCATCCTCAGCCCGGACGCCAAGCGGCCCGAGGACGCCGCGCACCTGGCCGGGACGCCGTTCGAGACCATGCCGGACCGGCCGCGCCGGGTGCCGCTGTCGAAGGCCGAGCGGCTCAACGTCGGGTTCGTGCTGGCGATGTCGCAGATCGTGCAGGTGCTGACGGTGTCGGTGGTGACCGGGCTGCTGTTCTTTGTTCTCGGCCTGATCCTGATCAGCCCGGAACTGCTGGCCGCCCTGACCGACGGCGGCTCTCCCGACGGTCAACTGCTGGGCATGACCCTGCCCGTGCCCCAGGCCCTGATCCAGATCACGATGTTCCTGATCGCGCTGACGTTCATGTACCTCGCCGCCCGGGCGGTGGCCGACAAACAGTACCGCGCGCAGTTCCTCCATCCGCTGCTCGAGGAACTGCGGTTCACCCTGGTCGCAAGGGACCGATACCGCACGGTGACCGCGGACACCTGAACGGTGGGCGGTCTGTCGCTGAAGCCTCATTCCACTGGCGCCGCCGGAGATTCCGGCGCGCTGACCCCGGTTCGGGACGCCGATCACGCACAATGTGCCGGTGTCGGACATGCGGCAGGTCCACGACTGGTTCCTGCACCGCGGCTTGCCGCTGGTGCTGACCCGGCGGGTCCGTGCGCGCAAGCTCGTGCAGCGCTCCGCACCGATGGTCAGCGCGGTCGGTGCGCTGACGGCGGTCACGATGCTGTTGGCCGACGTCACCGGCGCCACCCCCGATTACGGATACGCGTTGCGGCTCAGTGGGATCGCCGTAGTGCTCGTGGCCGCCCCGTTCGCGCTGGAGGTCCTGCACCGGCTCGGCACCCGCGTCGGGGAGGCGCTGCGCCGCTGGGCCGCCGTCCTGGTGATCACGATCTTCATCGTGGTGATGCCGTTGACCGTCAGCGGCTGGTCGGGCGCAGCGGCAGCCGAAGCGCCGGTGTTCGTGCTGATCTCGCTGGGCGCGATCTGGTTGACCTACCTGGGTTTTGGGTCGATCGCGTTGTGGGCCTTCCGGTTCGCCTGGGTTCAGCTAGGGGCGCTGGGCACGCTGATGAGCCGTGCGCTGCCGCTGTTGATGCTGACGGTCGTGGTGTACTTCACCGGCGAGCTGTGGCAGCTCTCGGCGCGGATGACTCGCGAACGACTATGGCAGACAATCGGATTCTTCAGCGTGGTGGCGCTGGTGTTCATGGTGGCGACCATCCGCGACGAGGTGAGGGCACTGCGCCAGGACCGTTCGGCGCAGCAGGATCCCGCAGCGCTGCTGGCCGGTACCCCGCTGGCATCGGTGCGTGCCGACCCCGCCGACCGCAGCCCACTGTCGGCGGCCGAACAAGTCAACGTGGTCGCGGTGATGGTTGTCGCGCAGGCGATCCAGGTGGTGTTGTTCACCGCCGGGTTGTTCGCGTTCTTCCTCGCCCTCGGGGTCATCGCGATACCCTACGACATGACCGTCGTGTGGTCCGGTGAACAGACCTGCACTGTGGGCGAACCACCCTGTGCGGGAACGTGGTTCGGGGTGCACATCCCGATCCCGCAGACGGTGGTGCACACGTCGCTGTTCGTCGCGGTGCTGTCCGGGCTGTACTTCACGGTCAGCACCAGCGTCGACCCGCTCTACCGGCAGCGCTTCTTCGAACCGCTGATCGCCGACGTCGCCGTCAGCCTGGCGGGCCGCGACGCCTACCTCATGATGGAAGCGAGGAGCTAGCAGATGTCGTCATCGCAGTTGCGCGGCAAACGGTACGGCGAGGTGCTCCTGGTGAGCACCGGGCCCGACGGTCCGACGGCGACGGTGTACAACACCTATCCGCTCAACGACTGCCCGGCCGAGCTGTGGTCGCGGCTCGACCCCGCCGCACTGGCCGGCCGGCACGGCGCGACCGCCGCGCTGCTCAACGGGCCGCGCTATTGGCTGATGGATCACATTGAAAAGGACATGGGCGAGCAGCCCGAGATCGCGACGTTCGGCGGCATCGACATGGTCCGCCAAGCCACCGTCAGCCTGACGTCGATGAACCCCGCGCCCTACCTGCCCAACACCGTCGCACGCCACGCCGTCTTCGTATTCGACCGGGACAAACCGATTTTCGAGCTCGTCGACCCCGATGGGCGGCGCTGGGTGATGCAGACCTGGAGCCAGGTGGTCGATCCGACGCTGTCCTACGACGACCTGCCCGGCCTGACCACCCGCCTTCGGCTGCCCGACGGATGGTCCTATCGTGCGCGCACCCTCGACGAACAGCTGCGCATCGACACCAGTTCCCGGCCCGCCCAGGTGCTCCAGGACGATCTGACCAACAGCTACTCGCTGGTGTCCTGAGCCGCCCCGACCCGGCTGGCCTTCCCAGCCGGATCCGCTACAGGTACTGGCCGAGGTTGCTCTCGGTGTCGATCGCCCGGCTGGCGCTCGACGACTTACCGGTGACCAGCGTGCGGATGTAGACGATCCGCTCGCCCTTCTTACCCGAGATCCGGGCCCAGTCGTCCGGATTCGTGGTGTTGGGCAGATCCTCGTTCTCGGCGAACTCGTCGACGATCGAGTCGAGCAGGTGCTGGATGCGCAGACCCCTCTGCCCCGTCTCGAGCACCGACTTGATGGCGTACTTCTTGGCCCTGTCGACGACGTTCTGGATCATCGCGCCCGAGTTGAAGTCCTTGAAGTACATGACCTCTTTGTCGCCGTTGGCGTAGGTCACCTCCAGGAAGCGGTTGTCGTCGATCTCGGCGTACATCCGCTCCACGACCTTCTCGATCATGCCCTTGATGCACGCCGCGCGGTCGCCGCCGAACTCCGCGAGATCGTCGGCGTGGACCGGCAACTCCTCGGTGAGGTACTTGCTGAAGATGTCCTGCGCCGACTCGGCGTCCGGCCGCTCGATCTTGATCTTGACGTCCAGACGGCCAGGCCGCAGGATCGCCGGGTCGATCATGTCCTCGCGGTTGGAGGCGCCGATCACGATCACGTTCTCCAGCCCCTCGACGCCGTCGATCTCGCTGAGCAGCTGGGGCACCACCGTCGTCTCCACATCCGATGAGACACCGGTGCCGCGGGTGCGGAAGATCGAGTCCATCTCGTCGAAGAACACGATCACCGGCGTGCCCTCGGAGGCCTTCTCGCGGGCCCGCTGGAAAATCAGCCGGATGTGACGTTCGGTCTCACCGACGAACTTGTTCAGCAGCTCGGGGCCCTTGATGTTGAGGAAGTAGCTCTTGGCCTCGCGGGCGTCGTCGCCGCGGACTTCGGCCATCTTCTTGGCCAGCGAGTTCGCGACCGCCTTGGCGATCAGCGTCTTGCCACAGCCGGGCGGACCATAGAGCAGCACCCCCTTGGGTGGTCGCAACGAGTACTCCCGGTACAGCTCCTTGTGCAGGAACGGCAGCTCGACGGCGTCGCGGATCTGCTCGATCTGGCGGCCCAGTCCGCCGATGTCGTTGTAGCTGACGTCCGGGACCTCCTCCAGGACGAGATCTTCGACCTCGGCCTTGGGGATCCGCTCGAAGGCATACCCGGCCTTGGTGTCGACGAGCAGCGAGTCACCCGGGCGCAGCTTGCGCGGCCGGTCGTCGCCCAGGTCGTCGTCGTACCCGTCGGGCAGGTCCTCCGCGGCGACCAGCGGCTCGGCCAGCCACACGATGCGCTCTTCGTCGGCGTGGCCGACGACGAGGGCGCGATGACCGTCGGCGAGGATCTCGCGCAGGGTGCTGATCTCCCCCACGGCCTCGAAGTGCCCGGCCTCGACGACCGTCAGAGCCTCGTTCAGCCGGACGGTCTGGCCCTGCTTGAGCTCCTTGGTGTCGATGTTCGGCGAGCACGTCAGCCGCATCTTGCGGCCGGAGGTGAACACGTCGACGGTGTCGTCGTCCTGAACGGAGAGCAGCACACCGTAGCCGCTGGGCGGCTGTCCGAGGCGGTCCACCTCTTCGCGCAGGGCCAACAGCTGCTGGCGCGCTTCCTTGAGCGTGTCCATCAATTTCGCGTTGCGGGCGGCGAGCGAGTCGAGGCGGGCCTCCAGCTGATGCACGTCACGCGCGCTGCGCGCGCTCCCGGACACGCCCGCCGCGCTCTCGAGCTGTTCACGCAGGATCGCCGCCTCGCGGCGCAGTTGTTCGAGTTCTGCCGCATCTTCGCGAGACAAACGGCTGTCGGGGGATGTCCCAAAGACTTCAGAGGCCTCAGAACGCTCGGACTCACTCATGTTGCGCTCCCTTCCCACACCGGAAGTTGGTGCAGTAACAACTTCAAAGCTACCGGCGATTCAGACATTGTGTGCGGTGTAGGAATTCGACACACCAGCACCACTGTTAGCCTTTCTTGATCAGTCGGCCGAACGGAAGGACAGCCGTGACCCTGAAAACCCTCGTCACCAGCGTGACCGCTGGAGCAGCAGCCGCCGCGACCCTCGGTGCTGCCGCTGTGGGTGTGACCTCGATTGCTGCCGGAGCGGGAATGGCCGCGGCGTCACCCGGCGTGCTGAACGCCCCGATGCCCGCCGCACCGGCACCCGAGCTGCAGGGCGCCCTGGTGTCGACGCTGAGTGCACTGTCCGGGCCGGGTTCCTTCACCGGCGCCAAGGCCAGCTACGTCCAGGGTGGCCTGGGCCGCATCGAGGCTCGGGTGGCCGACAGCGGATACAGCAACGCCGCGGCCAAGGGCTACTTCCCGCTGAGTTTCACCATCGCCGACATCGACCGGAACGGCCCGGTGGTGACCGCCAACGTCACCGCGGCCGCACCGACGGGCGCCGTGGCGACCCAGCCGTTGACCTTCATCGCCGGGCCCAGCCCCACCGGCTGGCAGCTGTCCAAGCAGTCGGCGCTGGCCCTGATGTCCGCGGTGGGTTGATCTCTCGCACGTTCCTGGTTCGCAGCGCCGCCACATTCGTGGCGGCGCTCGGGCTTTGTGGGTGCACCCACACCGAGCACCCGGCGACCACCGCACCCCCGCCGGCCCCTTCCGCGGTCGAGTCGTCGTCGGTGCCGGCCACGCCGATCCCGGACGCCCCCGGCGGTCCACCGCTTCCCCCGCCGTCCGCGCTGACCGATGTGATGGCCCGGCTGTCGGACCCCGCGGTGCCCGGAGATCAGAAGATCACGCTGATCGAGAACGCCACCCCCGGCGAAGCCGCGGGGCTGGACCGGTTCACCGCCGCGCTGCGCGACAACGGATCCCTGCCGCTGGCGTTCGAGGCCCGTGACCTCGCCTGGTCGTCAGCGGAGCCCGGCAACGTCGTTGCCACCGTGGTGATCACCCCGGCTAATCCGCCGGGCGGGCAGTTCACCTTTCCCATGGAGTTCGCCCCGTCGGACGGCTCCTGGCAACTCACCCGGCAGACCGCCGATCGGTCAAGTCCAGGGGCGTGGTGTACGACGCCTGTCGTGTGATTCTTCGAGTTAATGGTTCAGGCGGTCAGTGCCGCGGGGGTGGCCTCCTGTTCGGTCGGGGTGTCGTTGACGGCGCGTGATTT
>NZ_JBQQCF010000073.1:0-16463 GCF_052245755.1 Mycobacterium sp. 4D054
TCGATGCCCGTACCGACATCGTGGTGGTCGATGAAATCCACAACCTCAACCTCGACACCCGCGCCGGCGAAGAACTGTCCGACCACCTCAAATACTTCACCGAGCATCTGCCTGCGACATTCGTTTATGCCGGGATCGAAGTGGAACGCTCGGGGCTGTTCACCGGCACGCGGGGACGGCAGTTGGCCGGCCGTTGCGGGGTGATCCACACCAGCGCATTCCCCGACGCCAAGGAGTGGCGACAACTCGTCGCCGCCATGGAAGGTACCTTGCGTCTGCATCGACACGAACCGGGAAGCCTTGTCGCCCAGGCCCGTTACCTGCACCGCCGCACCGGCGGGATGATCGGCAGCCTGGCCCACTTGATCCGGGCTTCAGCAATCCAAGCGATGCTCGACGGCACCGAGCACATCACCCGCGAGGCCATGGACGATATTTTGATCGACTACGCCGCCCACACGGCCGCGGCCCGCACGGCCAGCTGACGTGGCAACTGTCAGGCCGTGGCCGCGCGGACCACGCCAGCGGCTCCCGCGAACGATCGCACCGTTCCGTTGGGAAGCCGTATCGTCCTACATCGACAGGCTGGCCCGCGCCAACCATATCGGCGTCTCCACACTGCGCGGCCATGTCGCCGAATCATGCGCAGCCCGGCCGCGACCGGACTGGTTGGCCGTCGTCAGCGGCCAACCTGAGCAGGTAATCCGGTCCCGTCTCTGCGGGCTTGCTGGCGACCCCACCGCGCTCAAGCAATATCTCCGCCGCCCTTTGTGTCAAAGATGTATGGCACGCAAGGGAATACACGAACCCGTCTACTGCTACCTGCCTGCACATGTCTCCGTATGCCACCGTCACCGACGCTGGATCGGTTCACCAACGCGCGTTCTTGACGACCAGGTGGATCTTCGTGACCGGCCCACGGTGCTCAGTGCCGGGCGCACGCATCGGCGCTTGGCCCGTCAGTATTCAGAGGTCGACCTTCATGACGCCTTGGGCGACGCCCGCCACATCCTGGTCTTCTGGGCTCACGCAGAGCGTCACGTGGCGGCGGGGATTCTGCAGAATGGCCTAGAAGCGCACGTGGTGGCCTACCCCGATGTGATCGCCGTAGCCGCAACATTGCTCACAGCTCGCCCTCGGGTTGAACAGCCCAGGACGCCAACGGAACCCGCCTGGCCGACGCTACTGCTCGACCGCATCAACGAACGCACCGGCGCCCACCATGCCGACGCCACCCCCGTCGAGCAATGGGCGCAGTACCGACGCCTATTCGCCACTGCCGTATTGACGACACGCTCAGACGGCGCAGAACTGGCGTGTCGCGCTTAGGGGTCGGCAGTCTTGAATGTGCCTTATCAGTAAGGCACTTGTGGTGTGCATCTGACTGTGTCCGACGGTTGTATCTATCGGCTTTCTAATCGTTAGGGACAGTGGTATCTGGCTGGGTGTATCGGCCGGTGAATCATCACCGGCGGCGCTGCTTGCCGGTGATTGGCCGGCGGTGGGTGGTCCAGCACGCGGCCACCGCGCTGACCACCACAGCGAAGGCGGCAATGACGCTGGCCGGGAGGGCGTGGTCCTGCAGCCATCCGGTCGCGGTGGCCGACCAGCCGGTGAGCAGGTTGCCGCCGCTGGCGGTGTGCCCGGTGGCCGCGGGCAGCCAGTACCACGCGAGGTAGGCGCCGGTGGCGATGAGGACAACGGCGGTGACGCGGGTCCCGTGGCGGGCGAGGATACCCAGATGCCGGGTCAGGGCCGTGCCGGCGATGGCGGTGCCGACGCTGACCAGCATCAAGATGGTGGCGGCACCGGCTGTGTATGCGGTGAACACTGCCAGCAGACCGCCCCATCCGCTGGTGGCCTGGGCCTGGGCGATCACCGCGAGCAGTACCCCGAAGGTGCAGGACAGTGACGCCAGGGCGTAGCCGATTCCGGCCGCGAGCACACCACCGGCTGTTGGGGAGTCCGGCCGATGACGCGTCCGGGCAGGCATACGCAGACCGATGGTGCGGCCGGTGAGCATGAAGCCGCCCAAGATGGCCAGGGTGAGCCCGATCGTGATCCCGAGCCAGGGAGCAGCCGTCACCAGGGTCCGGGCACCGGCACTGATCGCGATACCGGCGAGGGTGAGGGTGCCGGTGAACCCGATGGTCAGGACGGCCCCGGTGCGCAGTGCCCGGGCCAGCCGCACGAGCACCGCATCGGTGCCGCCGGTGGCGATGGTGCCGGTGATCCACGCCGGTAGCAGCGCGAACCCGCAGGGGTTGACCGGGGCGAGCATGCCAGCGGTAAACGCGAGCGCGAGCAGGTTCACCGTGCGGCGCTGCTGCCGAGGGCGGCCAGGATCTGATCCTGGGACGGGGCGTGGCCGCGGTAGCTGATCTGCCCGGACGGGTCGATGACGAGGGCGGTGGTCGGCGCGGTCACCTGGTAGCGGCTGGTCAGGGCCCCGTTAGTATCGACGACCGCGGGCAGGCTGGTGCCGCCGATCTGGTCCAGGAAGTGGCGAACATCGGCGGGTTTCTCGGTGGGGACGATGTCGACGGCTAGGAACTTGGCGCTGCCTCCGGCTTTCTCCACGGCCGCCCGAGCAGCGGCCAGGGATTTACCGCCGCCGACGCATTCGCCGCACCCGTAGGAGAAGAACAGGATCGCGGTCGGGGCGGCAGCGGGCAGTTCGACGGTTTTGCCGTCCACCGTGGTCAGTGTCGCCGCCGTCGCCTGGGTTGTGGCGTTGGCGTGTGGCGGTGAGGTCGGATTGCTGGTTGTGGCCGATTGGCCGCACGCGGTCAGCGCGCCCGCTGCCAGCATCACAGCCGTAACGCCCGCCCACCTGTGGGGTGTAAACGAACGCGTTTCAGACATTGTCGATGCTTCCTTTCGTCAGGTCGTCGAGCGTGTGCGTCGCGGGTGAATGGCTGTCGGCGGGACAGCAGTGATCGCCGCGTTGACCGCGGCGGGCGAAGGCGACCACAGCCGCCAGCAGCAGCGCGACGGCTGCCCCGATGACCCATGGATTCTCGAGCAGTCCACACACGGCGGCGAGCGCGCCGCCGGCGATCAGGACTGGCGCGGCGCAACACAGGGCCGTCACCAGCACCGCTGCCGCACCCAGCAGCACGGGATTTCTTCGTGGACGTTGATTCATTGATTTCTCCTCATCAGGTTGGGTGCGGCTGGTCAGCTGCAGCAGCCGGGGTGGGCAGTTGGCGGGGTATGGAGCTGGGTAAGGATTTGTGTGGTCAGGGCTGCGCCGAGTTGGTGGGCCTCAGCGACGCTGACGATCTGACCTTCGGGGTGCTCGGCGAGCCACGGCGCGGCGTCCTGCGCGCAGGTGAAGTAGTGCACCTGGTTGCAGAATGAGGACCGGATCGAGGTGAGGTCGTCGGGGTTGACCAGCGAGACCACCGCGGTCTCGGGCTGCACGCTGGTGACACCGTTTTCGCCGACCGAGACCCTGATCGGGTGCCCGCTGACGGGTGATTCGGATTCGATGCTGGCGGGCCGGTCCAGGATGGTGGGAAAGATGAGGGTGTCCAGGGCGCACCAGGTGTAGAGCTCTTGGCCGGCCACGGTGAATCGGTGGCGGGTCGGGCGCAGGGTCAGGCCCTGGCCGACGATGCGGCCCTGCTCGTCGTATTCGGTGTCGGGTACCGCGGCCAGACGCCGGGTCACCTCGTCAACCGGGAGGCCGACGGCCGCGGCGAGCGCCTCCACGGTGACCGGCTCGCCGGCGGCGAGCAGCCGCAGCAACGGCACCAGCATCGTCGGGTCGAGCCCGGACTCTTCCGGAATGGTCAGGCGGTCAAGGAAATTGGGCATCAGGAACCTTTCGAGTGAGCCATGCGTCAGGATGCGCAGCAGGACAGTCGGGACATATCGGCGCTGAAGGACTGGGCGGCGATTTTGATGCCTTCGGCCATGGTCAGATACGGGGCCCAGGACCCGGCGACCTGGTCGACGGTCATCGCGGCGTCGAGGATGTAGACCGCGGCGGCGGCGATCTCGCCAGCATCCTTGGCGACGGCGGTGATGCCGTGGATGCGGCCGGTGCCGGCGTCGGCGACGAGTTTGATGAAACCGCGGGTGTCTCGGTTGACCACCGCACGCGGCACATGTTTTAGCGGCAGCACCCGGCAGTCGCACCGTGTCCCGGCGGCGAGGAGCTCGGCCTCGGTCGTCCCGGCCGCACCGACCGCGGGGCTGGTGAACGTCACGCGGGGCAGATGGCGGTAGTCGACCCTGCGGCCGGCGTCGGTGAAGATGTTGTCGGCGACCATCGCGCCGTGATGGGCGGCGACGTAGACGAACTCGCGGTGCCCGGTCACGTCGCCGGCCGCCCAGATCCGTGGGTTCGACGACTGCAGCCCGTCGCTCACCACGACCTCGTTGTTCTCGCCGGTTTTGACCTGCACCGCTTCGAGATTCAGGCCGTCGGTGTTCGGACGGCGGCCGGTGGCGACGAGGACTTTCGCGGCACGGAACTGCTGCGTTCCGCCGGTGATGGTCGCGGTGACCGTGACCTGATCGTCGGCCTGCTCGACCTCGCTCACCGTGGCGCGGCGCACCACCCGGATGCCGTCGTCGGCGAACACCTCCAGCAGCGCCATGCCGACTTCCGGCTCTTCCTTCGATGCCAGCGTGGAGCGGACCAGCACCGTCACCGTTGACCCGAGCCGGGCGAACAGTTGCGCCTGCTCCAACGCGACGTAGCCGCCGCCGATCACCAGCAGCGACTCCGGGACCTCGGTGACTTCCATCGCGGTGGTCGAGGTCAGGTAGGCGACGCCCTCGAATGCGGGCGGGATGACTGGGTTCGCGCCGGTGGCGATCAGGTAGTGCTCGGCCTCGATGGTGGCATCGCCGACCTCGATGACGGGCGCGTCCGGGGTTCCGGCGAACCGCGCTTGGCCCTGAATGCGCTGCCAGCCATACGATTCGGCCACGTTGAGGTACTTCTCTGAGCGCAGCGACTCCACCAGATCGTGCGTGCCGGCGATCAGGGCCGCCATGTCCACCGGGCCGGCCGTGGTGGCGATCCCCGGGAACCGGGCAGTGTCGGCTGCGGTATGCCGGGCCTCGGCCGCTGCGATCAGGGCCTTTGACGGCACGCAGCCGGTGTTGACACACGTGCCACCGAAGATGCCGCGCTCGATCATGACGACGGACTTGCCGAGCGCGGTAGCGCGGATCGCCGCGGCCATCGCCGCGCCGCCGGAACCGATGACCGCGAGGTCCAATCCCTGACTCATGCACCCATCCTTGACCTTCAAGTAGGCTTGAAGGTCAAGTGTTCTGAGGAGACATCGTGAGAATCGGGAAGCTCGCCGAGGCGACCGGGGCCACCACCGCGACGCTGCGCTACTACGAAGACGAAGGCCTGCTCCCGCCCGCCGAACGTTCCCCGGCGGGGTATCGCGACTATGCCGCCGACACGATCGCCCGGGTCGGCTTCATCCGACGGGGACAGGCCGCCGGGTTCAGCCTCGCCCAGATTCGGCAGATCCTCGACATCCGTGACAGCGGCCACGCGCCGTGCACGCACGTGCGCGACCTGCTCGACATCCGACTGACCGACCTCGACGAGCAGATCAGCGCACTGGTGGCACTGCGCGAGACCATCGCCCGGCTGCGGCAGGGCGCCGAAAGCGTCGACCCGGAATCATGCAGCGCCGATGACGTATGTCGATACCTCTAGGAGCCACCTCCGTGGCACCGGAGGCATGTATTTCGTCAAGTCCGTTGACCCCGGCAGTCGTCATGAATTTCCGCCCCACTGGAGGTCGTTGGTGCGCGGGAGCGCGGGGCCTGCTGAGCAGTAGGCTCACCCGATGCGGTGGGATTTCACTCGAAGCTGGTCGCATTGGCCGTGCTGAGCCCAGCCACACTCGTTCAGGCGATCGCCACCTTCGCCATCACCAATATCGACGACATCGTGGTCCTCGCGGTGATGTTCGGCCAGGCGCCCGGTCATCGTGGCGCAGCCATCCGAGTGACCGCCGGTCAGTACCTCGGCTTCACCGCCATCTTGGCAGTTTCGGTCGGCGGCGCACTCCTGGGTGCCACGCTGCTTCCTCCAGCCGCACTGCCGTACTTCGGGCTGCTGCCCATCGTGTTGGGGCTGCGGGCGGCATGGCTGGCCTGGCGGGATCGCCGCACCCAACCGGCGCCGACCGATGATCCCGCAACACTGTTGACGCCTGGCACCTGGCAGGTCGCAGTCATCACCTTCGCCAACGGCGGCGACAACATCGGCGTGTACGTTCCGATCTTCGCCGTCTCAACGATCGCCACCATCGGTGTTTACATCATCGTGTTCCTCATCGGTGTGGCCATCTGGTGCGCGGCCGGCCGATATTTCGCCTCCCACCCGATCATCGCCAAAGCACTCTCACGCTGGGGCCACATCGTTCTGCCCGTTGCACTGATCACAATCGGGGCCCTCATCCTCATCAAAGGCGGAGCGTTCGCCCTCTAGCTCGGAGCAACTTCACCACTCAGGGCCAGGAGGCGCTCCTGCATCGGCATGTGTTGGCGTTCAACCACTTTGGTGATGTCCCGGCCCGTATCCGCTATGACAATCTAAAACGGGCGGTGGCCAAGGTGCTCAAAGGCCGCAGCCGGCACCCGAACTACCAACACGAGCGAGCGCACCACAGAATCATGATCGTGTGTCACGAGAGACACGATCACAGTAGTTATACCGAAGACGTACCCGAGCCAACGGAATCGACAGGAGACCATTCCGGCTACCCTGCTGCGCTCGCAGCCGGGCGCGGAAGCAGGGTAGCCCCAGATTCAATGAGAAACGTCGCGATCGAAATTCTCATCCAATCTGGGGCAATGCAGGTCAGACTAGTAAATGTGCCCCAGATTCAATGAGAACGGACACGCGTAGTCGGCGTGGCGCCCGAGATCACCGCCATGGTCGTGCAGTCAGTCACTTGAGTTGATGCGCCGGTATGCCTCAACCGGGAGAAGCACTGCGATTTCGCGCCCGTGTCGAGTGACGACGAAGGCCCGTCCCTGTGCGACCTCACCGAGTATTCGGCTGAACTGGCGGCGTAGTTCGGTCACACCGATCCGCGGCAGCGAGGGATCAATCATCAGTGGCCGCAAACCTGTCGGATCCGCACCACGCAGAGCGGCCAGCGGGTTGCGGCGGGCGTCACCGAGACCACCGCGTCCCGGAGCTGTGTGACATCGAGTCGATGCGAGCGGTAGCTCGAGCCAGACGGTTCTTCTTGCGACTTTGTGCTGAGTTGGCGGCGGTGATGTCGAAGCGGCGTCGGAGCTTGAGCGCTACTCGGGCGTCTTCGCTGGCGCGTTGACAGATGAGACGGGCCAGCGGTGTGAGCGCTTCGTCGTGGTACACGTCATGAGATTCAAACTTGCCGTCAGCGAGGATGACCGCAGCGAGCAGGTGCTGCGCGGCGGTCGGGCCGTGCGCGTCCAGTACCGCGGCGGCAAGGGTGCTGGCATTTGCGGTGTGCACGGCGGAGGGCATCGTGGGTCGGGCCGTGGTTCGTCCTGGGCTGCTGCGGTCGGGGCTGGCGGTAACAGCGGTGTCGGAGGGCAGCGTTAAGTCCGCGGCGCCGCCGAGGAGTGTGAAGACGTAACGAGCAAGCGTTTTTACGTCTGTGAGCATGTCGTGTGGTGTCGGTTGATGTGCGCCGTATACGCGGAGCCGCCTTGGTTTTCCCGCGAGCAGCGCGTTGATAAGCCGCTGGGTCCGCGCCATCGGGAGGCTCAGGGGGTGATCGGCTGGCTGAACGCGGGTCAGGTCGGCGCCGCAAGGCCGCCGCTGCCCGAGGAGGTCGAGGGTCGGTTGAGCACATTGGTCCAACTCGGGGATCGTGCAGGTGGGTGGGCGGTAGCGTTGCGGCGCAGCGCAGTTCGGGCAACCGTCCTGGAGCAGGCAATGGTGGGTAGGACAGGCGAAGGTCCAGTTGAGTCGCCATGCGAGCAGCCAGCGGCCTCCGGTGTGGGTCAGGCATTGTGGGCACCAGCGTGAGGAGGTGCGCCAGTCCCAAGTCGAGGACGGCAGCGTTCGTGCACCATTGAGCGGGCCCACACCACTTCCGCTGCGCGGCAACGCTAACGCATCGACAACATGGCGGCCGTAGCCGGTTGCCTGAGCGATTCCGTCGATATCGGCGGGGGTGAGTAGGCGTATCCAGGCCCCGTAAAACGATATGGGTGCGATGGCGCATCGCTCGATAACGGCACGGCGTGGCACGTGGTGCCGGTGGGCGATCGCGTCGAGCCAGGAGTCGAGCGCCTCGCCGTGGATCGGCGCTACCCGCAGCGGAAAGCTACGGTCCATCCCTGACACCAGGGACATGGCACGTCGGCTCGAGGACGCGCGAACTGGCAGGGCCGGTATTAACCGGTTATCGCCTCGCTCCGCGCCCACACCTCAATGTACTGCTAGCGATACATTTTGTTGTGTACTTTTTGGTGGGCTGACTTTCGTGTATTGCCGGTGACTACTTGGGGGGTGCCGACACGACTTCCTGAGGACGATCCCGACCGTGCCCAGCAGTGGCAGCGTCGCCGCGCGTTGGTGGGGTCACGGATCCGCGCCTTGCGGCTGGAGAGGGGGTTGTCGCAGGAGAGTCTGGCGCTGGAGTCGGGGGTAGCGCGGAATCAGTTGATTCAGATGGAGCATGGCCGGCGTGGGGTGTTGATCGAGCGGGTGTATGACATTGCCGAGGCGCTCGGGGTGTCGGTGAGCGAGATCGTGGTCGACGATCCGGCTGCTACCGCGCAGCGGTAGTCCAGTACGTGCGTCAGGGTCCGCCGAGTTCGGCCAGGTGGTGCACCGCCGCGAGCACTTCTTCGCCGAAGTCGGTGCAGCGCAGCGGTTTCTGGATGAGAAGGCGGGCGCGGAAGTCTTTTTCCAGGCGTGAGATGTGGTGTCCGGTGACGGCCACTCCCCTGCCGAGGTGTTTCCCGGCATCGGTGAGGGTGGGGAACTGGGTGATCACGGCGAAGCGCTGTAGCCGTTCCCAGCCGCCGTGGCCGACGAGGGCCGGGATGAGGATGGCGGGGACGTTCGGGTTGTCGCGCAGTTCGGCGTCGGTGTGGCGGGCCACGGTGCGCACCGGTATTCCGAGCGTGGTGGCCTCGGCGGCTACTGTTTCGCTGCGGGTGTGGAGTTCTCGCGCGAGGTCTGCACACGAGCGTTGGTGGACAATGCATTCGGTGTAGAGCCAGTCGGGATCGACCGGTTTGGTCGGTCGCGGCCCCGACGGTCGTAGGGCAATCGTGTAGTCGTGCATTAAGCGAGAGATCGTGCTCTTGTCGAACCCTGTCAGGGCGGCGATGTCGGCGAGGCTGCGTTGTTCCTGGCTGTACAGGGCGACGAGGCGTTCCCGCGGGAGTGCTTCGGCGGCTTGCTGATACACCCTCCCAGGCCGCCGGGCGCCGATCCGCGGTGTACGCGGGGGCCGGGGCAGCGCCGGGGCGGGATGCTGTTCGAGTGCATAGCGAATAAGGTCGGCGCTGACTCCCAACTGCTGGCTGGTGGCGGCGATGGTGCGGCGGTCAACCCGGATTAGTCGGTGTAGCTGCGTGATCTCGATATCGCCGAGCTCGACACCAGGTAACGACAGGCCGGCGACGATACTCGTCGGGGGTTCCCACACCACCGGCTCGTCCTGAATACCTTGGGTTGCAGGGAACCTCGTTGCGTGACGGTGTAGGGCGCGGCTGAGCAGCGGGGTGAGTCGGCCCGGGAATTCCCTGAGCTCGGTGTCGGCGCCGCCAGGGCCGGTGCGGGGTTTGGTGGTGCCGCGGATTTGGTGCTGCAGGTAGCTGCGTGGGTGGGCCGCCGAGCATCTTTGGTGGCCGAGGCTTCCGCAGATGCGGTCCCACTCGTCCTGGGCGAGCACACCGCGGTAGTCCAGGTCGCGTCGCCGCGCGTAGTCGATGGGTGCACTCTCATCGCTAAGGTAGTCCGATACGGCAGCGAGGGCGTCGCGGATCGCGGGCCAGTGCGGCGATTCTTTAAGCCGCCACAGCAGGTAGATGGCGTTGAGGCGGCCCAGGTCGCCGCCGAGATGCGTGGCGGCCTCAGCGATGTCCAGGTCGCTGCCGACCAGCAGCACTGCGGCAGCCAGCACCGCCCGCGAGCTGGAATGCGCCAACGCCGGCGGGCTCAACCGCAACGCCCAGCCCGGCCACAATGCTGTGGGCAGCGCCCGAACCAGCTGCTGCTGCCGCTGCGCGTCGGTGGCGTGCAGCCGCGGACGCGCACTGCCGAGGCGGCACTGCAACTGCGCAGCGGGGCTTAGGCGGTCACCGAGTGCGGTGAGATGCAGGCTCTGCAGCACCGGGCTCGCCGACGGCCCGGCCGGCTGGTCGAGATAGGTCCATTGATGCAGCACGTAACGGCTCACCTCTTCAGGCAGCGCCGCCAGCGGCGCAGCGGCCGACCCGAGGTCGGGCCTGCTGAGCACGGTGACGGCCGCGGTGATCGCCGCGGCGCACGTCAGGACCGAAGACGACATCGGCGCGTTGGCCGACTGCCGCTGGTGTCGATATTGTGCGGCCAGCTCGGCGGGCAGCAGGCCGTCGAGGTGGCGGCCCGCGGTGGCCGACAGGATGCTGCGGCCAAGGATGCGGATATCGGCCAGCACGTCCCGAACTGGCGTCGGATGCTGCGCGTAGAGCCCAAATCGTCCGCTGTCGGCGGCGAGCAGCTCGACCAGCACCTGTTGGGCTAGCAGAGTGGGATGATCAGCCTCCAGCGTGATGACGGGGGTGTCGGCCAGGTCTGCGTCGCAGCGGGACCGGTTTCTGCCGGTAGTCGTGGGGCTGGGGTGAGCACAGTGCACCGGACGCGGTGGGGCGGCGTTGAGGGGTTGAGGGGCGCGTTGGCGCCGGCCGCAGCGCGGGCAGTATTCGGCCAGCAGGCACCGATGCTGCAGGCAGGCGAAGCTCCACATCAACCGCCACTGCAGCAGCCACGTTCCCCCGCTGGCGCCCAGGCAGTGTGGACAGAACCGCCACCCGCCGTGGTGGCGCGGCGTGGTTGCGGTCAGATCCGCTGTCGCTTCCTGGGCCCAGGACACGTTCGCTAGATGGTGCGCCAACGTCATCGCTTGCACCTGGATCGGCATGAGACCTGTTGCAGCGGCGATCCCTTGCGCGTCGTGCTCGCTGACCGTGGCAGCGGTGACGCGGGTGCGTTCATCGCCAACAGTGTCTACGCCCATGTGAAGGTAGAGCGCCTTGAGCGACGTGTTGTGGCGCACCGCGATGGCGTGTAACCAGGAATCCAGCGCCTCCCCCGGCGCGGGTCTTGTGATTAGGGGTAGCGCGCGGACGGTGGTCATGGCGGGTTCGGCGTAGTGCGTAGCCGGGTGGTTTTCTTGCCGGTGCGAAACGCGGCGTGTAGTTCACGGCGGCCGAGTTCGGCGGCGCTGTCGATGCGGCAAGTGTCGAGGAGCTCGGCGGTGAGTTTCTCGGTGCCAGTGCGCATGGCTTTCTGGCAGGCCAATCGGATCAGCGCCATCAATGAGCCGATGTGGCCGGTGCTGCGCACGAATAACTGATCGGAGAGGTCATCGGCGAGCATGCCCGGATACTTCTGGGTCAGCAGCAGCCGTTGTTCGAGGGTGAGCAGTAAATCCCGCCAGCGCTGTCGTTGCTTTTCGGTGTCGACCTTGAACGGTGACATGTCCACTGGCGTGGTGCAGCGCAGCAGCTGTTCCATTTCATGATCGCGGTAGGCGTTGCAGTCATCGAGGAGCGCGTCGCGCTCGTGCAGGCCGATCCCGATGAGGAGCACCGTCAGGGGAAACTCGTTGGCGATGTATTTGAACTGGTTGCTCAGATCGGTCATTCGTTCCCGCCGGCCGCGCAAGAAGTGCAGGTCATCGATGATGAGCAGCCTTGTCTCGCAGGAGGACACATCGTCGAGCGCGAACCGTAGCAGTTGTTGCGCGCTAGCTCGCTGCCCTCCCGGGTGGGCGTAGAAGTCGCATAATGCCGCGTTAAATTCGCGCGTGCCCGTGGAGGCGGTCATTCCGATCCGGCACACCGGCCACCGTTCATCTCCGGCGCGTGTAGTTGTCCCGTAACGCTCGATATGTCTGCGGTGCAGGCGTTTCCCGAACACCCGCGAGACGGTGCTCTTGCCCAGCCCGGGCAGTCCGCTGAGCGCGATCATCGGTTTGGTGTCCTCACCGGTCTGGCAGTTGCAGGCCACGAAGTCTTCGAGTTGCTCCAGCACGGATTGGCATTCGGCGGTCATCACCGTGCCCATTTGGGCGTGCCAGCGGCGGCGCTGATCGTTGTAGTCCTCGCTGGCAGCCGCACCCAGATGACGTAGTTGTTTGTGGGACAGCACTTCCGGTCGCTCCAGGGTCGGTGCGTCGACCATGTCGCGCCACCCTTCCTTGCGGGCGAGCGTGAGATTGTCCAGATACTCGCGAGGGTTTCTGACGTCCGATTTGCCCCGCGACGACGTGGCGGGTCGCCGCTTCGGTGTTGAGGACTTCGGGGAGGTCATTCCACCTCCAGCACACCGTCGTAAAAGCTGCCATGCTCCAGCGGCGGCTCGTCGGCGTCATCGAGTTCGCCGGGTACCTCGTCGAGGTCATCGACGAACGCATCAGCGTCGGCGTCGTGGGTCCGCTCGCCGGGTTCGCGATCCAACGCTTTAGCGACCGAGCTCAATTCGGCGCTGTCCGGTGGCGGGTTTAGATCACCGATGAGGGTGGACTGCTCGCGGGCCACCCGCAGTGCCCGGCGACGCTCGGCCATCGAGTTCGCGACGCTGAGTTTGCGGCGTTCCAGGAAGCTAGTGATGGCCAGCGGGTCATCGACATACCGGTTCTGGGCTTTAGCCAAGGCACGCTCGAAACGCAAGATTTCCTCGCTCATCGGGGCGTCAAGCATGTCGGCGTGCTCCCACACCAACGGATGCCAGTGGCGGGTGCGGTCATCACGGAAATACACCCTGGTGATGTCGTCGACGTTGTAAGCGACAGGCCACTTCTCATTCGGATACGGGCTTTTCTCCTTCGCGCGCCCAGCGACGATGTCGCCTTTGTAGCGGCGCCCTCCCACGTCGATGCCGTAATGCTGGATGACCCGCCACACCACCGGCAGAAACTCGTAGGCCAGATCGGGATCGCGCGGCACCTCCAGGTAACCCGCGCGCGCCACCCCATGGGCGAACATCTCCGCCGGGGTCATCTTCAGCCCCGGCACCCCCAGCCCGCTCAGACTGTCGTGGGCGCTGTGGTGATAGATGACGGCGATCCACTCCCGGATAATGGCTTCCAGCTCATCGAGGTAGAACCACGCATCCTGTTCGGGCGACACCCCGCGCGCAAAAATGTCCTGCCCCTTATAGCCAGGCAGCTCCTGCAGCAGACCTACCCGCAGCGTGGAGAAGAACCGCTCCACCGGTCCTTTGTCGCGGGGTTGGCGTAACCGGGCCGGTTGTATCGAGATCCCCAACCGCTGACACACGCTGTTGAGGTGCGCGCTGACATAGATCCGGCCGTGATCGACGACCAACGTGTCGGGCACAACGGCCGGTGTGGCCGCTAGCACGTTGTCTGCGTCCAGGGCGTCCTGTTCGACGAGCACCGAGCGCGGGATCCCGCGTGGGGGCCACATCGCCTCAGCTGGCCAGTCCCGCCCCGCCGGTCGCGGCCGGAACGTCTCGTACAACACCGCTGCCGCGTCAATGGATTTCGTCGACACCGGGGTCAGCCGCAACCCGGTGACACAGCGGCTGTACCAATCCATCGCCACCGTCAACTCGGCGTTCACCCACGTCAACGTGTACGGATCCATCGCGAACACATCCAGGCGAGTGGTGTCCATCAGCAGGTACTCCCCCGGCCGCATCGGATGCAGCTTGCCGTACACCTCGGCCGACCGAGAAGCGATATCACGGTTGCGTTTCGTGCTCTGCTTAAACAGCGGTCGCCGGTCTTCGAGGCCGGCCAGGATCCGATACGCCGTGCGCTGCGACGGCAACTTCACCACACCGGCGCCGAACCGGGCGTCCAGACGAGCCCGGGTGCGTCGAATTACCAAGTCCTCGTTGGGCTTCGACAGATCCGTGTACTCGCCCATCACCTCCAGGGCCGTCTCCTGCCACCGCGGATCCTGACGTCCACCAATGCCGGGCTGCACCGCGCGCTGCGAAACCAAGCCCGCCTCTCCATGGATGCGGTACTGCTGGACCCACCGCTCGACCGTGCGATAGGCCGCATCGACGCCAGCTTCTTGCAGTTCACGAGCTTTGGCCGCATAACGCTGCATCAGCCCCACGTCGGGGCCATATTCAGGTCTGGGTTCACCCGGCAAAGCGGTTGCCGCGCATCCGGATCTGAATCCGGTCAGAACTTCGCGCACGTGCGCTGCTCGTTCGCACGCCTGCTGTCGCACCGCTGCCGGAACGGCCGACAACACGACGGCAGCCACGTCAGTCTCTTCTTGGGCAGCCGCACCATCGTCGGCTGGCAGAAACCGGACACGATCAGACATCAACAATTCATAGATGGACAAGCGACGCAGGATGTTACCGCGCACGGTCTTCGCGAGTACTTCCAAACAGCCACCGAAAACGTGCAAATCGATGATCTCGTGCACGCTGCCTTCATAGGTGAAGCGAGTACCGACACGCACAGGTGTCGATGCCCACGTCATCGCGGTAACCCCAATACGCTCGAGGGTCGGAGCGGCTGGTCAAGGTCAACCCAGAACTCTTGAGTCCACAATGCGTGCAGCAGTGCACTACGCATCACCGGCAGCGCAACTGCCGTACCGATCACCGACTCCGCATCATTAACCCGCCGGCCGACCAAATCGTCGCGACAGCAACGTATCTGCTGGAGCGCGTCCGTCGAGATGTATCGCTTGCGGCGGTACCCGGCAAGAAATCGCACGTTTCCCAACAGGACTGCCGGTTGTTCGCTGACCACCCGATAGTCCCAACCCAGGGATCCGATAACCTCGCGAGTCCAAGAGCACAGCACCTGAATCTTCGGATTTCCGTCAAGACGTTCCCTGCGGACCACATCAACGGCGACCAACCCAGCCCTGGTGCGCCACAGGAAATCCGGAATGTGGCGTCGCAGTCGACCATTCACCACCGCTTGCAACAGGAACGGCTGAGCAGCGATCTCGAGCACCGAGACATCGAAATCCGCCATCAACAGCGACGACAGTTCCAACCGTGACTCGTAGATAACATGGTTGTCTACAGTGGCGGCCCAATAGCTGCCCGAGTAATGACGCTGCCCTTTGTACCAGCCAAACGTCCGCCACGGAATCGCGGCAAACAATGCCGCCTCCGACACCTCAGCCGCCGCGAAACGATCAGTTTCACCGTTCGCGAGGCGCAGATCGATGGTCGCCGTCGAGATATCCACCTCAACGGAACCGGGCACTTTCCAGTGTTGCGGCGTCAGTCGGTCCGCCGACGACCGCTCAGCGGCCGTGGCTGCGATAGCTGAACCATCCCATACCAACATTTGACTGCTCCGCCACCGAGGGCGTCCAAAAAGCGTGCGCCCCCAGCCGGGGACAAAGCAATAGCGAAAAGGAATTCTCGGCCGCGTAGATCCATGTAGCGGCGACGCTCGGGACTCAAAGGTCATACGATTTGCCATAGAGATGGCGGATCCGCCAACTGCCGCCATCTCAAATGGCAAGCCGCCATCGAGAATGGCAATCTACAGGACACAAAATCCCGCAGCGGGATCAGTACCCTCTCGGCGACCTCCTCGGGTCGGCCTGCTGAATCTTCTGCGCGAGATCCGACCCGTCGGCTGAGACGTTGTACCGTCCCATGGCGTAATTGACGAACGCTGCGGCCTGGGCCACTGGGTCTCGCAGATTGGTCGACGTGCCCGGCTCGTGGTAAGCGCGGAAGGTCGGCTCGATGAACTGAAACGCACCCTGCGAGGGAGTTCCTTTGGCGGCGTTGCTATCTGAGTTGTTCTGCGCATTTGGATTGTGGCCAGACTCCCGAGCCGAGACCACCATCATCCCGTTCTCCCAGTACTGACGGGCCCGCGGATTGGTGATCCCCTTCAGATCGAGAGCGCGGTTGATCGCCGCCCGGATGTTCGCCGCCCCCGGCGTCGACGGGATATCGCTGTGTGCGGAGAACCGGGCTGCGCTGCGGCGCTGTGATCCCCGCTGCGGACCCGTCGCGTTCGCCATTTTGGCGATCTGCCCCATATCGAACCCGGGCATCCCCCCGCCTCGGGAAGAGCCCATCGACATGCCACTCATCCCGGCTCCGCCACCACCGAACGGTGTCCCGCCGCCCACCGGTGCGCCGCCGCCGTAGGCCATCGACCGCATCATTGCGGCCATGCGGGCGCTGCGGGTTTTGTAGGCCTGCACGACTTGTTGTTGTTGGGCGACGCGCTGGCGTAGGGCGACCAGGAGTGCTTTCTGGCCGGCGGGGGTGTTGGTGAACG
>NZ_JBQQCF010000074.1:0-15577 GCF_052245755.1 Mycobacterium sp. 4D054
CCAGCGCGGGGTCCGTTCGTGGGCACGCTGATGATGCAGACGACCGCCGTCCCCGACCCGGGATTTCGACAACTTCAATGACGATCACCCCCGCCGTGGTCGTCACACAGAGGGACGGTCAACAATCAAGGTGCCGGTGGGCTATCTGTACACCATTGCCAACCCCCGCACCGACTGGTGCTTCACCACTGAACCCGACCCAGGTCTGGCCGGCCGCAGCATCATCTACGCGCGTGGCCGCGTCCTCGGCGGCTGCTCGTCGATCAACGCCATGATCCACATGCGCGGGCAGGCCAGCGATTACGAACTGTGGGCGCAGGCCACCGGCGACGAGCGATGGCTGTGGGGCGGCCCGGACCGACCCGGCGAGACACTGGAAATCTACAAACAGCTGGAAGACTACTTCGGCGGAGCCGACGACTGGCACGGCGCCGGTGGGGAGATCCGGGTCGAGCGGCCGCGCGTGCGCTGGAAGATCCTGGACGCCTGGCAGGCCGCCGCCGCCCAGTTGGGCATCTCCCCGATCGATGAGTTCAACCGCGGCGACAATTCCGGCAGTGCGTATTTTCATGTCAATCAGCGGCGTGGCCGGCGCTGGTCGATGGCCGACGCGTTCCTGCACCCTGTCACCCACCGCGCCAATCTCACCGTCTACACACAGACCCAGGCCTTACAGCTGCTGATGGACGATCAGGTTCGCGACCATCAGCGTCGCGGTGCCTGGACCACCGCGCAGCACCGCGTCACCGGTGTGCGGCTGCTCAAAGACGGCCAGATCGTCGACGTGCGGGCCCGCCGGGAGGTGATCCTGAGCGCCGGCGCCATCGGCTCGCCGCACCTGATGCAGGTCTCGGGTCTGGGCCCGGCCGGGCTGCTCGCCCAGCATCACGTGCCGGTGGTCGTCGATCTGCCCGGTGTCGGTGAAAACCTCCAGGACCATCTGCAGCTTCGAACTGTCTACCGTGTCCGGGGCGCGCGCACCGTCAACACGCTGTATCGGAATTGGATCACCCGTGCCGGCATGGGAATCCAGTACCTGCTGCTGCGGTCAGGACCCCTCACGATGCCGCCGTCCACGCTGGGGGCCTTCGCCAAGAGCGACCCCGCGCTGGCCAGCCCTGATCTGGAGTGGCATGTGCAGCCCTTATCTCTGCCGAAATTCGGCGAACCGCTGCACCCTTATGGAGCCATCACTCCCTCGGTCTGCAATCTGCGCCCCACCTCGCGTGGCCACGTGCGAATGGCCGATGCGGATCCGCTGACCCACCCGAAGATCTCCTGCAACTACCTGTCCACTGACGCCGATCGTGAAGCCGCCGTACGGGGCCTGCGGATGACCCGCCAGATCATGGCGGCGCCCGCCCTGGCCCGCTACCGCCCGGAAGAGATGCTCCCCGGCCCGCGACTGACGAGCGACGAAGACCTCCAGGTGGCAGCCGGTGAACTGGGCACCACCATCTTTCACCCGGTGGGCACCTGCGCCATGGGTGCCTTCGACATGCGCGGTCAGCCGCGGTCGGCCACCGCCGTGCTCGACTCCGACTGCCGCGTGTTCCGCGTCGCCGGACTTCGAGTGGTCGATGCTTCGGCGATGCCCACCATCACTTCTGGCAACACCAACGCGCCGGTCATGCTGGTCGCCGAGCGCGCAGCGCGGGCGATCCTGACATGAGTCGGCAGACTGTGCGCGTGTCCTGACTGCACCACCCGCGCCGAACTCGCCGTCTTCGTCGGCCGGTGCGCCGTGCGACTAGGCCAACAGGTACTGCTCGACGAGTCGGACGGCTATCGATCCCTCACCCACCGCCGACGCTACCCGCTTCACCGAGCCGCTGCGAACGTCACCGGCGGCGAAAATGCCGGCGCGGCTGGTTTCAAGCATCATCGGTTCACGATCGATGCGCAGTCCTGCTCGGTCGTCAGGTGAGTACATCGCTGCTGAACCGGTCGCGATGAAGCCGTGGTCATCGAGCGATACAACTCCGTGTAGCCACTCTGTATTGGGTGCCGCGCCGATGAAGACGAACAGCGCCGTGGTGTCGATGCGACGCTGCTCACCCGTCTGGTTGTCCTCCACGACAACCGTTTCGACCTGTTTTCGTCCGTGGACTTCGCGGACCTCGGTATGCAAGCAGACCTTTATCCGGGGTTGTTGTTGGATCCGGTCGATCAGGTAGCGGGACATGTCCTTGGCAATGTCGCCGCTACGGATTAGCAGATACACGCGAGAAATACGAGATGCCAGAAACACTGCGGCCTGCCCCGCGGAATTCCCTCCTCCGACGATCACCACCGGGCCGGCGCCACATAGCAACGCCTCCTGGAAGGTGGCGGCGTAGTAGACCCCGTTTCCCTCGAACCTCTCGATTCCGGACACGGCGAGCTTGCGATATCGGGCTCCCGTCGCCAGTACGACGGCCCTGCCGACGACGAACGTGCCGTCGCCAAGACATACCAGGTGCTGACCGCCATCGGATTCCAGACGTCGTGCCTCCGCCGAGATCATCAGGTCCGCACCGAACTTCTTGGCCTGGATCAAGGCCCTTTCGGCAAGCTCGGCTCCGGACAGTCCACTGGGGAAGCCGAGATAGTTCTCGATCCTCGACGAGGTGCCGGCCTGGCCGCCTGTGGCGATCGCTTCGGCCGCGGCGGTGGTGAGCCCGTCCGAAGAGCCGTACACCGCCGCCGCCAGACCGGCCGGGCCGGCACCGATGACGATGAGGTCGCGTTCGTCGTGGATGACGTCGGGCACCGGCAGGCCCACCCGCCGGGCCAGTTCGCTGTTGGGCGGGTTGCGAAGGACCTCGTCACCCCAGATCACGACCGGGGTGTCTTGCGGCGCTACCCCGTACCGCCGCAGCAGGCATTCAGTGTCCTTCTCTTGTTCGAGATCGAGCCAGCGGTGCGGCAGTCTGTTTCGGGCAGCGAACTCCCGCAACCGCGTGGTGTCGGGCGAATAGCAGGATCCGATGATCCAGAAGCCGGTGCCCTCTTCGATGAGCATGGTGCGCCGGATCAGGAAGGCCCGAAGGATCAGGTCGCTGAGCACGGGATTCTGAGCCACGAGGGTGCGTACCAACTGTGCCGCGACGACGAGGACTTCACCGGCTTCTGCGACTTGCGCGGTATAGAACGCGGCCTGACCTTCGAGGTCACCGAGTTCACCGAGGAACCGCCCCGGACCGTGGACCCGGAGCGTCCGTTGTTCGCCTAATGGGTCGAGGGCGGTGACAGCGACTTTTCCCGACAGGATGACGTAGAAATTGTCCGTTCGCGTGCCTTCGCGCACCAGGATCTCGCCGGGCGCTACGGCCCGCCTCTCCCCGCCCGCCTCGAGGGTGGCGATCTGCATCTCGCTCAGCCGCGGGTACGCACCGTAGATGTCCGGGGTTTCCTGTAGCTCCGCGGATACTCGCTCGGATGTAGGCGCCTCACACATAATTGTCGTGGACATAGCACCAGCGCCAAGCGGCCTCCATGGCGGCCACGATCGGATGGCCGATGGTGTACGCGTGTCCCCTTGCGTGACGCATGGGCGACGAATCACAGCAGCCCACGTGTCCGCAGGTCAGACAGAGCCGCAGGTGTACCCACGGCGTCCCGAGTCGCAGGCATTCCTCACATCCCGCTGTGCGCGGTTCCACCTGCCGAATCGCTGCAATATCCGGGTCGGTGCGTATCGACGTCATTGTTCACCGTTCTTCGTGCTGTGTGCTGCAAGCGCGTGGTCCAGCCAAGACCGAAGGGCCGCCACAGGTGCGGCTCCGGATTGGCGGGCCACCACCTCGCCGTGGTCGACAACGAGCAGGGTCGGTACCGCTTGCACAGAGAACCGTTGTGAGATGGCGGGCGCCTTGTCGACGTCGACCTTGACCAATTTGAGTTGGCCGGCCCGTTCCGTGGCGATTTTCTCCAGAGCCGGACTCACCATCCGGCACGGTCCGCACCACGTCGCCCAGAGGTCGACAAGTACAGGGACATCGGCCTTCTCGACGACTTCTGCGTAATTCTGGTCACCGGCGTCGACGATCCACGGCAGCCAGTGATGGCAGTGACCGCAGCGTGGCTTGCCGTCGGCGGCCGCGGCCACCCGGTTGCGTTTACCGCAGTTCGGGCACGTCACGATATTCGATTCCATGTTCTCGCCTTCGTCAGGCCACCATGGCGGACTCGGAGTAGGTGACGGACAACTCGCCGTTGTCGACCGCGATGCGAATGATGCCGCCGGCCTGGACCTCGCCCTTGAGCAGTGCGCGTCCGATCTTCGTCTCGACCTCGTGCGCGATGTAGCGACGCAGAGGACGCGCGCCGTACACCGGGTCATAGCCGTGCTCGGCGATCAGCCGACTGGCCTCCGGCGTGATATCGAGCTGAATCTGCCTGTCCGCCAACCGCTTCCTCAGATCCTCGAGCTGAAGCTGGACGATGCGCTCGATCTGTGAAATAGCCAGCGGCGTGAACAGCACGATGTCGTCGACGCGGTTGAGGAACTCGGGGCGGAAATGACCCCGCAACTCGGCCATCACGCGTTCCCTTGCGTCCGGCTTTATCTCGCCGTCGCCCGTTACGCCGTCGAACAGATAATGCGACCCGATGTTCGACGTCATGATGATCACCGTGTTGCGGAAGTCGACCTGGCGACCCTGCGCATCGGTGAGCCTACCGTCGTCGAGCACCTGCAGCAGCGTGTTGAACACGTCGGGGTGCGCCTTCTCGATCTCGTCGAACAGCACAACTGAGTAAGGCTTACGCCGCACCGCTTCGGTGAGCTGGCCGCCCTCGTCATAGCCCACATATCCCGGCGGCGCGCCGACCAACCGGCTGACCGTGTGCCGCTCCTGGTATTCGCTCATGTCGAGCCGGACCATGTTGTCTTCGCTGTCGAAGAGCGCTGCGGCAAGGGTTTTCGCGAGTTCGGTCTTGCCGACACCCGTTGGACCCAGAAAGATGAACGATCCGATCGGGCGCCGCGGGTCGCGAATTCCGGACCTGGCGCGGATCACCGCGTCCGCCACCAGCTGGACGGCCTCGTCCTGACCGATCACCCTTTCGTGCAGTATCTCGTCGAGTCGAAGCAGCTTCTCGCGTTCGCCCTCCTGCAGCCGCGACACCGGGATGCCGGTCCACGCGGAGACGATTTCGGCGATCTCGTCCTCGGTGACGACTTCGCGCAGCAGCGGCCGGTGGCCCTGCTTGGACCTCAACTGCTCCTCGGCGGCCTGCAATTTGCGTTCCAATTCCCGCATTTCGCCATAGCGCAGCTCCGCGGCGCGATTGAGGTCATAGTTGCGCTCTGCCTCTTCGGCCTCGCGTCGCAACTGCTCCAGTCGCTCACGCAGTTCCTGGACGCGTTTGATCGCCTGCCGCTCGGCGTCCCACTGCGCGTGCATGGCATCGGCCTCCGCGCGCAGGTCAGCCAGCTCCTTTCGAAGCTCTTCCAGCCGAGTTTTGCTGACCGGGTCGTCCTCCTTCGACAACGCGGCCTCCTCGATCTCCAGCCTGGTCACACGCCGGGTGATCTCATCGAGCTCGGCCGGCATGGAATCGATTTCGGTACGCAGCCGGGCGCATGCCTCATCGACGAGATCGATCGCCTTGTCGGGCAGGAACCGGTCGGTGATATAGCGGTGCGACAGCGTGGCGGCGGCCACCAGCGCTACATCCTGGATCTTGACGCCGTGGAAGACCTCCAGGCGCTCACGCAGTCCACGCAGGATCGAGATGGTGTCTTCGACGTCGGGCTCATCGACGAGGACAGTTTGGAAGCGGCGCTCCAACGCGGCGTCGTTTTCGATGTGCTTGCGGTACTCGTCGAGAGTGGTTGCGCCGATCATGTGCAACTCACCGCGGGCGAGCATGGGTTTGAGCATGTTTCCCGCGTCCAGGGAACCTTCTGTCGCCCCTGCACCGACCACGGTGTGCAACTCGTCGACGAACAGCAGAATGCGGCCCTCCCCCGCCTTCACCTCGGACAGCACCGCCTGCAGGCGTTCCTCGAATTCGCCGCGATACTTCGCCCCTGCCACCAACGAGCCCATGTCCAGGGAGAAGATGGTCTTGTCCCGCAGACCTTCCGGAACGTCGCCGCGCACGATTCGCTGCGCGAGACCCTCGACGATGGCCGTCTTGCCGACGCCGGGGTCACCGATCAGCACCGGATTGTTCTTGGTCTTGCGACTCAGAATCTGGATCACCCTGCGAATTTCGGCATCCCGGCCGATCACCGGGTCGAGTTTGCCTGACTGGGCCTCGGTGACCAGGTCACGCCCGTACTTCGCCAGGGCCTCGTAGGAGCCCTCCGGGGTCGCCGACGTCACCCGCTGGTTTCCACGCACTCTGGTCAGCGCCGACAGGAACGAGTCGCGAGTCACACCGTGGCTCGCGAGTATTCGGCCCGCGGCCGTCGATGTGCCCTCCTCGGCGAGCGCCATCACGAGGTGCTCGACGGAGACATATTCATCCTTGAGCCGCTTGGCTTCCCGCTCGGCGGCTTCCAGCACCTTCGCCAAGCGGCGGGTGACCGAGACCTGGCCCGGCGTCGCGCCGGGACCGCTGACCTTCGGTCTGCGCTCCAGTTCGCGCTGAAGGTCTGCGCGCAATGCCGCGACCTCGACATCGGCGGCGGTCAGCAGGCGCGGCACCAAGCCCTCTGGTTGGTCGATCAGCGCCGCCAGCAAGTGCTCACCGTCGACTTCGGTGTGGCCCATCCGGGTCGCGATGTTCTGCGCCTCCTGCAGCGCCTCCTGCGATTTCTGCGTCAGACTGTTGATGTCCACAGCACTGTCCTTCCTCGGCGAGACGCCGACTCGAGTTCCTCGATCCGGGCGAGCAGGTCGAGGACCAGTCCGATCGCCGCGTAGTTGAGGCCTAAACCGGTTCGTAGGCGTTGAATCCGGGCGACCACGGCCACCGCGGACGGGTCGAACCATGGCTCGCCATGGGCATCCGGTCTGCACGGCAGCAGGCCGAGAGCGACCAGCCGGCGAACCATGTCCGGGTGCAGGCCACATCGGCGCGCCATCTGGTCAAGCGACAACTGCGGCCGCCGCACCAACACATAACCTGGCGCCGTCACCGTCACCTCCTCGGGTCGAACGTGGACTCCGCGGCCAGCTGCTCGAACAGTTCCCGTTCCCGCGCGGTCGGTTTGGATGGCACCATGATCTTGATTTCGGCGTACAGGTCGCCTGGCTTGCCCTTCGGGTTGGGCATCCCCTCCCCGCGCAGACGCAGCCGCCTGCCGGTGGAGGAGCCAGGAGGTACCTTCACTTTCGCCTCGCCGCCCGGTGTTCTCATCGCGACCGTGGCGCCGAGCACCGCTTCCCACGGCGACACCGGCAGGTCGGCGATGATGTCGCGCCCCTCCAACCGGAAGCGCTTGTCCGGCTTGATGCGGACGACCAGGTACAGATCGCCTGGTGGGCCGTCGCCGCGGCCCCGCCCCCCCTCTCCGGCCAGCCGGATACGTTGTCCATCGACCACGCCGGCCGGAATGTTGACGGTGTAGGTGCGGTTGCCGAGGGAGATCTGCCGCTTACCCCCGCGATAGGCCTCCTCGACAGTAAGTTCGAGCTGAGCCTCCTGATCGGCACCCGGGATCGGCCCGAAGCCCCCACCGCCGGCGAATATGTCGCCGAAGAGGTCTTCGATGTTGATGCCCGCTCCCCCGCCGAAGCCTCCGGTGCTGTAGCGGACACGCCCGCCCCCCGGCGCCCCACCGAAGCCACCTCGGCCACCCATCCCGGCGCCGGCCCGCGCCTGCTCTTCCCAGTCGTCGGGGACATGCCGGAAATCGTCACCGAACCGGTCATACCGTTTGCGGGTCTCCGGGTCGGAAAGAACTTGGTAGGCCTCGTTGATCTCCTTGAACCTGTCCTCCGCACTGGGATCCTTGTTGACGTCGGGATGGAACTTGCGTGCCAACGAGCGGAATGCCTGCTGAATCTGGTCGGACGTGGCATCCCGGGACACCCCGAGCGCTTCGTAGTAATCGCGGGCCACTTAAAGGTCACTCCTCACGTCGGCTGACGACAACGGCCGCCGGCCGCAGCTGGTTGCTGCCCTCCCCATATCCCGGACGCAATACCTCAACGACAGTCCCGGGGGCGGTATTCGGCACGTCGATCATGCCGACCGCCTCATGACGCTTGGGGTCGAAAGGCACACCCGTCTGATCGTCACGCGGGTAACCGAGCTGGTCGAGTACCTTCACTGCCTGATCGAGAATCGTTCGGACGCCTTCTATTATCGCGTTGGACTGCCCGCCGTCGTGTGCGAGGGCACGCTCGAGATCGTCGACGACAGGCAGCCAGGCTCCGGCCACCTTCGATCGCTCGGTGGTTCGTTCGCGGTCTAGTTCGCGGGCGTAGCGCTTGCGAAGGTTGTCCAGATCGGCGACCGCACGCCGCCAGCGGTCTTCCAGTCGCGCCAGCTCGGCACTTGAGTCGGATTCGGCCGCGGGCGGTTCCGGCGCGGCTTGCGCCGCGCCGGAGCGCTCGTCCTCGGCAGTCGGATGTTCTTGCGGGCTGGCCATCGGCTAGCTCCGGTCGAACTCGGCATCGACAACGTCATCGTCAGCAGGCTGTGCCGCCTGCCCGTCGGCCTGTCCTTGGCCGTTGGCGTCCGCCCTCTGCGAGGGCTGCAAGCCATGCAGCATCTGTTGCAGTTCCGATGTCAACTGCTGAAGTCGGTCCAGCGGTGCCTCCTCGCTGATCGCCTGCCGTGCATCGGCGATGAGCATCTCGGCGCGGCCGCGGTCGTGCGGGGCGACGGATTCGCCGAGTTCGGCGAGCCGGCGCTCGACTTGATATGCGGCCGAATCGAGTTCGTTTCGTGCTTCGACGAGCCTGCGCAGTTCCTCGTCCTCGCGGCGGTGCGCCTCTGCTTCGCTGACCATTCGCTCGACCTCGCTCTGGTCGAGGTTGGATTGCTCGCTGATCGTGATGCTCTGCTCGGCTCCGGTGTCCTTGTCCCGCGCGGCGACGTTCAGGATGCCGTTGGCGTCGACGTCGAAGGTGACCTCGATCTGCGGCTCCCCGCGCGGTGCGGGCCGGATGTTCTCCAGTTTGAATCGACCGAGAGTCCGGTTGTCTCTGGCCAATTCACGCTCGCCCTGCAGCACAACAACGTCGACCGCGGGCTGATTGTCGGCGGCGGTGGTGAATACCTCGCTGCGCCGGGCGGGGATCGTGGTGTTGCGTTCGATGATCTTGGTCATCAGCCCACCCGCGGTCTCCACGCCCAGTGAGAGCGGTGTGACGTCGAGCAACAGGACGTCGGAGACCTCGCCCTTGAGCACCCCGGCCTGGATCGCGGCGCCCATCGCCACGACCTCGTCGGGGTTCACACTCATGTTGGGGTCCTTGCCGCCGGTGAGCCGGCGGACGAGAGCCTGGACGGCGGGGATACGCGTCGATCCGCCGACCAGGATCACCTCGTCTATGTCGTTCGCCGTGACCTTGGCGTCCGCCATCGCCTGCTTGACCGGCCCCATGGTGCGCTCGACCAGGTCGTGGGTGAGATCCTCGAATTTCGACCGGGTGATGGTCATCGTCAGATGCTTGGGCCCGTTGGCGTCGGCGGTGATGAACGGCAAGTTCACCTGCGTCTGCGTCACCGAGGACAGCTCGACCTTCGCTTTCTCTGCGGCTTCGAAGAGCCGTTGGAGTGCTTGCGGATCCGAGCGCAGGTCGATGTTGTTCTCACGCTTGAACTCGTCGGCGAAAAAGTCGACGAGCCTGCGGTCGAAGTCGTCTCCACCGAGATGAGAATCGCCGGCCGTCGCCCGGACCTCGACGACACCGTCGCCGACGTCCAGGAGGCTGACATCGAACGTGCCGCCGCCGAGATCGAACACCAGGACCGTTTCGTGGCCCTTCTTGTCCAACCCGTAGGCCAGCGCGGCGGCCGTCGGCTCGTTGATGATGCGCAGCACCTCCAGGCCGGCGATCCGGCCTGCGTCCTTGGTGGCGTTACGCTGAGCGTCGTTGAAGTACGCCGGTACGGTGATCACCGCTTCTGTGACCCGTTCACCGAGGAACTTGCCCGCGTCGTCGGCGAGCTTGCGAAGTACCAGGGCGCTGATCTCTTCCGGTGAATACAACTTGCCGCGGATATTGAAGCGCGCCTCGCCATTCGGGCCCTCGACGACGTCGAAGCTGACCGCCTTGGCTTCCTCCGAGATTTCATCGAAGCGGCGGCCTATGAATCGCTTCGCCGAATAGATGGTTCCCTTCGGGTTCATGATCGCCTGGCGCCGCGCCAGCTGGCCGACCAACCGTTCGCCGCTCTCGGTGAACGCGACCACCGAGGGGGTTGTGCGCGCACCTTCCGCGTTGGGTATGACGACGGGTTCGCCGCCCTGCCAGGCCGCGATCACCGAGTTGGTGGTGCCCAGATCAATGCCTACTGCCGTTGCCATGCTTCACTCCTTAGGATTGTCAGCCGTGGAGAGCAGCCGCAGTGCCTGGTCGGCCACCTCCACGTCCGCGACGAGGTCGTAGGACCTCGGGACCAGGCTAGATACAGCGTGAAAGTCGCGCCGACCGCGTTGCAGGGCGTGCACGAGCAGCCCCATCAAAGCCCCGACGATCGCACCGAAGATCACGCCATAGAGGGCCAGTAACAGGGCGGTGGTCAGTGGGTCGATCCAGCTGAAGATTCCGAACACCCAGCCGATGAGTGCCCCGACCAGGGCACCGGACGCCGCACCTCGCAGCGCGGCCCCTCCGTAATTGAGCCGGCCGAGAACTTGTTCGACATATTCCAGATCGCGGCCCACGATGGCGACCCGGTTGACCGGAAACCGCTGATCGGAAAGATAGTCGACGGCGCGCTCGGCGTCTGCGTAGTTGTCGAACGTGGCGATAACCTGGCGGGCGGGCTGATTGGGACGTACCGCCGATCTGCTGACTGTCGCATGTGCCATTACTGTCTCCTCACGCGTCCACGGCCTGTTGCTGCCCCGACCCGGGTTGTATGGTCTGCCGGCCTTCGTCGGCACTGTCGGTGGGCGCCGATTTCAACGCCGGCCTGTCCAGTTCTCGCAACGGATCGAACCGCATCAACAGCATTGGCCTCTCCCGAAATTCGCAGTGGTCGCTTTGATTGAGACCGCGATCGGCTCCGACTCTTGGCCGTACTTCGAACGCGTCCCGTGACAGAATTCTGGCAATCTCACCCCCGTCATCGCGTGCACCCGGCGAGCCGAAAAGTCCTCTGCCGATCTGTCCTCCCAGTACCAGCGCGGCACTGAGTGCGATTTCGTCGGGGATCCGTTTGGCTGAGCAGGATGTGGGTAGCCACGGTTTTGCCGCGTCATCGATTGAGTAGTAGCGCGTCATCGATTGAGTAGTAGTCGGGAGCGGCTGGTGAGGAGCAGCGGATGCCGGCTGATCGATTCATCCCTGCGGAGGTCGCAACATGACTGTCGCGTCGTCGGATGCAACCCCGACAGCCGAGGAGTTGGCCGCGCTTTCCACGCTCGCCTTCGGATGGGTCGATGATGTGACGACGTTGGGTGAAGCCGCTGCTGCGGTGCCCCGGCTCGGGCCGTGTCGCATCGAGGCCACATACAGGCTCGCCAATGGTTCCTGGCAACCGTTTCCCACCGGTCAACCCGAACGGCCCGACATCGATCGGCTGATCGCGGAGTCGGGCGGTGACGGCGCTGTCGGGATTCCCGGACGCGCGTGGGGGTGGGCGTTTCCCCTCCGGCCTCATGATGTGGTGGAGGGCTCCCTTGTCGTCAGCGCCGCCGAGCAACCCTCAACCGGTCATATCCATTTGTTGACGCTGCTGGCGCACCAGACGGGCGCCGCCCTGGCCCGTGGTGCAAATCATCGGCGAAACGCGCGGTGTACCGAGCAACTGGCCAAGGCGCACAGTGACCTCGCCGGCGCACAGAAGCGGTTGAGGATCCGGACGCGTGTTCACGAGACCATCGAGGCGGCGCTGGGAAGCGGCGAAGGCGAGCAAGCAATCACTGATGCGCTGCATGAATTGATCGGGCTCCCAATAGCTTTGGAGGACCGGTTCGGCAACCTCCGCAGCTGGTCCGGTCCAGGACGCCCGATGCCCTATCCGATGCCGGACCCGCAACGGCGTCAACGCCAACTTGCTGTGCTGGCCGAACGCCACCGTCCCACACGAATGAAGAACCGCGTGGATGTCCTCATCGTGCCACGCGGGGAGATCCTCGGCGTGTTGGCAATCGTCGACCCTGACAAGTTGGTAACCCAGGACCACCTGGTCGCCCTGCAGTTCGCGTGCACGCTGTTGGGCTACGAGTTGTCGCACCAGCGGAGCTTGGTGGACAGGGAGCTCTCCGTGCGCCGCGAATTCGTTGAGGACCTGCTCGCCGGCACCGACGACGACGGGGCCTTCGCCAGGTCGGAGGCACTGGGCCACGACCTCCGCCCTCCGCATTATGTGGTCGTCGTGCACAGCTCGGCCGCATCTGATTCCGTGGCCACTGGCGCCGGCCGCGCTGCCGCGGCGTTGCATCTGAACAAGCTGCAGGGACGTAGCGGCAAGCTGGTGGTGCTTCTGACCGAAGGCCGACCAGACCCGCAAGTGTTTTACCGCACGCTGAGCGAGTTGCTGGGGCGGCACACGTGCGCCATCGGCATCGGCTCGCGGTGCGATGCACCGTCGGAGTTCCCGAAGTCGTTCGCTGCGGCGAAACGAGCGCTGAATGTGCGACTGCATTCCGCGGTATCCGCCGGTGCATCGGCCTACGACGAACTCGGGTTCTACCGTCTCATCGACGTAGCCCATACGGGCGGAGCTGTCGAGGATTTCATCCGAGAATGGATCGGCGCCCTGCTGGAATACGACTCGACAAAAAAGTCGGAGCTCGTTCTCACGCTCAGTGAACACCTGGAAAGCGGTGGCAATTACGACGATACCGCCGAGGCCCTGCACATCCACCGCAGCACGCTACGCTACCGGCTGGCGCGCATCAGTGAACTGACCGGTTGCGACCTGCGCGATGCCAACACACGCTTCAATCTTCACGCCGCGACCCGGTCCTGGCGTTTCCTCTACCCCCAGCGCACACCCTAGTCGCGGCACCGGTCTACGGGGTCAGGCCACCGCTCGTGGTTTACGCTGGCAGGCCGACAGTGTGGCGCCTGTCGTAACGCCAAGGCGCACAGGGCAAGGAGCATTGATCCGGCGGTACTACGCTCTCCTGTGTTTTCTGCTCCGACGGGCTGGTGTCTTCGCAGGTAGCCGAAATCCACGATGGCGCCATGGGAATCGGTTCTCTGAAGATCGGCCTGCTGGCACCTCCGTGGGCCGCGGTGCCGCCATCGTCGTATGGCGGCACCGAAGCGGTCGTCTCGGAGCTGGCGGTCGGGCTGACTGCGGCCGGCCACGAGGTGATGCTCTACGCCACCGGCGACAGCACGGCCCCCGTACCCCTCGTGCGCGCCACGGCCAGTGCGACCTGGGACCGAATAGGCCACGGCGAAGTCGAGCTGCCACACGTGATGGGCGGTTACGAAGCGCTCACTGGGTGCGACATCATCCACGATCACACCCTTCTCGGACCGGCTTGGGCCCTTGCCAATGGTTGCGATCGTGTTGTCACCACCTGTCACGGCCCTTTCGGCGGCGAGCTCAGCGCGATATACCGCCGCTACGCCAAGCGGATACCGGTCGTCGCCGTCTCGCACAACCAGGCCCGACGAGCGCCGGAGGTGATGATCGACCGGGTGATCCACCACGGCCTCGATCCAACGGCCTACCCCGACGGCGACGGCGACGGCGGTTTTCTTCTGTTCCTCGGAAGAATGACAGCCGATAAGGGAGTTCGGCAGGCGGTGCTGGCCGCACGCGCAGCGGGCCGGCGTCTCATTGTGGCCGCCAAGGCTCGCGAGAAATCGGAGCAGGCGTACTACCACGACCAGATAGAGCCGTTGCTCGACGACAACGTCGAGTTCATCGGTGAAGTCGGCGGGCAGGACAAGCTGGCCCTTCTCGGTGAGGCGTCTGCGCTTCTCAATCCCATCCAATGGCCAGAACCCTTCGGGTTGGTGATGATCGAGGCACTGGCCTGCGGTACGCCGGTCATCGCCTGTCCGAACGGTGCGGCGCCCGAGATCGTCGATGACGGAGTCACCGGCTACCTGTGCAGCGGGAAAGACGCTCTCGTCCGCGCTATCTGCAACGTCGATCACCTCAGCCGACGGGCCTGCCGCGAGGCGGTGATCGAGCGGTTCTCAACCGCTCGCATGGTCAGCGATCACCTCGCGCTCCTGAGTTGGGTCACTTTGGTCAGTTTTGTAGGGTGGCGGTGTCTTGAGCTGGGGTGATGTCTCCGCTTAGTGCCCCTGCTAGGCACTAATTTGGGTCAGTAGGCTGCCTGGATGGTGTGGATTCGGCGGGTGCGCACGGCCTCGGGCGCGACCGCGGTCCAGATCGCCGAATCCGTCGATGGCCGCCGCCGGATCGTGCGCCATGTGGGCTCTGCGCGTGATGACGCCGAGCTGGGTCTGCTGCTCGAGGAGGCCCGCCGGCTGTTGGCCGATGACACCCAAGGCGAGTTGGATCTGGGGATCACGCCGAAAGCCGTTCGGGCCCATATGGTTCCACCGCCAGCTGGCATGCTGTTCACCGAGGATGGTGGAGAATCCGCAGTACGGGAGTTGGTGGTGCGGCCGCGGGTGCTCAAGAGCTGCAGCGGGCTGCTGTATGACGCCCTGGCGCAGGTGTATGCCAGCCTGGGGTTCGACGACGCGGTCGGCGATGAGGTCTTCCGTGACCTGGTCATCGCCCGGGTGGTCGAGCCGACCAGCCTGCTCGACGCCGATCGGGTCCTCGCCGAGCTGGGACGTACCTCAGCGTCACTGTCGACCCGCAAGCGCACCCTGCGCCGTGCCCGCGGTGGTGGTTACCGCGACCAGATCGCCGCAGCGTGTTTCGCCCACGCCCGCACCGCCGGTGATGTCAGCCTGGTGCTTTACGACGTCACGACCCTGTATTTCGAGGCCGACAAGGAAGACGACCTACGCCGCGTGGGGTACTCCAAGGAACGCCGAGTGGACCCGCAGATCGTGGTCGGGCTGCTGGTCGATCGGTGCGGATTCCCCTTGGAAATCGGCTGTTTCGAAGGAAACAAGGCCGAAACTCTGACGATCGTGCCGATCGTGAAGGCATTCCAAGCCCGCCACGAGATCACCGACATTGTCGTCGTCGCTGATGCGGGCATGCTGGCCAGCGGCAATCTGCGCGAACTTGATGAGGCAGGGTTGCGGTTCATCGTCGGATCGAGGGTTACCAAAGCGCCCAACGATCTGGCCTCGCACTTCCATTGGCACGGCGACTTCTTCACCGATGGCCAGATCATCGACACCATCACCCCACGCGATCGACGCGGCACCGCGACCAAGACCAGCGACCCCAAGCGCAAAGCCGAGCCCGTCTGGGATCCGGCGACCCACACCATGAACCGCCCCAGGTTCTCCGCCGCTTCTATACGGGTTGCGGCTCTCGGTTGAGGGTCGCGTAATGGGCTTGCTCGAACTCCACGGGGGTCATCATCTCAAGGCTGCTGTGCAGGCGCCTGGTGTTG
>NZ_JBQQCF010000075.1:0-14991 GCF_052245755.1 Mycobacterium sp. 4D054
TCATCTGGGCCTACTGAGTTCGTAGCTGACCGATCACGTAGGCGCGCCGCACACGCGCGCATTTTTAGTGAGGCAACGAAGCATCATTTCGAGGCCTTTCACGCGCATTTCGGATGAGTCAACGCGCCGTCTGGGTGGGCCTGAGGCCCACTACTATCGAAAGCATGTTCGAAGAACTGGCGGCCGAAGCGCTGCGGTCGCGTGGTGCCGCGGCGATCGGCGCGTGGGCGCGCGCGGAGAACGCGGCGGTGGCGCGCCGGCTGTCCGCGATGGCGGACGTGCTGGAGTCGAAGCTCGCCGACAAGGACAGCGCCGAGCGCGAGCAGTGGTGCCTGGACAACTGGGATGCGGTGTCGGCCGAGGTGGCCGCGGCGCAGAACGTTTCGCCCGGCGTGGCCTCCAACGAGCTTCTCGACGCATGGTCGCTGCGGCAACGGATGCCGCAGGTGGCCGAAGTGTTTGCTTCCGGCGCGATCTCGTACCGGCTCGCCAGAGCTGCGGTGAGACGCACCCGGCTGATCGCCGACCCGGACGCCAGGGCGAAGGTCGATGTGGAGATCGCTGCTCAAATCACCGCGTGGGGATCGCTGTCGAAGGCCAAGCAGGAGAGCGAAATCGACTACTGGGTCGACCGATTCGACCCTGCCGCTGTGGTGCGGGCGGAGGGCTCGTCGAGGTCGTGCCATGTCGATGTGACACCGGCCGAGAACGGTTCCGGAGTGTGTTACGTCGAGGCGGTCCTACATGAGCATGACGGAGAGGCTCTTGATCGTCGGCTCGACGAGTTGGCCGGCAGCGTCTGCAACCGAGACCCCAGAAATAGGGATCAGCGACGAGCGGCGGCGATAGGGGCGATGTCGGCCAAGGCGGACCGCTTGACGTGTCTGTGCGGCACCGATGACTGCCCAGCCGCGGGGCGTGCCCCGAGCGCGGTGGTGGTACTTGTGATCGCCGAAGAAGAGAGCCTGAGCGACGACACCCCGTTCAGCGCCCACGGCGAGCACGTGCCCGAGCCCGAGCAACGAACGGGCCGGGATTTGCTTGCTTCTCCCGAGGGGTGGGGCCCGGCGAAGACCAATCCGGGGATGACCCTCGGGGGAGCGGTGCTGCCGGCGCCGCTGCTGGCGGCCGTGGTGGCCAAGACGGCGACGATCCGGCGGCTGATCCATCCGGGACAGTCACCACCGGAGTCGCGGTACGTCCCGTCGGCGAAGCTGGCCGACTTCGTTCGCTGCCGCGACATAACGTGCCGGTTCCCGGGCTGCGACGTGCCTGCCGATCGTTGCGATCTGGACCATACGATTCCCTATCCGGTGGGCCCGACACAGGCGTCGAACCTGAAAGCGCTGTGCCGAAAACACCACTTGCTCAAGACTTTTTGGGGCTGGCGCGATGTCCAGTCCCCGGACGGCACCGTCGTGTGGACGTCGCCGGGCGGCCAGGTGGTGACCACCCGGCCGGGAAGCAGGGTGCTGTTCCCGGCGCTGTGCCGGCCGACAGCTCCCGTCGATGTCGCCGCGTCCGATCGGGTGCCGACCCCTGGTCGGCTCTCCGGTCTGGGCATGCCGCGGCGCACCCAGACCCGCGTCCAGGCACGAGCCCAGCGGCTCGCCGAGCAGCGCCGCGAGAACGAGGCGCTGCTGGAACCCCGGAACGGGGGCCCGCCGTGCTGAACCGCGGGCTAGCGTGACGAGCATGCGGGTCTTCGTCACCGGCGGCACCGGAGCAATCGGTGGGTATGCGGTGCCCGCGTTGGTCGCCGCCGGTCACGAGGTGACGGCCATGGCGCGCAGTGAAGCGAAAGCGCAGGCGCTGCAACGGCAGGGCGCCACGGCGGTGCAGGTGTCGCTGTTCGACCGCGACGCGCTGACTGCGGCGTTCCGCGGGCACGCCGCAGTGGTGAACCTGGCGTCGTCGTTGCCGTCGACCGAGCGCTTCATGCTGAAGTCGGCATGGAAGGAGTGCCACCGGATCCGGATCCAGGGGTCGGCGACACTCGTCGACGCGGCGATCGCGGCGGGCGTCGAGCGCGTGGTGCAAGAGTCGGTGTCGATGATCTACCGCGACGGTGGCACCAGGTGGATCGACGAGACCTGGCCGGTCGACCACTACCCGATCGCGGTGGGAAACCACGGCGCCGAGGCGAGCAGTCGCAGGTTCGGCCAGAACGGCGGTGCGTCCATCATCCTCAGATTCGGGTTCTTCTACGGACCAGGTGCGGCCCACAGCGAGACGATCATGGCGCTGGCCCGCCGCCGCATCGCGTTTCAGGCGGGACGGCCCGACAGCTACATGTCCTCAATACACCTGGCCGACGCGGCCGCGGCGGTCGTCGCCGCCCTGGAGGCAGCGCCCGGCACCTACAACGTCGCCGACGACTGCCCCGTCACCGCGAAACAGAACAGCGCGGCGATGGCAGCTGCCGTAGGCGTCAAACCCTGGCTGCACCCGCCGGGCCGGACGGCACTGCTGGCGGGGGATCGCGCGACCTCGATGACCAGGTCACTGCGAGTGAGCAATGCGCGGCTGCGCGCGGTGACACCGTGGCGGCCGAGATACCCGAGTGTGTGGGACGGCTACCGGGTGATGGCGGTGGCCTGACGGCTGCCTACGGGTGGTACGGCACCCCGACGGCACGGAACACGAATTCCGGCGGCACGTCATAGGCGAGCGTCCTCCGGGGCAGTCGCGCCAGTACGTCGGGAGGAATGCGCTCCTTGTAGTGCAGCGACAGCTCCCCGGAGCAGCGCGGGTCCACGGCGGCGACATCCACGTCCAGCATCAGCCCCGTTTCTGACAGTTCGGCGGTCACCGCGCCGGATTGCGGGGCGTCCCAACGCACGTCGATGGTCCGGCCCGCCAGCTTGGGCAGCGACGACAGCGTGGCCAGCACCCGTTCCTCGGTCACCACGAGTGAACCGACATAGCTGGCGATGCTGCCGCTGGAGCGCAGCCCGGGCACGGCGCCCCGGAACCGGCGCGTCACAGCCACGTACTCGGACAGGAACAGCACGCCCTCGGCCTCGACCTCCGCGCGCAACGCGCTGGGAAGCTTGCCGATTCGGAACAGCTTCCGCAGAAATACGGCCATGTCCGAACGGTAGCTCAGCACGCCGGTGGTACAGCTTGTCAGGTGAAGTTGCGCACCGGATGGCTGCTCGCCAGTGCCGCCGCCGCCATCGCGGTGTATCTGCTGATGTGGGTGGGATTCGTCCAGGGCTGGCCGTGGCTGGCGGGCATCGACGCCGACGCGCTCGACCCCGCGTTCCGGTTCGGTGAGACCCGCCCCGGGTGGGTGACCGCCTGGGATGTCTTCTGTACCGTCCTCGGCCCCGGGGCGTTCCGCCTGGTGGTACTGATCGTCATCGTGATCGCGCTGATCCGCCGCCACCTCCGGCTCGCGGTCTTCCTGCTGCTCACCGTCGAACTCAGCGGCGTGCTCACCGAGCTCACCAAATACATCGCCGCCCGGCCGCGACCGGACACCGCGATGGTGTCCGCGCTGTCGTCGTCGTTCCCGTCCGGCCACGCCCTCGGAGTCATGGCGTCGGTCGCGGCGCTGTTGACCGTGGTGCTGCCGGTGGTCCGTCCGGTGTGGCGCGGCTGGCTGGTCGCCCTCGGCGTCCTCGTGGTGCTGACCGTCGGTGCCGGGCGGGTGGTGCTCAACGTGCACCACCCCTCGGACGTGATCGCCGGATGGGCTCTCGGGTACGCCTACTTCGTTGCGTGCCTGCTGCTGGTGCCGCCGTTCACGGCAGCGGCCGAAAGACCGGCAGAGCTCGATACTGCGCGCTGAAGGTGGCCTCGGTCACCTCGGTGCCGACCTCCCCGTCGAGGGCCAGCACCGTCGGGCCGTCCACCGAGCGGAATGAGAACTTCGGCACCCGCATCTCGTGGTAGAGCGGACTGCGCTCCAGCCGGCCCAAGATCACCGCGGTCAGGATGCGCAGCCTGCTGAGCCGCTTGCCGGTCTCCAGGATCCGGACGTCCAGCAGGCCGTCGTCCATCCGGGTGCGTCGCGACGGCGCGAAGCCCGACGGCAGGTAGGTCGAGTTGCCCAGGAAGAACAACGACGTCTGCAGGGTTTTGTTGTCGTAGGCGATCCGCACCGGCTGACCACGGCGCAGGGTGTGGAACATGGCGTAGATGCCGGCCAACGGCTTGCCGATCTTGTGCTCCAGCTTCTCCCGGGTGGCCACGAACTGCGGATAGGCGCCGATGCTGGCGGTGTTGACCACCATCTGCTTCTCGTTCAGGCACACCAGGTCCACGCACGACACCGAGCCCTGCTGGATGGTCTGGATGGTCTTCGCCGCCGTGTCGCAGCCGATGTCCTTGGCGAAGTGATTGAACGTGCCCGCGGGGAACACCGCCAGCGGCAGGCCCGCGCCCGCCGCGACCGCCGCCGCCGTGGCGACCGTCCCGTCACCGCCTCCGACGCCGAGCACCTCGGCGCGCTGTGCGGCCGACTTCAGCACCTCCACCACGTCGTCGTCCTCTTCGAGTTCCACGATCTCGGCCTGCGGCAGCGCCTCGCGTACCTCGTCGAGCACCCGCGCACCCGTCCCGCTGCCCGACGCCGGGTTGATGACCAGGGTGACTCCCTTACCGTCCGGCCGGGCGGGCTGCTCCACCCGCAGCGGTTCGGCGGTGGGCAGTCGGGTCTCCACGACCGGCGGGACGACGCGCGCGCCGAGCACCGCGATACCCGCGCCGAGGCCCAGGCCGGCCAGCACGTCGCCGGGATAGTGCGCGCCGGTCGCAACCCGTGACATCCCGACCATCCCGGCCAGCAGCGCCAGCCCCAGCCCCAGCGGCGGGCTCTCCAAGCCGACCCCGACGGCGAACGCGGCGGCGCTGGCCGAATGCCCGGACGGCAACGAATTCGAGGTCGGATATCTGCGTGTCCGCCGCGCGAGCGGAATGATGATCCAGTTCGGCCGCTCCCGCTTCCAGATCCGCTTGGCGCCCTGATTGGTGACCAGGCTCGTCACCCCCAGGCTCAGCACCCCGCGGGCGGCCCCGCGCCGCGCCGCCGGTGTGCCGAACGCCGCCAGCCCGGCGGCGATGGCGAACCACAGCTTGGAGTGGTCGGCGGCCTTGGTCAGCGTTGGCATCACCGCGTCGAGCAACGGGCTCGGCGACTCCGCCACGGCCTCGAAGACTTCGCGGTCCAGTGTGCCGAGGCCGGCCCCGATCTGACGAATCCCACGGCCGCGACGTCGCACAGACAAAAGCTCCATGACGCCCAACCTACGTGGCACCCGCCATTGACAAATAACTTTGTCAAGGTGACGATGGCGACGTGCTGGACGTTGAGGTGATCGCCGACCCGTCCGCGGCGGCGTCAGCGCTGGACCCGATGCGCAGCAGATTGCTGGCGGAACTGTCCGAGCCGGCCTCGGCCGCGGCTCTTGCTGCGAAGGTCGGTGTCGCCCGACAGAAGGTCAACTACCACCTGCGTGCGCTGGAACGACACGGCTTGGTCGCTGCGGCCGGTGAGCGCCGCTGGGGCGGACTGACCGAGCGGCTACTGGTCGCCACGGCCGCGTCCTACGTCGTCTCGCCGGCCGCGCTCGGTCCTGTCGCGGCCGATCCGGGCAGGGCGCGTGACCGGGTGTCGGCGAGCTATCTCATCGCGGTCGCGGCCCGCGCCGTCCGCGAGGTCGGCGACCTGTGCCGGGCGGCCCGCGACAACCAGAAGCGGCTTGCGACGTTGACGATCGACACCGCTGTGACGTTCCGGTCGGCCGCGGACCGAGCCGCGTTCACCGAGGAGCTGGCGCGCGCCGTGACCGCACTGGCCGCGCGCTATCACGACGAAACCGACCCCGGCGGGCGAGCGCATCGCGTGGTGCTCACCGCCTATCCGATGCCGGCCACCGAGCAGAAAAGGACGTAGTCACATGGCATTGAAGAAGGACGGCGACGGACACCGCTGGGTCGAGATGGAGTTTCTTGTACCCGGCACGCCCGAGCAGGTGTGGCACGCGATCGCCACCGGTCCCGGGATGAGTGCATGGTTCACTCCCACGTCGGTCGACGAACGTGTCGGCGGTGCAATCGAATTCGACTTCGGTGGCGGAGTCACCAGCTCTGCGGTGGTCACCGAGTGGCAGCCTCCCAGCCGACTCGGGTACGAGGAGCGTGATTGGAGCGGCGACGCACCGCCGCTGGCGACCGAAGTGGTCATCACCAGTCACTCCGGCGACCGCTGCGTGGTGCGCATGGTGCACAGTCTGTTCACCGACCGCGACGACTGGGACGACGAGATGGAGACCTTCGAGACTGGCTGGCCCGGCTTCTTCGACGTGCTGCGCGTGTATCTGCGTGACTTCGCCGGGCAGCGCGCCGCCAACGTCTTCGCTGCCGTCGAGCATCCGGGAGACATGGTCCGGGCGTGGTCGGATCTGGCGTCCGCGGTGGGTATCGCGGGACTCGACGTCGGTCACCGGTATGCCACCCCGCCGGGCGTTCCCCAGCTTGCCGGCACAGTCGAATGTGTGCACCACACCGCGGAGTTCCGCAACGTGATGGTCCGGCTGGATTCCCCCGCCCCCGGGGTCGCAGTGGTGGGCGGCTGCCTGTCCGGCGACCGGGTGAGACTCTCGGTCACCGTGTACCTGTACGGCGACACCGCGACCGACATTGCAGGCGCAGAAGCGCCGCGCTGGCGGTCATGGATGGCACAGTTGGTGCATGCCGACAGCGTCGCACCCTGACCGACTCCGAAACATGCTGCGCTGCCTGACGGTTGCGCTGGGCGTCGTCGCGCTGCTAGCTGCACCTGCCGCGCCGCGCGTTTCGGCCGAATTCGCGCCGTGGTTCGCAAACTCGGTCGGCCCGGCGACCCAGGTGCTCGCCGTCACCGGCACCGGCGGCTCGGACGCCAAACTCGACGTGTGGGAGCGCACCGCGGCCGGCTGGCAGCCGGTGGCCGGCGGTGTCGGCATCCCCGCCAAGATAGGCGCAAAAGGCATGTCGCCCAACCACTTCGACGGTTCGATGATGACGCCGAAAGGCGTCTACACGCTCGACTTCGCCTTCGGCACCCAACCGAACCCCGGCGGCGGTCTGCGCTACGTCCAGGTCGGGCCCAACCACTGGTGGGACGGCGACATGAAGAGCCCCACCTACAACACCATGCAGGTGTGCGACAAGGCGAACTGCCCGTTCGACACCTCGCTGAGCGCCGGCACCGAGAACCTCGACATCCCGCAGTACGCCCACGCGGTGGTCATGGGAGTGAACAAGGAACGCATCCCCGGCAAGGGCGGCGCGTTCTTCGTGCACAGCACCGATGGGGGACCCACCGCGGGCTGCGTGGCCATCGACGACGGCACCCTGGTCAAGATCATGCGCTGGCTGCGGCCCGGCGCGATGATCGCGATCACGCAGTGACCCGTCGGACGATCAGATGTTGAGCGCGCGCCCGGCCTTGACCTTGAAATTCAGCGCCTCCAGGCTCATCGACGCGTCATAGGTGCGGTCGTAACCGGTCTCGCAGATCCGCCAGCCGGCCGGCGTGCGGCGGTAGCGGTCGTGATAGAAGCCGGCGCCGATCAGCATGAAGTTGAAGTCGGGTGCGATCACCCGGTCCTGCAGGTACCAGATCGCGCTGGCCTGGTCACCGTCGACGGTGATCTCCGGGTGGTTGACCCGGTGCTCGGTGAGGATCTCCGGGCCCAGCGAGTTGCGCATGAAATTCACCAGGTCGTCGCGGTTGGTGAAGTGGTGCTCCTCACCGATCGATTCGCCGTAACGGCCGATGACATCCTCGGTGAGCGTGTCGGCGAACTCGTCCCAATGCTTGGTGTCCAGGGCACGGAGGTAGCGGTACTTGACCTGCTTGATGTCATCGATGTCACTCATGAGCGTCATTGCAGCACACGCGGCGGTGCCTCGGTGGTTGCGGTGGGCAAATCGTTTAGGGTGGCCTGAATCATGAGCGATGCGTTGGGGCTGTCCATCGGAACCACCAACCTCGCGGCGGCGACAGTCGGCCGGCAGCCGGTGATCCGGCGTTCAGTGCTCACCCTGTACGGCCACGCCGCCCCCGAGGTCGGTGTGTCCGGCAGCCGCCCCGGCGGGGTGGTGCTGTCCGGGTTCGTCGAACGCGTCGGGGACACTGTTCCGCTGGTCGCCCCCGACGGCGCCTCCTACCCGGCCGCACAACTGGTGGTCGAAGCACTCGAAGCCATGGCCGCGCTCGCCGCGCCGCAGCCGCCGTCGGACGTCGCGATCTCCGTGCCGTCCTACTGGGGTGCCGAGGCGAGCGCCGCGCTGGCCGACACGCTGCGGGCCAGCGCCGTGCTGACCCCAGGTGGCGCCGTCCCGCGTCTGATCCCGGACGCCGAGGCGGCGCTGACCGCGCTGAACGCCGACCCGGGCTTGAACCGTCGCGGAGTGGTGGTGCTGCTCGACCTCGGAGGCGGCGGCACCGGCATCACCCTCGCCGACGCCGCGTCGGCGTTCACGATCATCGGAGGGACCGAACGGTTCGCCGAGCTCGCCGGGGACCAGATCGACCAGGCGGTGCTGAGTCACGTACTCGGCGGCGTCGGGGGCGGGGTGGATCCCGAGCAGACGGCGGCGGTCGGGTCGCTGAGCGCGCTGCGTGAGCAGTGCCGCGCCGCCAAGGAACGCCTGTCGGCGCAGACCGCCACCGAGCTGAGCGTTGCCCTGCCGGGCTATCAGGGCGAGGTCCGTCTGACCCGCGCCGAACTCGAAGAACTCATCGCGCGTCCCGTCGACGGGCTGTTCGCCGCGCTCGAGCAGGTTCTGATGCGCGCCGGCATCGGCTGGAACAGCGTCTCGACGGTTGCGCTCGTCGGCGGCGGATCGGCGATCCCATTTGTCGCAGAACAGGTTTCGCAGCGGTTTCGGGTCCCGGTGGTGGCGACGCCGCGTCCCGCGCTCGACGCGGCCGCCGGCGCCGCGCTGATCGCCGCGTACGGACGCAGCGCCCAGACAGCCACCGTGGCCACCCCCGAGCAGGACAGCACGTATGCCTTGGCGTGGTCGCAGGACGACTCGACCGACGACGACGTCGTCCCGTTCACCGGCGAGATCCCCGAACAGCGGCCCAATCCGTATGCGCTGTCCGGCGCCTACGAGACCGAGGTCATCCCGCCCGGCGACGGGGACAGCCACGCCGCCCCCGGTCCGCGGCTGCCGCTGTCGGTCACCGGCGTGGTCGCCGCGCTGGCCCTGCTGGCCGTCGGCGGGGCGGCGATCGCGCTCACGAGCGTGGACACCTCGGAGCCGACCACCCCGGCACCCGGCAACGTGCCGCTGAGCAGCGCACTGGTGCCCTCGGCCGAGCCCCCTCCCGCCCCGCCCGAGACGGTCACCCTCTCCCGACAGCAGCCGCCCCCGCCGGAGACGGTCGTTCCGCCGGTGGTGACCACTGCGCCGACGGTGGCGCCGACGACCACGACCACGTCGCCGACCACAACCACGACCACGACCACCACGACAACGACGCCGACCACGACGACGCCGACGACGACTCAGCCGACCACCACCACGACGCAGCCGACCACGACTCAGCCGACCACGACCCGCCCGACGACGGTGCCGCCGACGACGGTGCCGCCGACGACCAACCCGATGACGACGACCTACGTAGAGGTGCCGTTCGTGCCGGTCCCCATCCCGATCCCGGTCCCTGACGGCTCCTGAGCTGCGGTTTCGCCGCGTTCTTGGTTCTTCCTGCGGGAAGAAATAGGGATTTCCCCGATTCCTCAGGGGGGTACCCCACGCATATGTTTGCAGCGTCGGTTCGATCGGCTGCGGAGGGGACAGCCGATCGGGCCGATTCTTTTCGTCTGAACCAGCTTTCGTCTGAACCAGAATGTGACCATGCCCGTCGAACGGAACACCAAGGTCTCGATAGTCGGCATGGGCAGCGTGGGCACCGCGATCGCCTATGCCTGCCTGATCCGCGGCTCAGCCGGAGCGCTGGCGCTGTACGACGTCAACGCCGCCAAGGTGCGCGCCGAGGTGCTCGACCTCAACCACGGCAGCCAGTTCGTTCCGCACTGCCGGATCACCGGCTCCGACGACATCGCGGCGACGTCGGGTTCGGCGGTCGTGGTGGTGACCGCGGGCGCCAAACAGAAGCCGGGCCAGAGCAGGCTGGACCTCGCCGCGGCGAACGTCGCGATGGCCCAGACACTCACGCCGCAACTCCTCGAGCACTCACCCGACGCTGTCGTCGTGTTCGTCACCAACCCTGTCGACGTGGTCACCTTCGCCGCCACCCGCGCCGTCGACGCCGCCCCCGGCCACATCTTCGGATCCGGAACGGTGTTGGACTCCAGCAGATTCCGGTATCTGATCGCCGAACAGGCCGACCTGGCCGTCGGAAACGTGCACGGCTTCATCGTCGGCGAGCACGGAGACTCGGAGATCTCCTTGTGGTCGAGTGTGTCGGTAGGCGGTGTGCCTGCCGCGCGGTTCCGCCGCGACGGTGTACCGGTGTTCGACGAGGACAGCCGGCGCCGCATCTCGGCGGAGGTGGTCAACGCGGCCTACGAGATCATCGCAGGCAAGGGAGCGACCAACCTGGCGATCGGGCTGTCGTCGGCTCGGATCATCGAGGCGATCCTCGGCGACCAGCACCGGGTGCTGCCCGTGTCCACCGTGCAGCAGGGCGCGCACGGCATCTCCGGCGTGGCGCTCTCGCTGCCCACGGTGGTCACCGCGCACGGCGCAGGCGAGGTGCTGGAGGTGCCGCTGTCGGATTCGGAACTGGCCGGGCTTCAGGCGTCGGCGGGCACCCTGCTGCAAGCGCAGCAGTCGCTAGGACTTTGACTGCCGTTCGATCCAGCGCTGCCCCATCTTCGCCGCCCGTGCCAGCGCTCCGCACTCGCCGAAGTAAGCAGCCAGCGCTCCGATCCCGGGCAGCAGGTTGAGCAGCCGGAACGGCGCACGGGGGTGCGGGCGTTTGGCGACCTCATCGCCGATCGCGTCGAAGAGACCGACGAGGTTCCACACCGCTGTGACGATGCCCGCCGGATTCTGCGGGATCCGGGCCAGGCGACGGTCTGTGCTCGGCTCGTAGACGATCACCGAGAGGTCGCGGTCGCACAGCACCGACGCCAGCATGCGCACCTGGGTGCGGTGATCGGTGACGCCAAGTTCCCGCGCCACCGCGCACAGCACGGTGGCCTGGCTGACGAATCCGAGCAGATCCTGGATCGGCAGCCGACGGGCCAGGATTCCCAGCGCCCCGGGGAACGCGACCGCCACGGTGTTCAGCGCGCCGACCCGCCACACCCACCAGTTGATCCGGTCGTGGGCGTCCATGTCGTCCCAGGACCGGGTGCCGGGAAGGTCGACCGCGTTGAGCAGTTGGCCGATGCCGTCGTCCCGGCGCTTCAGGTCGAGCGGATCGGTGCCCCACAGCACGTCCAGCAGCGGGTTGATGATCCGCACCGCGGCGCTCAGCGCGGCGTCCACCCCGGCATCGGTGATCTGCACCGCGGGTGTCGGGATCGTGCTCGGCAGCATGCTCACGGTTCCTTTGATGTCCGGCGAACCTTCAATTCAAACGTGGGCACCGACACCTAGAACTTCAGATAACCGCCGTCAAGACGCAGCACGTCGCCGGTGTGGTACGCGCTGGCCGGGCTGGCCAGATAGACCGCGACACCGGCGACGTCCTCGGCAGCACCCCACCGTCGCACCGGCACACGCGGCAACACCCGCGCACGGAACCGTTCGTCGGTCATGCCCTCGGCGGTCATCTCAGTGACGAACCATCCCGGCGCGATGGTGTTGGCGCGGATGCCGTGCCGCGCGAGCTCGACCGCGAGGCTGTCCATCAGCGAGGTCACCCCCGCCTTGGACGCGGCGTAGGCGGGCTGGCGGGGCATACCCTGCAGCGCGCCCAGGCTTGACACCCCGACCAGGCTGCCGCCGCGGCCGGCCGCGATCATCTGCCGTGCCGCCTCGCGAAGTGTCACGAACACGCCGTCGAGGTCCACCCGCGTCACCTCACGGAACTCCTCCAGTGAGGTGTCCAGCACCGGGGTGAACGTGCCGCGAACTCCGGCGTTGGCGAAACATGAATCGAGATAACCGAACTCGCTGCGGATGCGCGCCATCGCGTCGGTGACGGCCTGCTCGTCGGTGACGTCGCAGACCACCGGCAGCACCGGATTGCCGTGACCGCGCAACGAGGCCGCCGCGGCCTCCAGACGCTGCGTGGAACGGCCGAGGATCGCGACCGTGGCCCCGGCGCGCGCCAGACCCGCGGCCATGCCGAGCCCGAGGCCGGAGCCGCCGCCGGTCACCACGGCCACATGGCCGGTGAGGTCGAACGGGTTGCGCGGCGCGGCGGTGTCGGTCACGGGGGGTGACCCTACGCGGGCGGCCGCCTCGCGAATTCGGGTGCACGCTCGGGGCGGAGCCCGACCCCGACGAGGTAGGCCGGGATGACCGTCAGCCAGGGCATGCGTTCTACCGCGCGCACCAGCCCCGGCGGCGGGCCGGCGAGGTTGCCGCGCAGGATCGGGCCGAGCAGTCGCCGGTCGATCAGGCGCTGCAGGGCCTGGGTCAGTGCGGTCGCGATCACCCGTCGGCGTCGCACCCCGGCCAGCTGCCGCGCGGTCACCGTGCCGGCGCGCAACGGCTCGGCGAGCAACCGGGCGGCGGCCACCCCGTCCTGGATGGCCACGTTGATGCCGACCCCACCCGCCGGCGACATCGCGTGGGCGGCGTCGCCCAGGAACAGCAGCCCATCGCAGTGCCAGCGGCTCAACCGGTTCATCTTGACGTCGAGATGCTTGACCTGGTCGAGATCGGTGATCGTGTCCACCACGGCAGCTGCCTCGGGCAGCAGCGCCCGCACGTCCGCGCGGAACGCATCCAGGCCGCGGGCCCGCTGCGCGGCGTCGGTGCCTTTCGGGATCAGCAGCGCGATCTGCAGGTACTCCTCGCGCGGGATGACGATCATCGCCTTGCCGAGGGCCAGCCGGGGAAACAGCGTGTACATCGTGTCGTCGTCGGGGCGGGGCAGCCGGAACCACCATGCGTCGAAACTGACCGGGAACTCCCGGACCCGCAGTCCGGTCTGCTGCCGCAGCACGGAGTTGCGGCCGTCGCAGGCGATCGTCAGGTCGGCGTGCAGCTCACCGAAGCCGTCGTCGTCCCGGTAGCGGACGCCTACGACCCTGTCCACGTCGCGGATGAGCCCCACGGCCTCGGTGCGCATCCGCAGGGTGAACGTCGGCTCGGCCTCACCGGCCTCGGCGAGCAGATTGAGCAGATCCCACTGCGGCACCATCGCGACGTACGGATGGGGCAGCCGGCGAAGCCGGCCGAAATCGACCATGGTGACGCGCCGGCCGGGCGCCACGTCCACGGTCGCCCGCTGCAATCTGCTGTGGGGCAGCGCGGAGAACTTCGGCCACAGCCCCAACTCGTCGATCAACCGCAGCGTGGTGGGATGCACGGTGTCGCCGCGGAAGTCGCGCAGGAAGTCCTCGTGCTTCTCCAGCACCGTCACCTCGACACCGGCCCGGGCCAGCAACAGCCCCAGCACCATGCCGGCCGGGCCACCCCCCACGATCGCGCAGGTGGTTCGTGTGCTCATCTGGTCATGGTGACAGCCGAACCGTGTTCAGTCGATCGAACTCCGGAAGTCGATGCCCCCCTGGGCGGCCTGCGCCCAGTCGTTCATGTCGACGACGGGATGGATGTTGAAGGTGTTGAACGGCGCGAACTTCATTGTTTCCGTGAGCAGTTCGGTGGCGTTGTCGGTCTCCACGATGGCGAAGCCGCCTTCTCCGTCGATGCGGCCGACGAATTGGTGGAATGTGGTGCCTGCCGGCGGCTGCCATTTGGAGAACAGTTCCAGCGCGCGACGGAGCGCTTCCTCATTCTCCTTGCCCGAGCCGCCGAGCCGCGACGTCCAGGTCATGGCGTACTTCATGGGTAACTCCTCGTTTGAAGCTGAATCAGACGGGCTCGAGTGTGCGCCGGGGGGCGGCGGTGTACTGGCGAACCGGCGAGGCTCGAAGTAGCTAGTTGAAGGGCCAAAAGATAGCTCTTGCAATGTGTTTTAGCTGCCAATGTGACCGGCTCACTCGCCGACTGCGGGTGCGTGGGGGCCCACGTGATCTTGTGGTTTGCCCGGGCGCGTAGCCCGCCACCGCGGCGGTGGCATTCGGGTTTCCCGGTACCCGCGACAACAGCGTCCCCGGCGGGGCACAATGTAGTCCGTTGATTCGGAGACCCGGTCGGTGACGTCACCAGGGGGGCCCGTGGAGGCGAGAAACGATCGATCCGCCGTCGATGGCCGCCGGGCGATTCGCGTGGCGGTGGTCGACGAGAACCACATCTTCCGCCGTGGAGTTCAAGCCTGTTTGGAGGGCAGCGACGTCATCAGCATCGTGTTCGAAGGGGCGGCCGGACCGGTGCCCGAGGCCGTTGACGTGGTGATCGCCTCCGATCGGACCGCTACCGGAATTTGTTCGGCCAAGCCCACATTGGTGTGCAGCGACGCGCCCCGCCGAGGTGCCACGGCGGGCGCGAACGTGGTGGCCGTGCTGCCCCGGGGTCGACTCACCGAGAGTCAGCTCGGTGCAGCCGTGCAGGCTGCAGCGAGCGGACTCCAAGTGGGTGTCGCCGCCGGCGGGCCGAGCGCCGCACCGGGCGGCCTGCCCGAACGATCGCTGCAGGTGCTGCGACTGTTGGCCGCCGGCTACGGAACCAGAGAGATCTCCGACACCGTCGGGTGCTCCGAGCGGACGGTCAAGTACGCCATCCGCGATGCCGAACGCCACCTGGACGCGCGCAGCCGAGCCCAGGTGGTCGCCGAGGCGATCCGCCAGGGCATGATCTGACGCCCTAAACCTCGATCCACTGATGAATTGGGGTAGGTGTGCCTCGCTGGGCTGTTGAGGGCTGGTCCTGGTCGCGGGCAGGGGGTATCTGCTGGTCTGTCCAGCTGTTCCTGTGCGCTCCGGTCGGGCCTTTCGG
>NZ_JBQQCF010000076.1:0-14935 GCF_052245755.1 Mycobacterium sp. 4D054
TGACACGTCCAGATTCAGTCACCCTCATCGGGTGTCGTGAACAGTACCTTCGAGGTGTGTGACACAGCCTCATTTCCCCGTGTTGGCGTACGTGTCGCACAGCGTTAGCGCGAGAGGAAAAGTCGACGATGATCAGGTCCCACTCGGTCTCCTTGAGCTGGGCCTGAAGCTCCTCGTTGCGCGACAGCTGGTCCATCCGCGCGATCAGCAGCGGGTTGCTTTCGAAGACGTTGAGGTTGACGTTGGCGTCGATGAGCTGGTTGGTCAGCAGGTCGAAGCACAGCCCGAACTTGAAGAACAGTTCGTCCTGCCACTGCTCCACCAGACCGCCGGGCGCGACGATCAGGCATTGGCGCACGTCGTCGCGAAGTAGCAGCTCTTTGATGTAAAGGCCGGCCATGATGGTCTTGCCGGCGCCGGGGTCGTCGGCGAGCAGGAACCGTAGCGGCGTGCGGGGGAGAAGCTCGCCGTAGACCGCGCGGATTTGATGGGGGAGCGGTCGGACGTCGCTGGTGGCCACGGCCAACATCGGGTCGAACAATCCGGCCAGGGTGATCCGTTGGGCCTCGGCGACCATTTTGAAGTCGGTGGCGTTGGCGTCGAACGCCCGGCTTCCGGTCTGGGCGACGGTGAGGTTGTCCTGGTCCTTGCGGAACACCACCTGCTGGCCGAGCGCACCGTCGTTGGTCTTATAGGTCAGCTCCAAAGCGTCGGTGCCGTGCCATTGAGCAAAGATCACTGTGATCACCTGCGCTGGGATCAACCCGTCGATGCGCAGGCCAGGCTTCAACTCTTCCAGCAGCACTGTTTGTCCTCCCCGGTAGATAGCTGACCCACGCTAGTCGACCTCCCCGACAATATCCGGGGTAGTCCGCGAATCGTCGCTAGGTCCGCTAATCTCCCGCAGGAAGCGAGTCGAGCAACGGGGACCATGAGCAGCGACGCACCGCCGTCAACATCGGCGATTGGTGATGAAGTACGAGGGTGGGTAGACGCCGCCAAGGCGGTGGCAGTCGCACGCCACGAGATTGCTAGCGCGGCGGCCACGCAGTCCGCTGGGCTGCGAGCGCGCACGGCGAAGGCGCTGCGCAACAACCGCTACCTCTGGCACGTCATCCCGCTTCGCGCCGACGATCTGCCGCTTGTCCACACCATGGCCAGGGCATCCTGCCTCCCGTCAATTTCTCCAGACGTCCAGCGAGAACTTGACCGGCTCACCACCGAAGTCGCGGCGGCCACGGAGGACCTGAGGAAAGTCACGGGGTTCGGTCGCCTCCTGCTGTTCGGCGGAACCCGCGACAAAGCCAATCAAGCGGCGCAGTTCCTCGCCGACTACCGACGGTGGTTCCTGACTAGCGGTGTTGGACAGGCGATCGACCAGGCCAAGCCGGTCGATGATCCTCGGATCCGCGCCCTCACTGTCCGCGACGTCCTGACCGACTGGGTGGGCTTCAAACAGCAGCTGCCCGACAACGGCCAAACTGCCGAGCTGGTCGACTCGACGACGTTTGCGATCCTGCCGAACGCCACCGCCGTCATCCACCGTGCGGCTAGTGAAGAGTCCAAGCTGCGCAAAGCAGCGGTCGACGCGGGAAACGCCGTCCGCGCCAGAGAGACCGATCGCATGCTGGCCGACATGTCAGTGGAACGGCTTCGCGAAGCCACCCGCGACAAGATCCGCATCGGCGCTCTAGCCGACAACGGCATCACCACTGTCCTCGCGGTCTTGGCTAACGAAGGCATTCTCGAGCACTTCGACGGCATCGGGGAAACCTCCGCAACCCGCATTCGCGCAGCCGCCCGGACACTGCGGCAGAACACCTACGACGAGATGCCGATGCGCATCGACATCAAGAATCGCACCCCGGAGCACACCGACTTCCTTCGGCACCTGCGCGGGTGGGACGCGGCGCGTAGGGCCACCGCTTCGTCGGCGGACATGGCAATCGTCGAAGAGTTGGCGCCCGTCGCGGATGTCATCGACAACGCGGTCACCCACGCCATAGTCGTCCCCACCGCCTTGTCGACCGTCGCGGACTTCCGGGACGCCGTTCAGATAGTCGCCCGAGCTGCCCGAGCGATCGCCGACGCGCAAGACGCCGCGACAATCGGCGATCCCTGGGAGGACTTTCTCACCCGGCCAGCCGACTACTTCGCACTACTGGCTGAACTGGGATTCATCACCGAGGACGACGAGAAGACCCATGGTGACCTACCTACCGAAATCATCGAAGCAGTACGTGATTTCGAGTTGAAGGGCGACTACCTCACTGCATCGCTTCGCGGCTACCAGAGCTTTGCGGCACGTTTCGCGCTGGTCCAGCGCAAGGTCATCATCGGAGACGAGATGGGCCTGGGCAAGACCGTCGAGGCCATTGCGACGCTGGCGCACCTGCGAGCAAAGGGCGACAACAATTTCCTGGTCGTGTGCCCCGCGGCCGTGGTGACCAACTGGGTTCGCGAGGTCAGCGCGAAGTCGAAACTGCCCGCACACCGTCTGCACGGCCCCGACCGGCAATGGGCGGCGAAGAACTGGCAACGCGACGGCGGCGTGGGCGTCACGACCTTCGATACGCTGCGATGGCTCAACGATGAGGTGTCGATCCCGGCGCTTAGTTGCGTGGTCGTCGACGAGGCGCATTACATCAAGAATCCCGACGCGCTTCGCACGCAACGAACCGCGCAGCTCATCGACTCGTGTGAACGGGCGATTCTGCTCACCGGCACGCCACTGGAGAATCGACTTGACGAGTTCCGCAACCTCGTCGGTTACCTCCGCCCGGACCTCGTGTTGGATGCGAACGAATTCGCGCCGAAGAAGTTTCGCCGCCAGGTAGCGCCGGCATACCTGCGTCGCAACCAAGAAGATGTCCTCACCGAGCTTCCCGAACTGGTTGAGGTCGATGAGTGGATGCCAATGTCGGGCGACGACGCCGCGGCGTACCGCTCCGCCGTGGAGCAGCGCAACTTCATGGCGATGCGCCAGGCCACGATGAAGCAGGGAATCAAATCGACCAAGATGCAACGCCTGGTCGAGATCGTTCAAGAGGCAGAGGCCAACGGCCGCCGCGTCGTCGTCTTTTCGCACTTCCTCGATATTTTGAGCGACGTTGCACGGCATATGCCGGGCCGGGTCTTTGGACCATTGACCGGCTCGGTCGCCGCCAGCCAACGCCAGGTAATGGTCGACGACTTCTCCACCGCCAACAAGGGCGCCGTGCTGGTCGCCCAAATCGTCGCTGGCGGAGTGGGTCTCAACATCCAGGCGGCCTCGGTGGTTGTGATCTGCGAACCGCAGCTCAAACCAACCACCGAGTGGCAAGCCATCGCACGGGCGCACCGCATGGGCCAGCTCGAATCCGTTCAAGTCCACCGACTTCTGTCCGACGAAGGAGTCGACCAGAGGCTTCGTGAGATTCTGGCAACCAAGAAGGAACTCTTCGAAAGCTTTGCCCGCGAAAGCGAAACCGCAGCAAGCGCCCCGGAAGCCTACGACGTCACCGAGGCCGAGCTCGCACGCGACATCATCGCTGCCGAACGCGAGCGGCTTTTCGGTCAATCGGTGAAGACCGCGCCCTCGACAGCGCCAAGTGAGCCACCGAAGACGTCGCCCCCGACTGAGAAGCCGACCGTATCTCGACCGGCAACGACGACGACGGAATCTGTCAGACCGACTGCACCAGCGACTCGTCACCGCGTTGTGAGACCTGGACCGCCAGTGCAGAACTCGACTCGTTCGGAGAGCCGTGAGGACCGACCCCGTCGCGTGGTTCCAGAACGCCTTCAATCACCGGCTCCAACCAGCGATGCGCGGCCGCAGGCCTCCAGCTCTGCGCCTCCCGCGCTGCAGAGGTATCCCGTTTTCTCTGAGCCTTTATCACCGATCTCGCAGACACCGGCCGACCGGGTCATCGACAACATCGTTCGCATCGTGGGTGCGGAGGGTCCTCTGACTGGGTGGCGGTTGCACCAGGTCTACCAAAAGTGCGCGACGGGCCGAGAGTCTCACGATGAGTTCTCGCGTCTGCTCAATCGGGCTATTTCAGCTGCCGAGCGGCAGCAGCGCATCGTGTCGGAAAACCCATTGAATCAGTCCGGCAACAAACCACGGACTTTCAGACTGCGGAACCAGTCATCAACCGTCGCACGCGAACTCGGCCCCCGGACGATCGATATTGTGCCTTTGAGGGAGGTGCAGCAGTACTGCCGCACCGTGTCCGCCGGCCAATCGCTATCGGCTGGCGAACTTGTGGAACGGGTGGGTAGGCTGCTCCGCAACACGCACGTCATGAGCGAGCTTCAGAAAGCGGTGCTCGCGGCGCAGCGCATAGATCAGAAGTCCGCTGGCACACGCTCAGGTGACGCGGTGTGTCCGTCGTGCTTTACGATCCATGCCGGCGAGTGCGCTTGACTACCTTGAAATCTCAGCGCGTCAGCACCGTCGCCCAATGCTCGGCCTGTTCGGCGGCGTCGAGCAGTATTCGAGCCAGCGCTCGTGATTGTTCCGCGGACAGCGGACCGTTACCAGCGATGTCAAGGTAGATCTCGACGAAGTCATGAGAGCTGAGTTCTCCGTTGGGGTGTTGAATGGCGGACAGGTGTACGCCGACGTCGCAACCCTCGACGCTTTCCTCGTCGGTATAGACGATCCTGTATAGCTCGTCGCCATCCAGCTGCCAGTCGGTGCATCCTGCTGCGCCGTGGGGCAGCGCAGGTCCAACCTGATCGACCGTCGTCATCATCATCCCCTCGTGTTCTCTTGACTGCCCCTGCGTTCGAGCTTCTTGACATCCGCTGCCGCCAGTTGGCGCAGCCTCCATTCGTAGATCGGATCCGCGGCACGGTAGGGGGCGTCGCCATCCAGGACGAGTTCAAAAAGGTCGAGCATGGCCTTGCCGCGTCTTGCTCTGTCTTTCGCGAGCAGCCGCCTGCGCCACGCCGAGTCGCTGAGCACGGTGGCCAGCCGAATGATCTCGGGATACATGGCTGCGTTGCGGCTCGCAGTGCCCGCGCCTCGTTGGGCTTCATCGGGTTGGAGTTCGGAGAGTCGGAATCCGATCGCTTCCAGCGGTCGCCAGTAGTTCCACTGCTCCACGATGTCGTAGGCGTCGGTGACAGATTGCAGAATCGCGGGCCGGCCGTGTTGGTGAATGAGACGTTGATGCCGCCGGTGTGCAAGCAGAATATCGGCACGTGAGGCGCCAACGATTCTGACGATCGGGCGGGTTGGCTCGGCACGAAAGGCCGTGCCGTTGAGCCACATGCTGTGGTGGACGCACACCACGTTGTCGTGCGTGGACCACACCTGCGGGAAGGAAATTCGTTGCCCGTGTCTGGACGCGCACAGTGGACAGCCGGGCCCGACCGATTCCACTTCGCGCTGCAACAACTCAGGATAGGCGCCGGTATCGCCCGCAATTCGCAGTTCGGGCAGCGCGAAGGCGAGGGCGCGATCGCTCATCGACACGCAGGCGGCGAGAGCGGCTCGCGTCGTTGGCCCCCGGCGGGTCAGCAGTGCTTCCAGGCGAGCACGGCTGATGCCGTTCGCCTTCGCCAGACGGGCGAGGTATTCGGCAAGCACTTCGTTCGGCAGGGGCTTCACCGGACGGGGAAGTGTTGGGTTGCCGATGCTGGACGTGAGCGTTGTCATGATCGTGACCTACCGGCGTTGGGGGCGATCGGGTGGCTGGTTGCGGCCTCCGCTGCGTGGTCGATGATGGCTGCGTCGAGTGCCTCACGCGTGATCGCATCGTCTCCGCTGAGGATGGCCGTGATCGCCGCGACTCGGATGAGATGACTCAGACTGCTGATCGACCCACCCGTTCGTTGGTGTAGGTATTTCGAGTTGCGCGTCAGCGTGCCGTCTCGGTGCTTATACAGGCGCAGTGCTGATTCCATTGATGCGACAAGCGATTTCCATTCGTCGTTGAATGGAAAGTTGCCCGTCTTGATCAGAACGGACCGTCCTGAGATCTGTCGGCCGCGGACTCCGGTGAACAGCCCGGAGCGCTCCACATTGATGCCCGCGTAGACGAATGTGGCGGGCATGTGCTCGCTGAAGTACTTCAGATGATCGGACATGTCCTCGCCGGCGGCACTGGCAAGGTTGAGGTTGTGGATCTCGTCGACAATGACGAGTTCGGTCCGGGCCTCGGTGAGCACGTGGCACACGGCATCGGCGATGTCTGTGGTGTTGTGACGTTGCCGCGTAGGAAGTCCGAGGAAGTTGGCGAACTCTGAAGCGAGCTTGCGGGGCGAGCCTTTCGGCGGTGTCGTGATGTAGACGACAGGTATCCGGTCCTGGCCGGGATACCGGCGGCGTACGTTCTGCTCGTGGATCTTTCCGAGCAACTTGATGGTGGTGGTCTTCCCGCTCGCCCACGGCCCTGACACGATCATGGATCGGCGGGCGCCGCATTCACGTTGATTGAGCAGAGTCAGCAGCCGGCCCTGGCGGGTGATGTGGCGGACCGTTGACGTCTCGATGATGACCAACTCCGAGTGGTAGGCCATGCGTCGGTCATCGAAGGCGAGCTTCTCCGCACCGGTGAGCGTGCTGTCGTAATCGTGATCGGGTAGGTCAAATATTGCGGGTTTGGCGTCGACGAATCTGCGCCAACCATCAAGCGTTACTGACGGCAGCTGACGGGGGTCGAGGTCGGGCTCGGCCGCCTGCTCATCGACGGTCATCTTCGAATCACCATGTGTCGGCCTCCTTCTCGGCGTCGAATACGGGTAGTGGGATGACGTCGGCGATATCGTCGTCCTCCGCCGGAGACAAATGAGGCGTCGGCTTTTCCTCTGCTGGTGGCACTGTGGGTGGTAACTCCGCCGCCGCCCGTGTACGCGCGATGGCTCGGCGGTCCTTTGCGGTGCGGCGACGCCGAGTCGCCGGCTCGGGCGCCACGGACGCACGTCCCAAGAGGTCCTCGACTGCGGCCGTGATCGCCTCTTGCGAGGTTCGCCGCTCTCCTCGACTTGTCTCGAGTTGACGTGCATGCTCCCACAGTGACGACCCAAACGGCTGCGGTGCGGTGTGGAGCTGCGTCCAGCAGGCCATCAGGTAGCCCTCGCCGTGGTGGTTGCGAACCCAGATGCGACTGACGTCGTAGGGGTCGTAGTGGACCTGCCACTGCGCGCCCTTGCCGGGTACCCCGGAGATCTCACCCCGCGCAGCGTCCAAGTCGTCGCTGTCGTAGGTCCGGTAGTCGATGGTGATGCCTGCGGCTGTCACCGTCCGGTACAGGCTGGGTAGGAGCGCGATGTATTGGTCGGAGGTCAACGGTGCGGGGATGTATCCGCTGACGGCGAGCATGGACGCGTACTTCTCGTTCGGGGTCAGCTTTCGTTGCGGGTTCAAGGGGTCCCGCAGTCCATCGTGGGGTCTGTTCTGCCAGGCGACGACGATCCATTCGTCCAGCAGATCCTGAAGCTCTTGCAGTGAGAAAACTGCATTCTGCTCGGCGTTCTTGCCTCGGTTCTCGACCGATGATCCGAGGTAGCCCGTGACGTATTGTGCGAAGAGGGTTTTGACCGATCCCAGGGTGCGTTCGACGATCGGCTTATCGGTGGGCTCGTCCTTGTGCGCAGGCTGCATGCTGATCCCGAGCGATCGGCATGCGGAGCGGAAAGTGCTCGACAGATAGACGGCGCCGTTGTCGTACACGATGTTCTCGGGAACGATGACGGGGCGGGCAGCAGCGTGCTCGAGTCTGTCATCGACAGACCGCATTGCGTGGTAGGGCAGGACCGAGTTCGACATTCGGACGGCATCGATCCATCCTGGCCGCATCGGTTCCGGCGTCATCGATTTCGCGACAAGAAGGGATGCGTCTACTGCCTTCGTCGTAGGTCGGAGAACCGCCGCGACGATTGTGCGCGTCGCAGCGTCGACGAGGCCCGTCAGCTCCACCCGACCCCTCACCGACTCATCGAGCCGGATGCCGACATCGAACGGCGTGGTGTCGATTTGCATCCACTCCCCGGGACGGCTCGCGACGACCTTACCGAACACGCCCTCCGGCTGATGGTTCTTCGTCTGCCGGGTTCGAGCGGATCCAGTGGCGTGACGCGCTTGGGGGAGCTGTTTTATCAGCCGATGAAATGTGGTGTGAGAAGGTAGTTTCACTCCGTCGCCGAACTTGTCGACCACTCGCCGGTCCACGTGCCACTTCATGGCGATCTCTGTGCGCGTCGACTGCAATTCGTTCTCGTTCAGCACCTCCAACAGCACGCCCACGTAGCGACTATCGACCCGACGGGTTGGCGAGCGCCTACGGTGAAGACGGCCGTCAACCAGCCCGGCAACGCCGGATCGTTCGTAACGCCGACGGAGTTCTTGAAAGTACTTCAGGCCCAATGGCTTTCCAGCGGCATCAAGTTCGGAGCATTTGTTGCGTTCTCGCTGTCCGAGTGATGTCGATCGAATGTCGTATCCGTTGCGCGGAGTGGTCTGCGGCGGTGAGCCGACTGGTATCCCGTCGACCACTTCGGAGATGTGGTGCTCGAGCCAGAGGACGCGCTCCTGGACCCGCCTCGGCAGCGCGGAGAAGTAGTCGGGTGGGATTGGGCGGCGACGAACGCTGGGGGATAGGACGTCGAATGAACTGTCCGCGAACAAGTCCGCAATCTTGACTGCTGCGAGCTGACCGTCCTCGCGACGTAGCTTCGCTATCATTCCGTCGATCGCCACCAGCTCGCAGAACTTGCCGTCGTAGCGACAAAAGTCGCCGATGGCGATTCTGGCCGGCTCAGCAGTCATCGTGTGGCCAACCGGATCAGCGTATGTTCACCGATCGGCGCCGAGTCGACATCGACGTCGATCTCGTGCGTCCAGAGCAGGTGATAGAGAGTGGGCAGTACCAATATCGGCTCGCCTGCCGCGAGGGCGGCCGCGCCGATCGTCTTCGGGTTGTGGGCCAATAGCGAGGTCAGGTTGGTAACGACGTCCTGCCGTCGATTTCGCGGGTTCCGGTAGCCGGCGAGCCAACGCAAGTTCGCGGCTCGGATCGGAAGCTGATCTCCAACACGGCGGTAGGTCCACCCAGTACGCCCGCACAGCGCAATGGTCGATTCGAACGCCTCGCGTGCCTCATCATCCACGAGTCGATCTGGTCGCACATCCACGACGACGCCGTCGCAGGATCTGGTTCGGAGGAACACATCAGGAGTGTGCTGGCGCAGCTTGCCTGCGGCCGAAACGAAGCGGAAAGCGAAGGGCTGTACGGATATTCCAATGATGTCTGGATCGAAGTCGGCCGCGATCAGAAAATCACGTTCAACCCACGATTCGAATGAGATGTGCGACTCAGTGGTCGAGCACCACCACTCGCCGGTGAAGTTTTTCTGACCCTTGTACGTCGAGGCTTTGCGGACCGGCGCACTTTTCTCGAACGGCACCGACCACAGCTCGTCGACCGGAATCTGAGCGACAGGGTCACCCTCAGCGGGCCGGTAATCAATCAGCTCGCTGTTTCGAATCTGCGCCGCCGCGCGCCCATGGGTGGGCACGTCTCTGATGGTATGGCCGCCGACCGGGATGACCCTGCCGGACACGCCCGCTGTGGTCCAGCCGCAATGACGGTGGCGTAGCGAGGAACCTGGAGACTGGATACGCGCTGATGCCGACACGGACCGCCGAGCTGAGGCGTGAGCGCATCATCTTCACCAGCACGGCCTATCCCATGTCGGTGGCGATGGACGTGCCGCGTCAGTGTCGGCGTGCATTCCGGTTCCCGTCGATCGAGCAGCAAAGGCTTCGTGGTGGCGTTCCGGCGGGCACTCGCGGGCGAACGCGCCCTCGTCCTGAGCGCCAGATGTTGTCGGACCGCACAGTTACGCTGATCCGTCACCGGCAAGCAGGGGAGGGACCGCCATGAACAAGGCGGAGCGGCTGTGGAATCTACGGGACGGCGTGCTGGCGTGGCTATACGAGCTGCGGCTCGAAGGAGCCACCATTGCAGAGGCGAAACCGGCTGCCTTCATGGAGGCAACTTCTTGGTCTGGCTCTGAAGTCACTCGCGAGGAGGTGAACGCCGCGCTGGAGTGGCTAATGGAGGAGGGCTACGTCGACGGCACCGGCACAATGCAGAGGATCGTCCTTAGGCCGAAGCTGACCCCCTATGGAGAGAAGTACGCGGCGTCGGGCAAGTCGGTGCGGGACCTTCCCGGCGTCGCCGAGGTGCAGAGCCCGTACCTGCATATCGAGGGCAGCAGCGGTGTCGCCGTCGCGTTCAACAGTCCCGGCGCCACGCAGACTGTCAACGTCCGACAGAAGGTGGAACAAGCGCGAACCCTCGCCGATGCGATCGAACAGGTCCTTCCCGCGGTCACAGATGAACAGGCCCGCGCCGCCGCCGAAGAGCTAGTGTCGGACATCCGCGGTGAATCGAACTCTGATTCCCCGTCCCCGGGTCGGCTCAAGACGTTGGCTACCGCTGCGATGACTTCGATCGCGACCGCGGCCGGCACCGAAGTCGGGAAGGTGATCATCGAGGCAGCGCTTCCCCTGATTTCCTGACACCAGATGCGTGCGGCTGCCGTTGCGGGAGCGCCGCGAGCAGCCGTGGATCCTTCCTTCGGCTTGATGCCGCACAGACTTATTCGGCCAGGTATCGGCTTCGCACGCAGCGTCAGACCGTACGATCTACGCTACGCAGCACATTCCGCCAGAAGGGAGGCGTCATGGCTGGCCTCGGCGAGCACATCACGGCGATGGTTCGCAATCACGCTGCCGGCGACGACGCCGCCTTCTATTCCGTCGCACTGCAGATCGCGGCACGCGAGGCCCGGCAAGGGCACCACGTCCTGGCCGACAACATAAAAAAAGCAGTCGACGCGTCGCGTGAACGCGCCCCCCTTGCAAACGTCACCGCACTTCCACGAGTTGGTGGCGAGTTGGCCGAGCTTGTCGAAGCATCGCATCCCCAGGTTCACCTGCGTGAACTGGTGGCGCCGTCGGAACGGACCGCTCAGATCAAGCAGTTGCTCGCCGAGCAGCGTCAGCGGAAGAATCTGCTCGAGCACGGGTTCGCGCCATCGCACCGCCTACTCTTGGTCGGGCCGCCGGGAACCGGAAAGACGATGACCGCATCGGTCCTTGCCACCGAGCTGTCCCTGCCGATGTACACCGTCCGTTTGGATGCCCTGCTCAGCAAGTTCATGGGTGAAACTGCGGCGAAACTGCGCATCGTATTCGATGCCGTGGCTGCGGAACGTGGCGTCTACCTCTTCGATGAGTTCGATGCGCTCGGCGCGGACCGCTCAGGGAACGACGTCGGCGAGGCCCGACGAATACTGAACTCGTTTCTTGTGTTCCTCGAGAACTCCAGCCCCGAATCGATCGTAATCGCAGCGACGAACCACCGATCCATCCTTGACAAGGCGCTGTTCCGGCGCTTCGACGCGGTGCTGGATTACACCCTCCCTGACGCTCGGCAAGCCACTGCCGTGATGCGTGCCCGGCTGGGCTCGCTGATCGAGAGATCAAGCCTGGCCAAGCTTGGCGAGTACACGGACGGACTAAGTCATGCGGACCTGGTGAAGGCTGCGGAATCGGCAGCCAAGGCGGTCCTGATGCGAGGTGATGCGATGGTGGAGCGCGACGATCTCATTGCAGCGTTGAACGCGCGGCGATCGGCCACTATTGCCTGACCATGACCAGGCACTCGACCACCTCTACGTCCAGGGGTACGCCACTGCCGAGAGCTTCGACCGCTACTCCGGAGACAGCGGCGGTGGCGGATTCAAACGCCGAACAGTCAACCGAGGTACTCACGGAGCTGCGCGCAATCAGGAGCTATCCGATACGTTCGGTGAACTTGATGGCGAACGTGGGGACTTCCAACTCGCCGACGATGAGCTCACAGCGCAGGGAACAATCATTGTCCTCGAAGGCGAGGGCGCGTCGTATCCCCTGAAACTCGAGTCGCTGAACCGAATGACCACCCACCGGAAACAGCCGAAGCAGCCCCGCTGGCTCCTGCTGTCGGTCCGGCCAGCTACGGAGACCGCCCCAGAACGGGCGACGGTGTGGGTGGCAGACGCGCACCGCGCCGCGTTCATGAAGCTGTTCGAGGACTACCTTAGTGGCCTCACCAAAACAGGGCAGCCGCCGAACCAAGACCTCGTCGCCAACATCTCCCGGATCCGCAAAGCCGTTCTCGCTGATCTCTGGACGTCTGACGGTGACCCACCGCAGCGGGGACAGCACTGGTGGGAGCTCTGGCTGGACACCTCCAGTGGCGATATCGAAGCCATCAACGCGTTTGTGAACACCTACCAGCTTCGGATGCTGCCTCGGTCGATCCAGTTCCGTGACCGCTTCGTGGTGTGGGTCGAGGCTACCTGGAGCCAACTCGAACCGCTGCCGTTCACACTCGTGCCGCTGGCGGAGATCCGCAGGCCAGAGTTCATCGAGACGATCGAGGACCTTCCTCCCGCTGGACAGGACGAATACGTCCAAGACTTGGCCGAACGCTTGATTTTCGCCGACAGTAGCGCACCAGCAGTGTGCCACTTGGACACAGGCGTGCTGCGTAGCCACGTCCTGATCGAGGCATCCCTCGCGCCAGAGGACCTACACACCATCGTCGGCGCTTCGGGAGCGGACATGGATCCGCGCGGGCACGGTACCTCGATGGCCGGCCTCGCGCTATTCGGTGATCGGTTAGACGCGGACCTGCAGAGCAATGACCCCGTTCAGCTCCGGCATCGCCTGGAGTCCGTGCGCATGAAGCCGGGTTCCGACGAGGCGCAGATCGATCCTTTGGACTACGGAAGCGCCACGATCCAGGCGGTGGCACTCCCGGAAATCACTGCTGCACGTCGACGCGTATTCGCCCTCACGTTGAGCACCAAGCCTGACAACCCCGGGGACCCCACACTGTGGTCCGCTGCCGTCGATGCCCTTGCTGTCGGCACGGAAACCAATCGCGACGGTGACCACTTCCGACTGATCTCGGAGCCGGATCCCGATGTCGCACGCCTCATCGTCGTCGCTGCGGGCAACGTCGACTCCTATATGTTGGAACACGGCGACAACTCCGACCTTGCTGCGATCGAGGATCCCGCTCAATCATGGAACGCGTTGACGGTTGGCGCGTTCACTGACTTGGCTGAAGCGCCGCAGCATCCTCAGTACAAGGGCTGGACACCACTCGCAAAGCCTGGTGATCTCTCGCCCCACAGCCGAACGTCGATGTTGTTTCGACACCGTAGCGCGCCCATCAAGCCTGACATCTGTATGGAGGGCGGCAACGTCCTCACCGACGGCGCCCAAATGTTCGAACCCAAGCTCCCCAGCCTGTCTCTGCGGTCGACTGGGAACAGCAACAACGTCGCACTGGCCTCCGCCAACGCCACGAGTGCCGCGACGGCCCAAGCGGCACGTCTGGCGGCATTGGCCATGGAGCGATACCCCGACTACTGGCCGGAGTCGATCCGTGGCCTACTGACCCATGAGGCGGAATGGACTCCGGCGATGGCCCTTAAAGTCCAAGCTGACCAGACGAAAGCCATTCGCCTCGAACAGCTCCGGCGCTACGGGTGGGGCGTCCCGGCAGAGGACTCCGTTCTCAATTCATCGCGGCGCGCAGTCACCCTGGTCACTCAAGATCAGTTCGTGCCGTTCGATGGCAGCAACTACTCGATGCGGCGCTTCCGACTGCACACGCTTCCGTGGCCTACAGAAGCACTTGAAGAACTTGGGTCTGCGCCGGTTCGGCTACGAATCACGTTGTCGTACTTCATCGAGCCGTCTGCGTCGCGACGCGGGTGGCGGCAGCGGTATGCCTACGCGTCTCACATGCTGCGGTTCGACATGCAAGGTGAGTTGGAAACGCGTCAGCAGTTCGTCGCTCGAATAAACCGAAATGCTCAACTTCAGGAGGACGGCAGGTCCGGCGCGGCAACAACGTCCGCGAGATGGCTCCTCGGGGAACGTCAGCGCCACCTCGGATCGCTGCACCAAGACGAGTGGCACGGCACCGGAAGCGAACTCGCGCAATGTAATTCCGTGGCTATCTACCCCGCGGGAGGGTGGTGGAAGAACAATAGGCGACAGGATCGGATTGATGTGCCAGTGCGCTACTCGCTGATCTTGTCGCTCAGAACCCCCGAGCAGGGCGTGGACCTATACACGCCGATCGCGACCCAATTGCGGATTCCTATCGAGACCGAGATCACCACCGAGTGAAATGGCGCACGCGTGTGACACAGCAGCACGAACCGCAAGAGGAAGTCATAGAGCCGAAAGCGTCACAGTGACAAAAGGATTGCGCTGGGCACTGTCCCACCCAACGGAAGAATTTCGAGTCTCTCAGGATGTGTAACCAACCGCCGGCAACGAAGCGCGATTTCTCGGATCCTTCCGACCGGCAGGCGATGGCAGTGGGGCAGGCCGGCGATGAACCGGCTACAGCCTCAAATCCGCCGGAGCGAACGTTTGGACAGCTCCCAGGTATCCATGTCTCGGACGAGTTCGATGAACCGCTCCCAGATGCGGAAATCGCTTTCTGGGAAGCTGATTCAACAGACCGACTCGACTCGAACGCGCGCGAACTAGAGGGGCTCAGTAGGGTGCGGCATCGCCAATATGTCACGTGACGAAATGCGTCTGCAGCCGGGGAGGGTTGGGCAATTGGCCGAAAGTGAGTGTGCTGCCGGACTCGGCACGAAGCCGATTGCGCTACGAGCGCGGAAGCGTCACGAGACGCACAACTTGGTAGACGAAAGACTGGAAAGCCCTATGCGCTGGTAGGCAGACTGGTGAAAAAGTCGGAGATCAACTGCAAAATGACATCGGACAGCTGTCCGTTCTCATCTGACCTGATGTATGGACGGCGTCCTGAACTGCGGTGTATCAGTTCGGGTGAGAATCCGACGGGTCAGCTTTCTCATTTCATCTGATACAAGAGGTTCGCTGGTCGTTAGCGTC
>NZ_JBQQCF010000077.1:0-13926 GCF_052245755.1 Mycobacterium sp. 4D054
GAGCAAATCACGCACCGTCAACGACACCCCGACCGAACAGGAGGCCACCCCCGCGGCACTGACCACCTGAACCATCACCTCGAAGAATCACACGACGACGTCGTACACCACGTCCCTGGACTTGACCCACCAACACTTGAAGGTTGCAAAACGGCCAGGCTCCCCGGTCGCGTGGCTGACGTACTCGCTGGCCACTCTCGGTGGCGCGCTGGGTGCTGGATTGGAGACCGATGAGGTCGTGCGCGAAGCTGCCTACACCTAAGGCGGCGACGCAGACATCGTCGCCGACGCGGCCCGAGCGCGGTAGCGTGCCACTGCCACTACGTGAGGAAGACAGCGACCCGGCGTTTCGGCGAAGGTTGCACGGCCTGTCTGACGCTGGGCGATTCAGATCGCGGGATTCTCGTAACCGGCAGGCTTGTCGTCACCGGGACCGGCTAACGACTGGCGGCGACGTTGGCGGCGCGCCCACACCACCGCGACGGACACGATGACCACACCCAGCAGTATCGCGGTCTCAGGGCGCCCTGAGGTGCTGCGCACGCCGCGGCGGCGGGCCGCCGGCCGGCGCAGCCTGCGGCGAGCGCGGGTGGTGACGAGTGGCATCGGCCTGGACACTAACATCCTGCTTCCTTAGCGGCTTGCGCTCAGCGGGCGTCTTGCGGTGAACCGTAACCCGGCTATCCAATTCCAGCGCGTCCGCGGTACAGATGCGGTGCGGCGAGTCCGAACCTGAGCAGCAGGCCGACGGTGCCCCAGCAGCGCCTCCGGGCGGCCGCGCACGCGGACAGGCGGCAGCGAGTTTTCGCTGCACCGGCTATGGCTGGCACTTGTTCGTCATCGCCGCTGGATCGGGCATCAGCCTGTGTGGGCGTCTCGATGAGCGCGTCGGTGATTCGGTGTGCGACGGCGTCGCCGGCCGCTGCCCCCACCTGACGGCCCGCTCGCCGTGAGCGACCCAGACGCCGTGCGGGTGGCGTCTGGGTCGCTGTTGACGAATCGTCGGCCCTAGGCTGCACCGGAACCAGCGCCGCACAGGTGGATTCGGAGCAGCGGTCAGTACCCCTGCCGCGGGGGCGGATTGGTGCCGTAGGGCGGTTGCTGCTGCGCTGGGGGTGGGTAGCCGGGCTGCTGGTAGCCGTGGGGCGGCTCACCGCCCGCATGGGCGTGTCGCTGCCCGGAGGGGCCGTCGTAGGAGCCCGGCGCTGCTGCCCCGACCTGACCGGGTTGCTGCGGAGGCATCGTGCCGTGCGGGGAGGACACCTTGTCGCGGACGTTACGACTTTCCTGCTCGGCTTTGTTGAGGTAGTCCTCCCAGCGGTGCTGCATCGGTTTGATCAGGCCGCCGCCGACCCCGACGACCAGGATGCCGCCGATCGTGCCCAGGACCGCGACCAGCACCGGCAAGGTGACTGTCAGCGCGATGCCGATCTGGTTGAGCGCGGCGATGATTCCCAGGCCGAGGATGAACACGCTGGCGATGTTGGCCAGCATTCTGCCGTAGGACAGTCCACTGAGGCTGTTGGACAACAGATCTCGCACCGCGGCGGCGATCGCCGAGGCCACCACCACGATGATCAGAGCAACGAACAGTTTGGGCAGGAACGCGATCACTCCGCTGAGCAGTTCGCTGATGGGGTTGGGGCCGAACACCCCGAACGCCAGTTGCAGCACGAACAGCACCAGCGCGTAGTAGACGATCTTCCCGGCGATGGTTGACGCGTCGTATCGGCTGTTGGCCAGGGCGCGTTTGACTCCGCCGCGTTCCACCGCGCGGTCGAACCCGACCCGTTCCAAGATTTTGTCGACCGCCTTGGAGATCAGTTTGGCCACGATCAGCCCGATGATCAGGATCAGCAGGAAGGCCACCAGTTTGGGGGCGAAGGTGGCCACCGAGCGCCACATGTCGTTCAGAGCGTCCCTCATATACACGTCCATTCCCTAGAGAGCCACGTTGCGCGGCAGCCAATAGCGAAAGTCGTCGTAGTCTCGGCGTTTTACGAAAACCGGGGCACGTGACGTTCGGCGGAGTCAATTCCCTAATTTCTACGCAGGGAAACTCGCTCTTTTGGCTCGAGGGTGGCGCGCTATTCGGCGAGCGGGTTGCCCCGGACGATGTCGATGACGGCGACGTCGATCTGGTGCCCGAGGGCGGCCACTCCGAGAAGGTCGTCGAGGATGCCGGCGGCGAGGTCGCGGACGTGGTCGGCGACCTCGGTGAGCCGGTTGCCGTAGCGGCCGGTGATCGCGACACTGATGCGCTGCAGGTCGGTGCCGTCGAGGTGGACGTCGACGGCGGCAGGGGCGCAGATCTGATCGACGCGCAGTGCTGCGGCCAGGGCGGCGCGGATGACCAGATCGCTGACCGCGATGCACCCTGGCAGCGGCGGCTGCTGGGGGTCGGGGTCCTGCGCGGTTACCGGCCAGCCGGAGCGGGGGGTGTTGCGGACTGCGGCGATCACGGTGTCGGCGATGCGATCCCAGCCGGGTTCACCCAGCTCCCGCAATGCTTGTCCGGCGCGCGAGAGCAGTACGCCGAGCGGGTCGTCCCCGTTCATTGCTGCCATCGCTGCATCCTTCGTCGAAGAGTTGATTGAGCCCGGTGGTGATGTCCGCGCGCCGCCCCGGGACTCAAGTTCAGGGTCACGCCGATCTGGGGGAACGTCAAGCCGTCGATCTCCCGCAACACCCACACCGCGCGTTGACGGACCGGTAGCTCGGCCAGCGCACGTTCCAGGGCCTCGAGAAACTCGGTGTTGGACAACACGATCGCCGGATCTCGGGCCGCCGATGGATCGATGGGGTCGATGAGGCGGTCATCGATCGGTTCGGCGTAGCGCACTCGGCGTGAGTCGATGATCTTGCGGTCACAAATGCGGAACAGCCACGTCTTGAGGGCCGCTTCACCGCGGTAGTTGTCGATTTGACGCCAGGCGGCGACGAACGTCTCCTGGACCACGTCATCGACCCCGTCGCGGTCGCTGATCATGCGCCGAACATAACCGTAGAGCAGCGGGCCGTAGCGGTGCACGATCGTTTCGAACGCCGCGCGTTCACCCAGGGCGGCGGCCGCCGCCAGGGTGCGGTCACCCAGGTGCGTTGCCGCCGAGAGCGTTTCACGGGGTGGGGTGTCCACCAAGCCGTGACCTCCTCCCGAAAGCCGGCTCGCGGCGCGAGGTGAACCAGCCACACCCGCACAAGGGCTGAGACAAAACCTTTCACGCGCACCCGAAAAATCGGGTACATGTGTTCTACATCACAATCGTGCGGTCGGACGTGCACTTCGGTGATGCGGCCCCGTCTACGCCCATGTACCCCAGACGAGAATTGTGAAAGGAACCGTGCCCATGACGAGCACCCAGCCCCCCGCCACCGCGCCGAAGTCCCCGGCCGCGGCCGCCAGCGACACCGCCCTGACCACGTCGCACGGAAAGACCACGATCGCCGACACGGTGGTCTCCAAGATCGCCGGCCTGTCCGCGCGCGAAGTCCACGGCGTCTACGACCTGGGCGGCGGCGCGCAGCGCATCGTCGGCCAGCTCCGTGAGCGCATCCCCGGCGCCACCGTCAACCACGGCCAGGGCGTGTCGGTGGAGGTCGGCGAGAAGCAGGCGGCGATCGACATCGACATCGTCGCCGAGTACGGGGTCGCGATCACCGATCTGGCCAGCGGGATTCGCCGCAACGTCATCGCCGCGATCGAGAAGATGACCGGCCTGGAGGTCACCGAGGTCAACATCACCGTCAACGACGTGCACGTCGAGGACGACAGCGACGACGACACCAGCACCGACAGCAGCCGCCCGGCGCGGGTTCAGTAAGTGACCGAGGGGTATGCGGCGACGCCGGCACCGCAGGAGCCCGCCGACCTGCTCGCCGCCGCGGTGCTGGCGGTTCCCGGCGTCGCCGCGCTGCACCCCGGCATGTTCGGCGAGGTCGGCACCTACCTACCGGGACGGCGCGTCGCCGGCATCCGCATCACCGACAACGTCGTCGACGTCCACATCGTCGTGGTGTTCGGCGTCGCGGTGCGCGACACCGCCGCCGCGGTCCGCGCCACCGTCAGCGCCCTGCATCCCGGCGCCGAGGTCAACGTCACCGTCGAAGACGTCGCCCCCGCCCCATCATGACCGACACCCCGCCGGGCGGGCAGCACGTGGCCGCCGACCGCGACCGCCACAGCGCTCGGCGCGCGGCAGCCTGGGCGCACCATCCCGATCGCGGCGGCTCCGCAGCAGACCTCATCGCCGCGCTGGCCGAGATCGACCGCCAACCCGACGGCGGACCACCCCTGGAGGTGGTGCTGATCATCCGGCGGTCGCGGCGCGCACGACTGCACCGCTGGCTCCGTCAGTGGCGGCGCCGACACACCAGCCGCCGCTACTTCACCCTCTAACGCCCCGACTGCTCTGTCTGACAACGACTTCCACCATGTGAGAGGACCACCCCAATGACCACTGCCACCGTAGGTTTACTGGCCGGGCTGCTGCTCGGCGTCGCCGCCGCCGCCGGCGGATTCACCGGCTTCCTGATCGCTGTGATCCTGGGCGCTATCGGCTACGCGATCGGCGGGCAACGCGACGGCGAATTCGACCTCGCCACCCTCCTGCGGGGACGCGGCCGTGGCTGACACCGCGCCCGCAGTCGACCACGACCCCGGCGGTCGGGGTTCGCTGATCGTGCATGACCGCGTCGCCGAACAGATCGCCGCCAAAGCCGCCCTCGACACCGCCGGAGTTCGGCTTCAGGCCAGCGGCCTGGACAAACTCACCGGACGCACCAAACCCAAGACCCACGTCAGCATCGCCGCCGGACGCGTCCGCGCGAAAGTCGACATCGCCGTGCCCTGGAGCTACCAACTCAGCGCCGTCAGCGCCGCCGTGCGCGACAATGTCACCTTCGCGCTCTCGCACCTGGCCGGATTGCAGGTCGACGGCGTCGACGTGGCGGTCGCCGCCGTCACCACCAACGACGCCACCACCGGAAAGCGGGTCCAATGACCGCCCCCGAACACCTCGAACACGTTCCGTCGACACACTCGACCTCCGGGCCGCTGCACAACGGCACCCGCCAACCCGAGGCCACGCCACAATCCCCGGCATCGGCCCCGCCGCCGCTGGCACCGGCGGCCGCGCACTACGTCGGCGTGATCAGCGCCCTGCTGCTGATCGCCCTCGGCGCGGCCGGCATCCGCGACGGCATCGCCGCGGCCGGCTGGATCACCGGACCCTCCTGGACCCAAGCGGCCATCAACTGGTTCGACGGCCAATCCGCGGCCGGCTGGATGGTCCCCATCGGCGCCATCCTCGCCGCCGTCGGCCTCATTCTCGTCGGGACAGCGCTGTCCCCGCGCCGCCGCAAAGCCATCCCCGTGCAGGCCAAAACCAGCGTCTACCTCGACGTCGCCGACACCGCCAAACTCGCCGCCGCCGCCGCGCGCGTCGTTCCCGGCGTCACCAAGGCCACCGCCTCGGCGACCCGCCGCGCGGTCAAAGTGACAGCCCGCACCACCGGACCCGACGTCACCCAAGACGCCATCGCCGGCGCCGTCCGCACCGCCTTGGCGCCGCTGGCCTCAGCGCCACGCATCTCGGTGCGCACCCGAGTGGAAAGGCCCTAAACCATGACCGGTACCGCCACGTTCGTCGACCGCCTCGCCGCCCTGATCCTCGGCCTGTTCCTTCTTGTGCTGGGCGTGGCCATGATCATCTGGACGACTCACCTGATCGACGGCACCCCGGTCTACCTCACCGCCCCGGGGCTGATGACCGCCGCCCAAACCGCATGGTGGCCCTGGGCCGTCACCGCCGCCGGAGTCCTGCTGGTGCTGCTCGGGGTGCGGTGGCTGATCGCGCACCGGCCCGCCCGTCGGGCCGGGGACCTCACCTTGGCCGACAGCAACCTTTCCGAAGGTTGTCTGTCGGCCAACCTCGGCTCTCTGGCTGACGCCGCGGCCGCCGAACTGCGCGAGCGCCCCGCGATCAAATCCGCCAGCGGCAAAGCCGTCATCGACCGCGGCAAACCCAGCATCCACCTCGACGTCACCGCCGCCGGCACCGACACCCTCGCCCACGCCGCCCACGCGGCCGACGAGATCGCCGCCACCACCGTCGGCATGCTCGGCGACTCCATTGCCGTGCAAACCCGCCTACACGTCAACACCCGCAAACCCAACCCCCGCCGGCTCGCGTGACCTCCGCCCACTAGCCCGGCACGCCCGGAACGCACCGAGCGCCACAGGTTTTCCCGCTCATGTACGGGCGGGAGAAGTCAACACACCACACCATCGAGAAGGGATAAACCCATGACAGACAGCAACAGCGGACCGGCCGAAGGCATCAAGGGCGTCGTCGAAGGCGTCAAGGGCAAGGCCAAAGAGGCCATCGGCGCGGTCACCGGCAACGACAGCCTGACCGAGGAGGGTAAGGCCCAGCAGGACAAAGCCGACGCCCAGCGCGACGTCGCCCAAAAGGAAGCCGAAGCCGAAGCCGCCCGCGGCGAAGCCAAGACCCACGAAGCACGCCAGAAAGCCGCCGAGTAGTCAAGTCGTGAGCTGCCCCGCCGCCCCGGCGGGGCAGCCAGCACCCCCGTCTCTCGACGCCGCGGTTCGCAGCACACGCGGCCCCCACCATCAAAGGAGAAACCCGTGATCGGAACCATCATCGGCGCCATCGTCGTCGGACTCATCGTCGGTGTGCTGGCCCGACTCGTCATGCCCGGCAAGCAGAACATCGGGGTCATCGTCACCGTGCTACTCGGCGCGATCGGCTCATTCCTGGGCACGTGGGTGTCCTACAAACTCGGATACTCCAACCAGAACGGCGGCTTCAAGATCATCCCGTTCCTTGTCGGAATCATCTTCGCCGTCATCCTCATCGCCGGCTACCTCGGCATCACCGGCCGCCGCAGCACCCGAACCCGCTAACCCGCGCGCCGCACCCCCGCCGCCGATCCAGCCGACAGGCCGTCAAGCCACGCCGGTGACAAGTCAAACACCCATCGGCGGCACTGCAAATGTCACCCGGCACTGAAAGGAACCGCCATGTTGGCACTCCTGAGTTCACCAGTGCGGCGCTGGCTGCTGGCCACGCTGCTACTGCCACTACTCGCCTTTGCCCTGGCCAAGGTTGGTCTCTACCTGCAACGCCGCAACGGCGGCGCCCCCACCCGACTGTCGCGGGCACTGCTCTCGGTGTCAGCCTTCACCCGGCGCCGCAGCAACCGCGGCAACGACCGGAACGACCTCATCGACAACCCGCGACCTGACACCCCACCCATCGCACCGCCGCCCGCGACGACCACCCTCGACGCGCCGCAGAAGTGACCACCTCCCGTTAGGACACACCATGGCCACCAAACGAGCCACCAAAAAGACCACCGGCAGCCGCAAGACTGCACCCACCACGTCGACCACGAAGAGGTCCGCTTCCCCGTCACGATCACGCACGGCGAAGGCTTCCACAAAGACCGGAAGCCGCGGCACCGCCAAGACCGCGACACCGCCGGCAGCCAGTGTTGCCGCCGCCCAGAAGGTGTTGCGCACGGTCGAACGCCGCGAAGCCGCGCTGCGCAAATCCCTTGACCAACAAACGAAGACCATCAAGAAGGTGAAGAAATCCCTCACCGAGCACCGCGACGCGGTCAAAGACCTCGAAACCGACCTCAAAAAGGTGAAGAAGACACGCAAGTCGGTGACCTCTGCCCTCTGAACGCCCTCCCGCCACCTACGTGACGGGAGGCCCGCACCGTGCCGGCCAAGCCGACGTGGCCCAGTGTTCCGGCCTCGTCACCGTAACCATGACGTTCCGACGACCACGCACTCGACGGCGACACCGCGACCGTGCACGCTTCGTCTACAGAGTCGAACACAGCACCACCATCGTTGTCGCCCGTGGCGACATCGACGCGTCCAACGCCTACGATCTCCTCCAAGAAGCGCGCGGCCGCACCGTCATTCGTCACGCACCGCTGATCCTCGACCTCACCGCGGTCACGTTCCTCGGCGCAGACGGGCTGCGAACGCTCCTGGCCATCAGCCGACGACACGCCTCCACGGCAACCCCCTGGATCGTAGTACCTGGACCCGCGGCAAGCCGACTACTGCAGATCGGCGACACCGCGCGTCAGATCCCCACAGCTGAATCGGTCCCTGAAGCCCTCACCATCCTTTTTTCGGACGATCTCGTTAACGGTTAACGAGATAGTCCCAGATAGTCCCCGGTCATCGACATGGGTATTTGCGTGGCATTGAAGTAACGACGTTGGCTCCGGAGGTTTCGTGCGTGAGTTCGGTAATCACCGCTGAGAGCGTTCTAACCCTGCTTCGCAGGTGAGCATTTTCGGCAGCCAAATCCTGGTTGTGATTACGGGCCTGTGCAAGTTGACGTTGCAGAGCCTCGGCCGTGGCCGTGACGGGTCCGCACCCGACCGTCGCCTTGAACTCGTTGAGCAGATCGCTGTGATGTTCGTAGAGTCTCTGACGTGATATTCCCGATTCGTCGGCCAAGGCCACGACAGTGTGTGCGCCGCTGCTCCGCTCGGCTCTATTGTCTCGGAGGCGGTTGATAGCGGCCCGGACCAGTTGGCGTTCCTCATCGTTGCCTGCGGTGACATTTCCCAGGAGGGTCATTCGTCTTCCCCGTCCTGCTGTGGCGTTGTCGGCGGTCGGCTGGATTCGTGTTCGGCGAGGGCCTTTCGGTGCTCGATCAGGCGCGTCTGAATTCGTTGCCGCAACGGCTCGGGGAGTTCGAGAGTCACCAGGTCGCGTTGGAGTGCCCTGACATGCTGGCGAAGGCTGGCTGCGTCGCGGTCGGTATGGGCGGCGTTGACGCAGCCCAGACGGCATCGACTCCAGAGGGGTTCAGCGGAGCTGTCGGCGGGTTCGAGGCAGGCTGCGGTGGCGCGCCGGAACACGCACGTCACGACGGCGCCGTGGTGGATCTGCAAGTCCGGATTCTTTAATGCGTTAGCGACCTGACTCTTGGTGGTCACTGTTAAGCCCGCGAACGTGCGTGCCCGCTCGATGCGGGCCCGATACTCATCGGCCGCCGGGCCGGAGACGTGCTCGCCGCCTACGAGTCGTTGGGCATCGTCGTGGATGATCTCGGCACGGTGGAGGAACTGCTCGAAGGTGATGTCGTCGAGGAATCCCGAATCAGCGCCGCCGGCATAACCGTGGATCATTTGTGTGTGCAGGTGACCGTATTGCGTTGCGCCGGCGATCGTTCCGCCGGGGCGCCGCACGATGTGCCAGGCCAGTGTGCGGCGTAACCGCGGCACCTGGATCGTGCCGTTCGGGTCAGCGCCGATGAGCGGATGGCTGACTGCCGGAGCGATGTCACGGTTGAACCACCCGATGAAGCTGGTGATGTCGGTGTTGATGGAGCCGGGCGTCCTGGTCCGGGTAGCGCCGAAGAGGAACCGTTCCTGGGAGCACATGTTGAAAGCCGGGAATAGCAGATCGCTCACCGTGATCTGCTCGAGAACGCTGATGGCGTGGGCGGTTTCGTCGGTCACGACCCACGGGATCGTGGCCGGCGATCGGTTCCGACGCTGCTCATCGGCCTTCAACTGGTGACCGGACATGAGCGTCAACGCCAGTTTCGCGTCCCAACTGATACAGCCACGTCGTAGGTTCAGTGCCTCGCCGGTCCGAACACCCGAAAGGTAGGCGATCACGATGAAACAGGCAGTCGTGACGTGGCGAAGCAGATCGACGAGTGCACTCGCGCCGACTGGGTCTTCACGCCAGCGATGGGTGCCGATGGCGCTGAATGTGTCGACGCGCAACATGTCGACGTCGATCGGTAATCCATGCTTGGCCAGCAGGACTGACGTCTCTTTCATGCGTTTCAGTTCGGTGTGGTTAAGCCATCCGCCCACGGCTAGACCCTTCAGATCGACACTGGTCGTGCCGCCTGTCCGGATACCCGGAAGTGAGGCGTCATTGCGGCCCAGGGCAGCTAGCAGGCAGTCCAGTTGAGCCTTGGTGGTGTCGAACAGCGACACGGTACGGGTGGGAGCCCGACGAATGTCGGGTGCGATCTGGTGGGCCAGGCGCCGCATTGCGAGGAGTTTGCGCGCTGCGGGAAGGAGATCAGCCGCGACCGTGCGGGTCACCATCAACGCCGCCGAGAGCAGCGGCTCCATGACCTCGGGATGAATGCGCGGGGTTGTGTTCGGCTTGCCCCAGGATGACTCGTAGTTGGCGAGACCTCGTGCGCTCGCGCCGCCCCACAACGGCTCTGCGGGGAGCCGGCAATGCGGGGGCAGCGCTTCCCGGTACGCGTGCAGACGCTTGATCGCCTGTAGTGCTGAGCGTTTGGATCCTGCGCTGACACCGCTGGTCTCGGTGACGTGGCGCAGGTAGTCGTCGAGATGTTCGGCGCTGACCCGGCCAAACGATGTGACACCCCGCTCCACCAGCCACGTCGTGAACCTCCGCAGCGGCACCAGCTCGCCCAAAATTGTCTTGATGTGCGGATAGAGCGATCGGGAACTGTCGAGGCGGGGTGCGTCGTCGACGATGTTGAGCAGGGCGAAAAGGTAGAGCTTGCAGGCGTGGCGAAATGGCGTTGGGAATCCCTCCCAGTGCACGGCTTGCCCTGCACTGTGGCGGTCCTCGATCGCCGCGGACAGATCCCACACCGGGTCGCCGAATCGGCATCGGATGCCGTCGATGTGAAGCGTGCGGTTGAGCAAGACCGCTGTGCCGGGGCCGATGTCGACACCTGCCACGACGTCGAATACCTCAGCCGCGTGGGTCATGATGCTTCCAGGTTTCCCGTCAGCAGTAGGTTGACTGTCTGGTGATCGCTGTCGGTGATCTCGGCTCGCGCGGCGGTCAGCTGGGCCTGCTCGTACTCGGCGAAGATGTCGTCGAGTTGCGCGAGAGGACCCGCGTGATACGCAATCCACTGCCCGATGGGCATCTCGTGGCGCAGTCCGCGAAGCCGGTCGGCAACGACCAGTTGAACCGGTAGGTGGCGTGGGAAGGCGCGGGCGTTGCTGCAGTCAAGGCACGCCATGAACGATTGGCGGCACCGTTGACCGTCGATCGGCGAGTGCTCGAAATCGGCGCAGTTGCCCAGCACGGCGTCCTGGCCGAATCCGGTGTCGTGGGTGTCCGGTTGCACCGTCATCGAGCGTCGGGCCAATGCTCGGGCCACCTGCTCATCGAGGGCCTCAGCGACGATCTGGAATCCCTCGTGGCGCACAGGGTCCATGCGACTCAGGTAGCGGGCCAACGTGGCCGGGGTGTGGGAAGTGGGTTTTCGGACCTGCTCCAAGTGAGTCTTGCGCAGCCGATCCATACTGATCCCGAGGAGCAACCCGTCACGCCCGGCATCACCGGTCAGCCACGGCGCCATCCAGCGCCGCCGAGCAGTCACTCCGGAGGCGGTACTGCTGATTCCGTAGCCGAAGAGTTTCTGTTCGACGTTGTCGGGCTGTGCGCTGTAATAGATGAAGGCGCGTTGGGATCCGGTCAGCGCGCGGGCCGGTTCGGTCAGTTCCAGCAGCAACATGAAGACCCCGTACGCGGTCGTCAGTGACGTGTTGAGCACGGCGGCGCGCCGGTTCTCTCCACCAAGGGGCCGCAACTCGGGGCGCATCGCGGTCACCGGGACCGTCATGACCGACCGTTTCCCACGGCGGGGCTTGTCGGTGTTGACGAATAGGATGCCGGGTTCCTCGGGGCTGCTGGCGTGTCGGTGCGGGGCGGGCAGTGAGTCCAGCGTCGACAGGTTCAGGCCGGTCAGTGCGGCGAGGAGAACACCAAATGCCCACGATTCCCCCGGGCTCACATGCAGCAGCGATAGAAGTCGACATCCACCGGCCGCGGTCACCGCCTGCCGGGTCACGTTAGCCCGTGCACCCGAGGCGGTGCGGGGGAAGTCGCCCTCCCGGGCGCAGTGATCGAGTACTTCGGCCAGAGTGCGATTGGGGTCTGCACGGGGGAGGTGATCGAACCATCCCGCACGATAATCAGCGACCATCGCCCAATGAGTCCGCAATCGGGTACGCGATCGCCGAACGATTCCCCGTGCCACGACGGTGATGCGGCGCATCTCGTCGGCGGAGTAGGGTTGTCGTGCCGCCGCGTTCTTCTGGTGACGCACGCGTGCGAACGCCTGACGTGCCTCATCGGATACGACTGGACTGCAGCGCAGCAGCGTCTTGAGGCTCAGCGCCGGGCCAGGGCCGCTGGGTACCCGACACGATAAGGCGAGCAGCCGGGCATCCGAGGCAGACAAACCTGCCAGTCCCCGCAGTCTTGGTCGGTTTTCGGCAAGCCAGCAGCAGGCATGGCGGGCAGACTGCCACAGCGCACCGGCGCCCCTCAACCGCTTGGATACGCCCAGCACACCCGTGGCATCCTCGAATGCGATCGCGAAATCGTGGCGGACTCCGTTGTTGCCCGGCAGAGACCCGAAGTCGAAGTCCTTCGACTGAGTGCCATCCTCGCTTACGAACGTCACGATCAGCCCGCGTCGCCGCAGTACGGGCCGCCACGCGGGATCCGGCTGCGTCGCAGGGTGACCCGTCATGTGGGGACCGTCAGCACACGCGGCTCACCGACGCCGACTGTTGCGACGAGACGCTCGAGGGATTGTCGATCGTCGGCATCCATCAGCGCGATGAGCTCCTCCACCTGCAGCACCTGAAACGGCTCCAGATAGACACCGCGTGTCACCTCGGCACTGCGATGTCCAAGAAGTGTCGCCAGGAGGAACCACACATCACCGAGCTGGTTGCGGAAGTCGCGCTGCTCCTGCTTGGTCAACATGTCGGTGCGGCGCCACGCGACGAACGTGGCAATGCAATACCACCGCAGCGCAAAGGAATGCCTCAGCATGTGGGGTCGGCACCACAGCGGCGTACCTTCCGATGCAGCAAGCGCTTTCGCGACCCTGGTGTTCGCGCGGTCGAATGTCTTGTACCAGGAGTGTTTGGGGCGAGGTGTTCCGTCGTGATTGAGCCACAGCCACATCGGTTCCAGACCGTGGGGTCCCCGGCGGAACAACTTCATGCGTGTCGACGGCCCGAGTGCGTCCAGCCGGACCGCACGATGCGATCCCTTCTCGTCGACGACTTCCAGTTGCCCATCCCGACGAACCTGTTCAACCACCCAACGATTGGCAACCTGTTCATAGCGACCAGCACTTTGCGCACGGGCGATGGCACCGGTGCGACTACCTTCCTGCAGATAGAAGTGAACTTGTTGGGCGACGCGGCGCCGCATCCAGAACGCTCGCCCGCTACCACCCTTCGCGCAATGAGACGCAACGCGCGAACGCAGGAGCCCCTCAGCACCCGGCGTGGGCACCTCGACCGTTACCATGCTGGCCCACTCGCCGATTCGTAAACCCGTCCCGAACAACCCCTCCACGAACGCGACGTCCCGGTCCTCAGTCGCCCCCCGCCAATCGTGGCGCGGCACGCCCTCCATCGTGAAACCGCGCAACCCCAGGTTTCGCCACAACCGAAATGCTTGCGGGGTAAGCCATTTCACGTCGGCTCTACGCATTCCCGACGGCGTGCTCTCCAACACGGCTTGGTTCCCGCCCATCCACGACGTGGCAATCGCACGGGCCCGGACGGGGTTGTCAATTCCGTGCTGCTCGGCCGCCCACGAGTAGAAACCGCGGATCGCCGCGCGATCGACACAGAAACTATTTGAACTCACGTGCTGAGGATTCTCCTCAGCCGACAAACGCCATTCCTTGAACGCAGCCAGTTCCGATCGCGACGCCTGATCCCATCGAACGCCCATCGCGTGCAGAAAATCCAGCCACACCTTGAAGCGCCCCAGGTTTGATGCCGCATCTTTCTGAGTTGGAAGGATGCAAACCATGCCGAAGAAGATCGACCCGAACGTCAGGGAGCGCTGTGTGCGGCAGGTGCTGGATACCTTGCCGCTGTACC
>NZ_JBQQCF010000078.1:0-13635 GCF_052245755.1 Mycobacterium sp. 4D054
GATATCCGTGCCTGGATCGACACCTGGAACGACAACCCCAAGCCTTACGTCTGGACTAAGACCGCCGACCAGATCCTGGCAAGCATCGCCAACTACTGCAACCGAATTAATGACTCAGGACACTAGCAGGGGTAGCGATTCGGCGTAGTCCTCGGCGACGCAGGTGAATCCCGGGACGAAGACCACCGGCGCGCCACGATCGTCGCCCCCTGAGTCGAGGTAGCGGATCTTCACATCGCCGTTGGCGGCGAACCGGTACTGCGCCATCAGACCTTGGGTGCGGCCGGCACCGCCGGCTGGGCGGCTTCGTTCTTCATCCGGTGGAACAGGTCTACGTAGTAGGGCATGCAGTGCTCCAACGCCTGCTCGGTGGTGAACAGCGGCCGGTAGCCCAAGTCGCGTTCGGCCTTGGCGATCGAGAAGTAGTTGTCGAGGTAAAGCCGTTCCACTGCAAGGGGTTCGAGCAACGGTTTGGGCATCCCGAACTTGAAATGCAGGAACTGCCAGACGGTCATCACGAACCACACCAGCCGCCCGGGCACCCGCAAGGTCGGCCACGGCTGGCCGCAGGCCTCGGCCACCGGGCGGGAGAACTCGAACATGTTGATCGGCTCGCCGTCGTTGATGAAGTACGCCTGGCCGGGTGCGGTCCCGCCCTTCACCAGGTGCTGCGCGGCGAGGATGAATCCGTGCACCAGGTTGTGCACGTAGGAGTTGTCGAGCTTGACGTTCTTATTGCCCACGAGCACCTTGACGTGGCCTGCGAGTACGCTCTCGAACACCTTGCGGAACATCGTCTGATCGCCCCGGCCCCAGATGCCGCTGGGCCGGATCGAGCACGTCAGCATGCCGGCGACGCCGTTCTGGGAGAGCACGAACTTCTCGGCGACGACCTTGGTCTCGGTGTAGAGATCGTTGAATCTCTCGGTGTAGGGCAGCGTTTCGTCTCCGCCCGCGATGCGCTGACCGCCCATCACCACGCTGTTCGACGCGGTGTAGACGAACCGCTTGACCCCGGCCTTCTGCGCGGCGTGCACAAGATTCTCTGTGCCGGTGACGTTCACCGCGAAACTGCGCTGCCGGTACTCCTCGGTGACCGACGCGCCGCCCATCAGGTCGATGATCGCCGCGGTGTGGATGACGGTGTCGATCCCGTCGACTGCGGCGGCGACGTCGCCGACGTCGGTGATGTCGCCGACGACCGCCTCCAGGCGCGGATGGGTGGCCAGCGGCGACGGCACCCGGTCGAACGAGCGCACGTCCAGTCCGCGATCCAGGAGCTCGGTGACCAGGTTGGCGCCCACGAACCCGGAGCCTCCGGTGACCAGGACGCGTCCGAGGTCGGTCTGCAGCGATACATCACCCATGCCCGGCAGACTAACTGAAACGTGTTCCAATTTCGAGATCCCGCGGCAGATTCACCGACCGGATCGCTATTGCTCCTCGTCGCCCGCGGCCAATGCCTTCTCCACCCGTGCCCGGGCTCCAGCTAAGTGCTGTTCGCAGCGTCTGGCCAGCTGTTCGCCACGTTCCCAGAGCGTCAGCGATGCATCGAGGTCGAGTCCGCCGTGCTCCAAACGTTCCACGACCTCGATGAGTTCGTCGCGCGCTTCCTCGTACCCGAGCTCACTAATAGGCTTCATTCTCAGTCCTCACCGTGCTCGCTGCCCCCGCTGATCGCCGTGACGGCCCCGTCGGCCACCCGAATCCGCAGCCGCGTGCCGGCCGGCGCATCGGCCACCGAGTGCAGCACGTACGGTGCCGCGCCCTCGGGCACGGCCTGCACCACGGCGTAGCCCCGCGCCAGCGTCGCGGCCGGCCCCAGTGTGGTCAGTCGCGCCGACAGATGCCCGAGGCGGTCGCTTTCGGCGGTCAGCAGGCGCTTGACGTCGCGGCGGGCGGCGGCCCGGGCGCGGTGGATCTCCTCGGCGCGCGCGTCGACCGCGGCCAGCGGGCGGGACAGCACCGGCCTGCTGCGCAGTTGGGCGACGATGTGGGCCTCCCGGTTGACCCAGTTGCGCAGCGCGCGGGCGCTGCGCCGCTGCAGATCGTCGATCAGCGCCTGCTCGGCGGCGGTGTCTGGGACGATCCGTTTCGCCGCGTCGGTCGGTGTGGCCGCGCGCAGGTCGGCGACCAGGTCGCACAGCGGGTTGTCCGGCTCATGCCCGATCGCGCTGACCACCGGGGTGGTGCACCGGGCGATCTCCCGGCACAGGGTCTCGTCGGAGAACGGCAGCAGGTCCTCCACACTGCCGCCGCCGCGCGCCAGCACGATGACGTCGACGTCGGGGTCGGCGTCGAGGCCGCGCAGCGCGTCGACGATCTGGGGGACCGCATTGGCGCCCTGCACCACGGTGTTGCGGACCGCGAATCGCACCGCGGGCCACCGTCCGGACGCAACGGCCATGATGTCGCGCTCGGCGGCCGAGGCGCGGCCGGTGATCAGCCCGATCGTGCCCGGAAGGAACGGGATGGGGCGTTTGCGGCGCGGGTCGAACAGGCCCTCGGCGTCAAGCAGCCGCCGCAGCCGTTCGATGCGGGCCAGCAGCTCCCCGAGCCCGACCGCGCGGATCTCGCTGATCCGCAGGCTGAACGAACCGTTGCGGGTGTAGAACTGCGGCTTGCCGTGCATGAGCACCTGCGTGCCCTCCGACAGCGGCACCGGCGCGTTGACCACCAGGTCACGCGGACAGCTCACGCTCAGCGACATGTCGGCGGCCGGGTCACGCAGCACCATGAACGCCGTCGACTGCCGCACCTTCAGCTCGGTCAGCTGGCCTTCGATCCACACCGAGCCCAGCCGGTCGATGTACTTGGCGACACGGGTGGCGACCGCCCGCACCGGCCACGGGTTCTCGGGGGACTTGCCCTGCTCAGGTTCGGTCATTTCGACCTTGGGCGGCGCAGGCGGCACAGGCGAGACCGGCGGGGCAGACCGGCGGGGCCGCTCACTTGGCGGACGCGCGCGTGATCCTGTTGGCCAGCAGCGTCTGGTACGGGGCGCGGGCCTTCGTGGCCTCCTCGTAGGCGAGCAGCGCCTCCAGGTCCGGGACGCGCAGCGACGTCAGCCGGGCACGCAGCTGGGCCAGGGTCAGCGACTCGTACTCGATCTCGGCGACGATCTCCGGGGCCTCAGGCCCGTCGGCAGGCGGCTGCTCGGCGGCATCGTCGCCGGCCGAAGCCTTCGCGGCGGCGTCCGGGTCTCCGCTGAACAGCGCGAACCGGCCCTCGGTGAGGCGCTCACCCTCGCGGACGGGCAGCTCGACGACGTCACCGTCGCCGTCCTGGCCCTCCAGATCCTCGTCGAAGGTCGCCCACTCCGGCTGCTCGTCCTTCGGCGGGAAGATCGTCTCCAGCGTCTCGTCGCCCTTGATCACCAGAACGGCGACGTCCTGCTGCACTTTCATCACCAGATGGGCGATCTGGCTGGCGATGGTCATCGGGTACATGAGGATGGTCTGGGGCAGTTTGCGGGTTTCCTCGATGGCGGTCACGGCCGCACCCACGAGCAGACGGACCCCATACGGCGCAGTTGACATGGTCCCCAGACTACGGCTGGGCGTTCACAGGGGCGGGTAAGTACCCTGGACTCATGCCGCCGACCGTGAACATGGGGATCCCTGGTGCCAGCCAGACCGCGCTGCGTTCCGGCGTCGGCGTCGCCGCAGGCAAACGTGTGCTGCTGGCCGAGCCGCGCGGATACTGCGCCGGCGTCGACCGGGCCGTCGAGACCGTCGAGCGCGCGCTGGAGAAGCACGGCGCTCCGGTGTACGTCCGCCACGAGATCGTGCACAACCGCTACGTCGTCGAGACCCTCGCCAAGGCGGGCGCCGTCTTCGTTGAGCAGACCGACGAGGTGCCCGAGGGCGCGATCGTCGTCTTCTCCGCTCACGGCGTGGCGCCGACCGTGCACGTCGAGGCTGCCGCCCGCAACCTGAGAACCATCGACGCCACCTGCCCGCTGGTGACCAAGGTGCACAACGAGGCCAAGCGCTTCGCCCGCGACGACTACGACATCCTGCTCGTCGGCCACGAGGGTCACGAGGAGGTCGTCGGCACCGCCGGAGAGGCCCCCGACCACGTCCAGGTCGTCGACAATCCCGACGCGGTCGACAAGGTCACCGTGCGCGACCCGAACAAGGTCATCTGGCTGTCCCAGACCACGCTGAGCGTCGACGAGACGATGGAGACGGTGCGCCGGCTGCGGGAAAAGTTCCCGACGCTGCAGGATCCGCCCAGCGACGACATCTGCTACGCCACCCAGAACCGTCAGGTCGCGGTCAAGGCGATGGCTCCGGAGTGCGAGCTTGTCATCGTCGTCGGCTCGAAGAACTCGTCGAATTCGGTGCGACTGGTGGAGGTGGCGCTGGGCGCGGGTTCGGACGCGGCCCATCTGGTCGACTACGCCGAGGACATCGATCCGGCGTGGCTCGACGGCGTGACCACCGTCGGTGTCACGTCCGGTGCGTCGGTGCCCGAGGTCCTCGTGCGCGGAGTGCTGGACCGGCTGGCCGAATACGGCTACGGAACCGTGCAACCCGTCACGACCGCCAACGAGACACTCGTGTTCGCGCTGCCTCGGGAGATCCGCCCGGCCCGCTCCTAGCAGGTACGTTCCCTGACCGCGCCGAAATCGCATTCCACGCGCCCGGAACCGCCGGCAGGCCGCATGGAATGCGATTTCGTCAGATGTCGTACTCCCAGCGGTCGGCGTCGACGTCGCGCGGGCTGCGCCGGCGAGGCCGGTACTCGGGCTGATCGTCGATATCGTCCGGGTGAGCACCTCCGCGGTAGCGCACGCGCGAGACCGGATGATGGGTGCCCGGACCGGCCGGGGTGTACGGGTCGAGCGGCTCGTAGTCGTCGAAGCGGCTGCGGCGCTGGGGCCGGTCCCGTTGGGGCCGCTGCGGCCTTCCATACCGGTCGTCGCGGTCGTCGCGCTCGTAGGACGACCGGCGTTCGCGGGGAGGGAGGGGGTCGCGGCGGGACCGGGGTTCCCGGGGTTCCCGCGGTTCCCTCGTGGAGGACGGGCGGGGACGGCGACGCCGCTCCGACGCCGAGGGATCCTCGGGCCGCGGCCTCCGGCGGCGCGGCCGGTCGGCCACGGGCTCGATGATCTCCGTCTCCGGCGCCCGCGAGTGGCGAGGTCGCGCAGCGGATTTCCTGGCCGGCCGGGCGGCGCGGCCCGTGCGGTCTGCGGCGGTCCTCGGCGCGGTGCGGCGCCGGCCCGACGGCTGTCGCTTCTTTGTTCGTGCAGCACTGGCGCCGGCCGTCACACCGCCGAGCAACGCGGTGAGCTTCGCGGCCAGCGCGCCCGGTTTCGGGGCGCTGCCGCTGCCGCTGCGCTCCGGCTTCTCGGCCGGGACGCTCTTGGCGAAGTACCACCGGGCCAGCCCGATCATCAGCACGGCGGCCGAGGTGAAGAACATCAGCGGGAACCGCTGGATCAGCGGGTAGCCGCAGTTGATCAGGACGTCCTTGACGCCGTGGATGTCGCTGCTGTTCATCAGGAAGTAGGCGGCGGGCACCGTGACGAACAACACCAGCGGCGGCTGGATCACCGCGGTGAAAACGCCGGACTGCTGCACGGCGAGCACCGCGATCAGGCATCCGAGGACGTACAGCGTGGCGAAGACGGCGGTCAGTGTGCCGTTGCCGGATCCGGCGTCGAACGCGAATCCGATCAGGGATGCGATCACGGCCGTCAGAATGGCTCCCCACCACGGAATCCCCACGATATCGGGATGCGCAGAGCGGTGATCGGAGGCCACCGCCGGCCGCGCGCGCTGATCTGACACACGTCGACCGTACCGGCTCGGGCAATCGCACGCCGCCAGCGATCGGTGGCGTGGCGGTCACACGGCCTAGACTGTGGTCCCCGTGGGCCTCAATCTGGGAATCGTCGGACTGCCGAACGTGGGTAAGTCGACTCTGTTCAACGCGCTGACACGCAACGACGTGCTGGCCGCCAACTACCCGTTCGCGACGATCGAACCCAACGAGGGCGTGGTGGCGCTTCCTGATCCGCGGTTGGCCGAGCTGGCGAAGATGTTCGGCTCGGAGAAGATCGTGCCGGCCCCGGTCACGTTCGTCGACATCGCCGGGATCGTCAAGGGCGCGTCCGAGGGCGCCGGGTTGGGCAACAAGTTCCTGGCCAATATCCGCGAAAGTGACGCGATCTGCCAGGTGGTGCGGGTGTTCGCCGACGACGACGTCGTGCATGTCGACGGCCGGGTGGATCCGAAGTCCGACATCGAGGTCATCGAGACCGAGCTGATCCTGGCCGACATGCAGACGCTGGAGCGGGCGCTGCCGCGGCTGGAGAAGGAAGCCCGCACCCACAAGGACCGCCGGCCCGTCTATGAGGCGGCCGTGGCGGCCGGCGAGGTGCTCGACACCGGCAAGACGCTATTCTCCGCGGGGGCGGACGTGTCACTGCTGCGCGAGCTGAACCTGTTGACCTCCAAGCCTTTCCTGTACGTGTTCAACGCCGACGAGTCGGTGCTCACCGACGAGAAACGGGTCGCCGAGCTGCGCGAGCTGGTGGCGCCCGCCGACGCGGTGTTCCTCGACGCCAAGATCGAAGCCGAGCTGCAGGAACTCGACGAGGAGTCGGCGGCCGAGCTGCTGGAGTCGATCGGACAGACCGAGCGCGGGCTGGATGCGTTGGCGCGGGCCGGTTTTCACACGCTCAAGCTGCAGACCTATCTGACCGCCGGGCCGAAAGAGGCGCGGGCGTGGACGATCCATCAGGGTGACACCGCGCCCAAGGCGGCCGGGGTGATCCACTCGGATTTCGAGAAGGGCTTCATCAAGGCCGAGGTCGTCTCGTTCGACGACCTGATGGAAGCCGGCTCGATGGCGGCGGCCAAGGCCGCCGGCAAGGTCCGGATGGAGGGCAAGGATTACGTGATGGCCGACGGGGACGTGGTCGAGTTCCGCTTCAACGTGTAGCTGCCGGCTCGTCGAAGTGCTGCACCAGCGTTTCCCAGAACCTCGCGCTCGGCAGACGTAGCCTTGCCACGTGAGCTTCGCCGTCTCGCCCGAGGCATACGGTCGTTTTATGGGCCGCTATGCCGAGCCTCTTGCGGCGGTCTTCACGACATTTGCCGGCGTCGGCGCGGGGGATGAGGTGCTCGACGTGGGCTGCGGGCCGGGCGCTCTGTCGGCGCAGTTGTTGTCGGTCGGGGCGCGAGTCGCAGCGGTCGACCCCTCCCCGCCGTTCCTCGACGCGTTACGGACACGCTTCCCCGACCTGGACGTGCGTCGCGGCACTGCGGAGGAATTACCGTACGACACTGCGTCTTTCGACGCCGCGTTGGCGCAGCTGGTGGTGCACTTCATGGCGGATCCCATGGCCGGCATCAGGCAGATGGCCCGCGTCGTCAGGCGTGGCGGCGTCGTCGCCGCATGTGTATGGGACGGGCCGACCGGCGCGCTGGCGCCGTTCTGGGATGCGGTTCATGTGACGGACCCAGGGGCCCAGGACGAAGCGCTCCTGGCCGGGGCGCGCATGGGGCACCTGACTGGGCTGTTCGAGGCTGCCGGCTTGCGCGGCGTGGAAGAACGTCCCCTCGCCGTCGAGGTTGTCCATCCGAGTTTTGAGCAGTGGTGGGAGCCGTACACCCTCGGTGTCGGTCCGGCCGGCGACTATGTGCAGCAACTCGACGACGAGGGTCGCGCACATCTTGAGTCAGTGGCTCGCGAACGTCTCGGTGCTGGGCCGTTCACCGTCACCGCAACTGCGTGGGCCACCCGCGCAACGGTGTGACTGCCCGGGTGCAGCTTGCTGCGGACTCGGCAAATAGGTCCGTGAGTCGTGTGGTGGACAACGGATCAGCGAGAACCACGTCAGTGATCCGCCCAGTAACGCTGCCTGACGGCGGCTTCGGTCGTCGCGCACAGTCTAGGAGCGGCGGGTCAGCGGTCGTATCCTGAGCGGGTCCGTCCAGAAGAGAAGGCGGGATCGTGGAGCCTGACACATCGCAGAACAGCGACGAACGCGAATCGGCACTCATCCGGCGCGAGGAAGACCTGGCCCGGCGGGAGCCGATCGCCGATCAGCGCGATCGCCTGGCCGACGAGCGTGATCTGATCGCCGACGAGCGCGAACGCCTCGCCGACGAACGCGAGCTGAAAGCCGACGAGCGCGAGGGCACAGCCGCGGCCAGGGAACGTGAGCGGCTGGAGCGTGCAGCCCAGGGTGACGGACGCCGCAGAGCCGCTATGCGGCGCGACGAGGCGGAGATCCAGCGGGAGAGCGCTGCCACCCGGCGTCGGCGGGACAGCACCTGACCGGTCAGCGGGCGGTCAAGCGGAAGATCGGAATCTGCCGTCCGGAATCGGCGGTCTTCTCCCGATAGTCGGCGTAACCGGCATACACCTGCTCGGCCAGCCCGTAGAGCCGGCGGTGCTCCTCGGTGTCGGTGACCTGGTGTGCGGTGAACGGCTCCTGGCCGAATTCGCATTCCGGATGCGCCTTCAGGTTGTGATACCACTGCGGATGTCTGCTGCCGCCGAAGTTCGACGCGACCAGAATGACGTCGGAGCCGTCGTGAAAGTAGGTGAGCTGAACCTCGCGCGGCTTACCCGATTTCGCGCCCACGGTGCGCAACGGCGCGTTCACGATCGGTCCCATGTTCACCCGTCCACCAGTGAGGCGGAACAGCAGGGGATCGGTGCGGCGGGCGATATGGCGGGCCATGAACTGCCCGACCTTGGACCGTCCGAACCGGACACCCTGGTGGTAGCCACGCCCACGGCGGCGGTGCGGATCGACGTAGCGCAGCGGCATGCACGCAACCTACCCGGCAACGCCGGCTTCCACCGGTACTGCTCACCTGCCGGGCAGCCACGACGGCCGCCGGCTCGGTAACCGCCGCCGCGTCGAGCGCTCCAGGCGGCTGACTGCGAGCAACGCGACCAGCCCGAGCGCCTGCCGGGCCAGCGCCACCCGGCTGGTGCGCTGCCGCCACGTCGGAGTCCGCCGAGCGGCGCGCAGACCGAGCCGGTACCCGACGCACAACGTCGCTAACAACGATGCCGCCACCAACGAGGCCGCCACCGCCAGCAAGGTCATGGGTGAGAGCCTGCCCGGGTGGTGTCGCAGCGAGATCACGGCGGCGCGTCCATTCGGCACACCGGTCGGCGCGGCGGGTCGCCCGCAACCCGGCAAACCCGGGCGGACTCGGGCTAACGTAATGTACCGCTACATCCGGGGGCATAGAGGACGGTTTTCGAGGTGCAGGGATGACAGAGGTTGTGGGCGGTGCCGACGACGGAGAGTCGGTCGACGAGCACCCCGAGGTTCGGTATCTGCATCCGAGGACCACGACACCGAGAATCCACGGGTACAACGAGCTGCTGTCCCGTCTCGTCGGATTCCGGCTGCAGTCGGTCCAGTTCTTCTCCCGCTACGTTCAATTGAGCTTCGACTCCGCGGAGGCGGCCGACACCCCGGTGCTGACCTGCGAGGTGTTACCGGTGGTGGAGACGCCGGACGGCTCGGTCACCGACCGCCTGCCCGGCTACGCCGACGCGCTGCGATCGCTGATCGGTGCCCCGGTTGTCGAGACCGTCGAGGCGTCCCGTGAAGGGCTCCGCATCCGGTTCGCCGAGGTGACGCTGACGCTGCGGCCCACGGTCGCCGAGCTGCGCGGCCCGGTGATCGCGATGTTGTCCGATTTCCTCGACGGGAGCTCGGAGAGCTGGCGGCCCGGCGGCAACGCGTTCGAATATCTCGGTTAGCTGACAGTCAGCCCTCGTCGGTCCGGTACTCCAGGATCGCGTCGCGGCTCTGCAGGGACTCGCCGGAGATCACCACCAGCTCGGTAGGGGACAGGCGGTAGGTGGTGACACCGTTGCGTGCCTCGAAGCCGACGGCCAGTGGCCGCACGTCGGCGAGCCGCAGTTCGGCACCGTCACGCAGCCGGACGCCCTGGTACTCGTAGGACCCGTCGACGTCCCGGCAGATGACCACGGCGGCGCGCTCGGTGCGCGCGATCGCCGCGGCGCGCTCCCCGGCTTCGCAGCGGGCCGCTGAGTCGACGAACCCGCGTGAATCGATCGCCGGAGCCGGAGTCTGGGATGGGGTCGGCCCGGCGGCGCCCGCCGACGGGCGCGGCGTGGCCTCTGCGGGGCTCGGCGTCGCCGACCCGGGACCGGGAGCCGCAGGTGTCCGCTGAGCGGTCGTATCCGGTTGTGCCGGGATGGCGTGCACTCGAAGCGGCGCGTCGCTGTTGGCGGTCAGCATGACGAACACGACCGCGAGCGTGGCGATCGATGCGACGACGATCGCGATGGCGGAGCTGCGTGCGCTGAACAGCCCCCTTCGGGGCGCGTCCTGTTCGGAGGCGGGGTGGTCGGTTGACGTCGGCATGCCGTGCTCCCTCGTCGCGTGCCGATAGTGCCGGGCCTCAGCAAATCACCGCCAGGTCGGCAGATGCGTGATATCGCTCGGCGTTTCGCCGGCCAGTGCACAGAGTCCGCGTCAGACGAGGACGGTGATCTCGTCGCCGAGCCGGTACCCGTCGGCCAACGGCAAGGTATCACCACTCCAGAACGACCCGGGATCGAACCAGTTCGAGTGCTTCTCGGTGTGCAGCAGGCCCATCTCCTCGTAGGTGATGGCAACCGTCTCGGCGCAGTAGGCGGTTTCCAGCCCGACAGTGGACTGCTCGGCCTTACGGCGCATCGCCGATTCACAAACCTTCTTGTGCACGAACGGGATACCGCGGGTGAAATCGCTCACCACCGGTAACCGGCCACGCATCCAGCGGCCCGTCAACCTGGCCGTCGACGGGAACGGTGTGCCGTCCATCCGCGCGATCACCCGCAGCATGCGGTCCTCCTGCTCCCGGGAGGCGTGCGGGGTGAGCTGACGCAACCAGCAGCGCTGCTGGTAGGAATGCGTCCAGCGTTCGACCGCCTGTCGCAGATCGTTGAGCTGGACGCCGCGGTGGTGAGTGCCGGTCCACAGGTCGAGCAGCTTGTCACCGAGTTCGGCGTGCCAGATCAGCGGAGGCAGATCGTCGATCGCGACGGTCATCCCGACGTGGTTCACCGGGCTGTTGGTCATCGACTGGATGGCCCGGTCAGGACCCGAGCGTCCCCGGAACAACCAGATGTCGCCGGTGCGGGTTTCATCGAGCGCGCGCTCCAGCGACACCGTGCTTGGATTCACCCCCGCAGCTTATGCAGACTGATGGTCATGCGCGGGATCTGGAAGTGGGTGGGACTGGCCGGTGTCGCCGGCGTCGTGGCGGGTGGCGTTCTGGTCGCGCGTGATCAGCGGCGCCGCAACGCCTACACCCCCGACGACATCCGCGCCCGGCTCCATCAGCGGCTCGCCGAAGCCGAACGCACCGAGTAGAGCGAGTGGGATCCGGAGAATCCCTTCAGCTGCGCATCCCGTTGCCCGTCGACGACGATGTCGTCGCAGTCGGTCACCGCGTCGCGCACCGCGCTGCTGACCAGGACTTCGCCGCCTTCGGCCTGAGCCGCCACCCGCGCCGCCATCGCCACGTTGCGGCCGAACAGGTCGTCACCGCGGCGCACCGACTTCCCCGTGTGAATGCCGATCCGGACGCGGATATCGTTGGGCCGCTTGGTCAGTGACTGCTGGATGGCAAGACCGCACCGGACGGCCTGCTCCGGTCGGGCGAATGCGACCATGAACCCGTCGCCTTGACTCTTCACGACGTAACCGTCGTGTGCGTCGACGTGGCGGCGCACCGACTTGTCGTGCTTACCCAGCAACCGCACGAACGCGCGGTCGCCGATGCGCTCGTTGAGCGCGGTCGACTCCTCGATATCGGAGAACATCACTGCGACCCGGCCGTTGGGGGCCAGTCGCGCCAAGTCGGGACGTTCGACCTCGGCCCAGTCGGCGAGTTCCTCGATGGAGGAGCGCACCGCCGCGCCGAGACCGTCGCGACGCAGGATGTTGGCGGTCTGCCACACCGTCTTGACGGCCTTGGTGCCGCCGGTGACCAGCATCTGCCGGGCGTCCAGACGCTTGCGCAACTCCTCGGCTTCCTCGCGCGCGGCGTTGAGGCGCCGGGTCTGCACCAGCAGGGCCACCGCCAGCCCGGCGGCCAGCGCCGCGGCCAGGCACAGCGCGATCAGCGTTCCGGTCACGGCTCCAGTATTGGATGCTGGGGGCGTGACCATCGCCGAGGCCCCCTATTACGAGAGCCGGTTCGTGCGCGCGAACGATCCCGAGAGGGCCCGCGCGCTGTGGCTGCGTCACACCCTGCTGCTGCCCACCGAGGCGGAACCGGCCGCCGATGTGTGGGTCATGGTCTTCGACCCGGCCGGTCACCGGGCGGTCAAGCAGCAGTTCCCGCTGGAGGAGGCGGTGTTCACCGACGAGTGGACGACGCGGATCGCCTCGGCCTCGCTGGACCAGACCGTTGCCTGCGGTGGGCTGGCTGACGCGCGCTGGGATCTGAGGATCACCGCGAGCGGTCGGCAACCGGTCCGGGTGCTCTCCGATCGTGCTTACCGGGCGCGGTTTCCGACGGCCAAGACGACGGTCCGTGATCCGCTGGCACGCTTCGACGGGCACGTCGACGTCGCGGGACGCCACGTCGAGGTGGACGGTTGGAGGGGAAGCGTCAACCACAACTGGGGCACCCGGCACACGCCCGCCTATGCGTACGGGCAGGTGTGCGGGTTCGACAACGCCCCGGAGTCGACGCTGGAGATCGTCACCGCGCGGGCGGCGCTGGGTCCCGTCCTGCTGCCGGGGGTGACGTTGTTCGTGTTCCGTCATGACGGTCAGCAGTTCGCGGTGCGGTCGATCGCCGGGAGTATGCAGAGCCACGGGCGCTACACGCCGTTCACGTGGACCTTCGGTGCCAGGGTCGGTGAGCAGATGATCGAGGGCGAGATCACCACAGTGCCCACCGATGTCATCGGCCTGACCTACACCGACACCCATGGCGGCGTGAAGTACTGCTACAACTCGGCGATCGCGAGCTGTCGAATGCAGGTGGCGGGTAAGGCTTTCGAGCGCGCCGAGCTGGTCAGCGGGCGCGCGATGTTCGAGATTCTCACCGACGACCGGCTCGACTCGGTGCCGCTGCTGGCCTAGCTCCAGGCGGAGGTCACCGTCGCCATGTCGAAATAGTCGCGCCAGGACGCGATCCGGCCGCCGACGATCTCGAACACGCCGGCCACCGGCAGCGGCAGTTCCCGGCCGTCCTTGAAGCGCATCACGTCGATTCGTTCGTTCAACACCAGTCCGCCCGAACAGACCTGACGGTGCACCTGGAAATCGATGCCGTCCACCATGCCGGTGAACTCGGCGATGAACGTCTTGATGGCATCGCGCCCGACCGCCGGATCCATCGGGATATTGTGGTAGACACCGTCTTCGGTGAAGTAGGCGGCCAATTCCTCGGGATCGGGGTCGGCCCACTTGGCGCAGAACTCGGTCGCCAGGTCGTTGGGGGTGCGTGTCATCGTTTGATGAAACCCAGCGACGGCGCATAAAGCAACCCCTCTGAAGCGCCCCAGGTTTGATGCCGCATCTTTCTGAGTTGGAAGGATGCAAACCATGCCGAAGAAGATCGACCCGAACGTCAGGGAGCGCTGTGTGCGGCAGGTGCTGGATACCTTGCCGCTGTACCC
>NZ_JBQQCF010000079.1:0-12496 GCF_052245755.1 Mycobacterium sp. 4D054
GCCGCGGCGGCCGTGCAGTTGCCGGGTGATCCGTTGACGGACCTGGGTGACCATGAGGTTGGCGAGGGCGACGAGATGCCACTTGTCGACTGCGATCCGCGCGTCCGGCAGGGCGGTGCGGATCCCGCCCGCGTACGGCGCGGACTGGTCGATCACGACCAGGTCGATGCCGGCCCGGAACGCGGGTGTCTGCAGCGCGAGCCAGTCGATCACGCACGCCCCGGAGCGTCCCGGGGTCAGCCCGAGAAGGTGCCCGGGCAGGGTGGGGTCGGCGTTGACGAACGAGGTCATCCACGGGTTCGACCGTGTCCAGCCGGCCTCTTCGAGCACCCAGCGCACCGACCGGGCGCGGGTCTCGTCGATGCCGAGCACGCGGGTGGGTTCCGGCTCGGGCAGCCACTGGTTGGCCAGTGCGATGAGCGCCCGGTGCGCGGTCGACCACGCCACCTGGTACTCGCTAGCGACCTCGCTGACGGCGCGGTTGCCCGACGCGATCGCCGAACCGATCTTCTCTCGTAGCCGGGTCGTGAGCCGCGACCGTGCCGGCACAGCGCGGGACTGCTGCGTGAATGTCGCTGTCCCACAGGCCGGTTCGCGGCACACCAAGCGCCGTTTGAGCCACCACAGATCGGTTCTTTGGCCGGAGGCAGGCAAGTCCTTGACTCGAACCAGTGGCCGCTCCTTGATCCTTGAGGTGAGCACCCCGCACTCGGGGCAGGCGCCCTCCGGGTCGATGACCTCGATGACGACACGCACCGTGTCGGCATCGATTCGTTCGAGCTGCAGGACGGTGAACTCGTCCTCCAGCCCGAGCAGCACTGACGTACCCTCGTTCATGCTCGTGGCCTCGCTGTTGTCGCGTTGTGAGAGACCAACAGCATGTCGGGGCCACGAGCCCCATCAACTACCGGGCACCCCGCTCAAGCGCGAAGAGCCCGATAAGGCGTACTCCCATGACTCGACCCGAGCCCGACTGCGCCAGCTCAAAATCGCCCACACCATTCCCGAGCGCAGCGACCAGATCGCCCGCCGAAAGAGCCGGGGAAGCAAAGGCGGACGGCCACCGGCGTTCTCCGGGCGAATCTATAAGCACCGCAACACCGTCGAGCGATCCTTCAACCGCTTCAAGCACTGGCGAGGTATCGCCACCCGATACGACAAATACGCGCTGAGCTACCTCGGGGGCGTCACCCTAGCTGCGATCATCATCTATCACCGCGTCCGCAATTAACAGACACTACCTAACCCCGCCGCGGCGGTCGGCGACGCTTCCGCCGTAGTGTCGTTCCCCATGGCCAAGGGGAACAGAATCGACGGGTTCGCCGGCAAGCGGTGTCTGATCACCGGCGCCGCCAGCGGGATCGGGCGTGCGACCGCACTCAGGCTGGCTGCCCACGGCGCTGAGCTGTTCCTGACCGACCGGGACGCCGACAAGCTGGAGCTGACCGTCGCCGACGCCCGCGCGCTGGGGGGTGTCGTCTCGGCGCACCGCGCCTTGGACATCTCCGACCACGACGCGGTGGCGGCCTTCGGCGCCGACGTCCACGCCGCGCATCCGGCGATGGACGTCGTCATGAACATCGCCGGGATCTCGGCCTGGGGCACCGTGGACAAGCTGACCCATCGCGACTGGAAGTCGATGGTGGACGTCAACCTCATGGGTCCGATACATGTCATCGAGACCTTCGTGCCCCCGATGGTCCAGGCCCGCCGCGGCGGCCACCTGGTCAACGTGTCCTCGGCCGCCGGCATCGTGGCGCTGCCCTGGCATGCGGCATATAGCGCGAGCAAGTACGGGCTGCGGGGCTTGTCCGAGGTGTTGCGATTCGACCTCGCGCGGCACCGCATCGGGGTGTCGGTGGTGGTGCCGGGCGCGGTGCGGACCCCACTGGTGGATAGCGTGCACATCGCCGGCGTCGACCGCGACGACCCCAACGTCCAGAAGTGGACCGGTCGTTTCTCGGGGCACGCCGTGTCGCCGGAGGCGGCCGCGGAGACGATCCTCGACGGTGTGCTCAAGAACCGCTATCTGGTGTACACGTCCAACGACATCCGGGCGCTGTACCTGTTCAAGCGGACGATGTGGTGGCCCTACAGTCTCGCCATGAAGCAGGTGAACATCCTGTTCAGCCGGGCGCTGCGGCCGAAGGTCAAGCGCGGCTGACCTTTCAGCGGGTGCCCCATGCCCACGGTGGGGTGGTGAGCAGGCCCTGCTCGGCGACCTTGGTCTCGCCCCAGTCCTTGTAGAGCTCGATCTCCCAGGCGTCACCGTCCGATCCGATCGGCTCGGCGCCCAGGTGGTTGCGCAGCGCCGCGGAGTGCGTCACCACGATGACCTGCGTGCGCTCCGCAGCGGCCGCGATGAGATCGGCCAGCGGGCGCACCAGGTCGGGATGCAGTGAGGTCTCCGGCTCGTTGAGGACCATCAACGACGGCGGGTTGGGGCTGAGCAGTGCCGCCGCCCACAGCAGGAATCGCAGTGTGCCGTCGGAGATCTCGGCGCTGCGCAGTGGGCGCAGCATACCGCGCTGATGCAGGTTCAGGTCGAAGAGACCGTCGGTGACCGCGACCGACACCGTCGCGCCGTCGAACGCCTCGGCGACCGCGCGCGCGAGATCATCTGTGCCCGTCTCAAGGATCGTCTGGACCGCCGCGGCCAGGTCGGCGCCGTCGTCGGCGAGCACCGGCGTCCGGGTTCCCACCTGGGGCCGGCGCGCGGGAGCGCCACTGTCGGCGCGGAAGCCGTCGTAGAACCGCCAGTCCCGCAACCGTTCCCGGACACCCACCAACTCGGGCACCGCAGCGGCCCAATCGGCCAGCACGCTCCGATGAGCAGGAAGGTTGCGGGTGAGCGCGTCGAAACCCCGGCCGCTCTCGGCGGCCACCTCGACCAGACCACGCACGCGGCGCACCAGGGTGGCGGCCGGGCGGGCCACCGGTCCGGCGAACACCAACTCCCGCTTGACCTCCGGATCCCGGGTGAACGCCGTCCCGCCTGCCTGCGGCAGGCCCAGGTCGATCAGGTATCCGAAATCGTCTGATGCGTAACCCATCTCGATGGACACCGAGCGGGTGCGCGGGCCGCCCTGCGCGGTGCCGGTGCGCCGCGCGCCGCCCAGATGTTCCGGGCCCGCCCACATCGCCGATTCCACCCCGCCCTCGCGGGCGAACGACGCGATCACCTCGCCGCGGCCGCAGTCGGCGAGCAGATGCAGCGCGCGATACAACGACGACTTTCCGGTGCCGTTGGCGCCGGTGATGACGGTCAGCCGGCGCAGCGGCAGCACGAGTTCGCGCAGCGAGCGGTATCCGCGGATCGCGACAGTCCCGAGCATGCGTCCGAGCGTATTGCTACCGGCCGACGAGCCGATTCAGTCCGGGGGGATACCGAAGATCCGGGCGCGGATCATCACGACGAAATCCTCCAGCACTTGCAGGTGGCCCGACGTCCACCGGCGGGGATGAAGGTCCCACGCGCTCAACGTGCCGATCGTGTGGCCGTGGGCATCGGTCAACGGGAAACCCGCGTAGGCGACCACCAAGCCCTCACGCACCGCGTTGTGGTCGCTCAGGAGCGGTTCCTGCCGCGCGTCCTCCACGACGAGCGGTCTGCCGGAGATGACGATCTCGCGGCCCAGGGAGCCTTCCACGGATCCTTTCCGGGTGACCGCCAGGTCGCCGGTGAGGCCGATCGCGCTGCACATGTACTGGGTGTCCCGATCGACCAGGGTCACTGCGGCGCACGGCACCGCCAACGCCGCGACCACCATCTCGACCACCCGGTCCAGGCTCCGCGCGCGTTCGGCGTTCAGCATCCCGGTCTCATAGAGCGCATCCAGCCGTTCCGGGTCGGACATCACCGACCCGGCGGCCGCGTCGTCGATCCGATCAGGGGGCTGCAGACCGGACTCGCGGATGCGGATGAGCAGTTCGTGCAGGCCCTGGTCGCCGCGCCTGGCCCGTTCGACGGCCATCCGGGCGGCGACCGCCCGGCTGACGAACACGCCGACGCTCTCGCCGGCCTCGGTCGCCTCCCGGGAGAGTGCGTCGCTCATCCACTCGTCGAACCCCGGCACCGTGAACTGCATGGGCGCCACCGTATCGCGGGGGCGGAGTTCACTTCCCCGAATCGGGCATGACCAGCTCCAGGCGCACGCCGAGCAGCCGCACCGGACGGTCGAGATCGAACTGCTCGAGGAGCTCGAGCGCGGTGGCTACCACGGGATCACGGTCGGTGGTCGGCGCGGCGAGCTTGCGGATCTTGGTGCGGGTGTAGAAGGTGCTGGTGCGCACGGTGACCGCCACGCGGGTGACGATGCGCTGCTGCTCGACGACCTCGGCCAGCGTGCGCTGCGCCAGATCCACGACGGCCGCGGCCATCTCGTCGCGCTCGGCGATGTCACGCGCAAAGGTGACGATGTGACTGCGCGAGCGCGGCACCCACGGTTCGGCGCTGACGGTGGAGTCACCGCCGCCCTTGGCCAGCAGCAGGATCCACAGACCGGTCGTAGGACCGAACGTGGCGGTGAGCTCCGCCGGGTCGGTGCGCGCCAGCTCAGCCACCGTCGAGATATCCATAGCCGCAAGCTTTCTCGCGGTCTTGGGGCCTACCCCCCACAGCGCGTCGACCGGACGGTCACCCATGGTGAGCATCCAGTTGTCGTCGGTGAGGGCGTGCACACCCGCGGGCTTACCGAAACCGGTGGCCACCTTGGCGCGCTGCTTGTTGTCGCTGATGCCCACCGAGCACGACAAGCCCGTCTCGGTCGAGATCACCCGCTGGATCCGGTGGGCCAGGGCGACGGGGTCGTCCACCTGCGCTCCGAGGTAGGCCTCGTCCCAGCCCCACACCTCCACGGGGTGGCCGAGGTCGCGCAGCAGGTTCATCACTTGTTCGGAGGCCGCGTTGTAGGCGTCCGGGTCGGAGGGCAGGAACGTGGCGTCGGGACACCGGCGGGCCGCGGAGCGCAACGGCATCCCGGCGTGCACACCGAATTCGCGCGCTTCATAGGACGCGCAGGTGACCACTTTGCGCGGTTCGGTGGGGTCGCCGCTGCCGCCGACGATCACCGGCAGCCCGACGAGCTCGGGATGTCGGCGCAGCTCGACTGAGGCGAGGAACTGGTCGAGGTCGACGTGCAGGATCCACTGCCTGCCGGCGGTGGTCCCGGATGCGGTCACGAGCCGCAGAGTTTGCGCGCCACGGTCTCCCACGCATCCCCGAGTTCGTCGAGGGTGCGGTGCCGGTCGTGGATCTGGTGGTGCACGTAGTCGGCGTCGAGCAGTGCCAGCAGTGCGCTGGCCTGGGCGTCGAGGTCGCCTGTGGTTCCGGCGGATTCGAGAAGATGGCGGATATGGCTGTGGTGCAGCGTCATCGGCGCGTTGAACCGCATCTGAGGATCGCGGCTGACGTCGGCGAGCAGCGCGTGGTGGGCGTCGACGAATTTGAGGCGCTCCCTGCCGTAGGCCGTCAGGCGCTGCAGCGGGGGAGCCTGCGGTCCCAGCGGGGGCGGGCCGAACAGGAAGGCCTCCTGCTGGGCCTTCTCCGCTTCGTCGAGCAGGACGATCATCAGTCCCGCGCGGCTGCCGAACCGGCGGAAAAGGGTGCCTTTGCCCACTCCGGCGGCCGCGGCGATGTCGTCGGTGGTGACAGCCTCGGCGCCGTGTTCGTCGACCAGCCGACGCGCCGCGTCGATGAGCAGCGCCCGGTTGCGCGCCGCATCGCCTCGTTCGGACAGTCCCGGCCGGCTCACCGGCAGCGCCGGTGCGCCATTACGGTTCTCCGCCACGCTCACCTCGCAACTTTAACTCAGCCGGAATAGAACGGACTGTGGTCCGGTTGGTTGGTGCAAGGATCGAACAGACCAAGGAGAGGGCCGCGATGACCGAGGGCGCGAACAACACCGTACTGGTTCTGGTGGGCAGCTTGCGGGCTGCATCGGTGAACCGGCAACTGGCCGAACTGGCTGTGGAGAGCGCTCCCGACGGTGTGATGCTGGAATGGTTCGACCGACTCGGCGACCTGCCGTTCTACAACGAGGACATCGACAACGACGAGGTGGCCGAACCGGTGGCCGCTCTGCGCGCCGCCGCCGCCCGGGCCGATGCCGCGCTCGTGATCACCCCCGAATACAACGGCAGCATTCCGGGCGTGTTGAAGAACGCGATCGACTGGCTGTCACGCCCTTATGGCAACGGCGCGCTCAACGGCAAGCCGCTGGCGGTCGTCGGTGCGGCACTGGGGCAGTACGGCGGGGTGTGGGCGCACGACGAGACCAGGAAGTCGTTCGGCATCGCAGGCCCGCGCGTGGTCGAGGATCTCGACCTGTCGATCCCCACCAAGACGCTCGACGGCAAGCACCCGCGGGAGAACGCGGAGGTGGCGGGCCGCCTGCGCGACATCGTGGGCAAGCTGGTCGCCGAGATCGCCTGAACGGGTCGCGGGTCTCGCGTCGCGCGGTCCCGCAGGGCTGCCTTCCGTACCAGCTCACTAGGAACGCCTGCCGTTCAAGCGGCTCCCTTGTCTGACGAACCGGGTCGACTCGTCGGCGGCGTGGTGTCACCGCTGCCGTCTGGCGCCCCTCTTTCCGCGCAGTCGCTCGATGTTCTCAAGCCGGGATCGGCAGCGTGCGATGACGTGGCTGACGACGGGGTATCGAACGTGAAGGATGTCGGTATCCGTTTCAACTTGCTTGTGAATGCCTCCCGTAACGCCGATTCAGCGGTCAGATCTGGGGTCTCGTCAGCGGCGGCGTCGTCAGTGGTGCCGCCAGCGGTGACGTGGTCAATGGCATTGGCGTCGGGTAAGGGCGCGTCAGTCGCCGACAGGAGTTCGTCCGTCGCGGTGACTTCTTGAGTCTCGATGGACCCGTCGTCCAATCCGACAGTTGCTACCAGCGGCGTCTCCGACGGTTGTCCGTCTGACGAATTCCGCCCTTCCTGGACAGCGACTGTCGTTGCATCGCTCTGGGTCGGGTTCACGCTTCGGGAGGTGTTTGTGGCAACCGTGGACATGTGCTCGCCGCGCGAGTGCGCTGATGCCGCCACGGCGGGGTCGGAGACGGCATGCGGCGCGTCGCCGGTGTGCGCCGCTTCGGTCTCGGCTGCGTTGATGTTCACATCGTCACGGTCTGTCGAGGTGGCCGGCGCGGACGTCTTCACCACCGGCGGCAGGCCCAGGAGGGCCGCCGCATTGTTGATGCCCTCTCCTACCGCGTTGACGAGGTCGACGATGAGCTTGACCGGGTCGAACTTCGGGATCAACCGCGCCGGGGTGGGGTCCCAGGGCGGGATGGTGCGGTCATAGCCGAGTTCGACAAGCACCCGGAAGAACGGCTCCACCACATCGATCAGTGGCTCTGGCACACCCAGCGTGCGCAGCGGACCGAACAGCGGCAGATCCGGATTCTCGAAGACGTAGTAGCTGGTGTCGCCGTGTGTGCCTCGGAAGGCAGGAGACTTCGTCGGCTCCTGGGCGGGCAGGCTGACGTCGAAGATGTGTGTGTGCACGTAGAGGACGCCCAGAATGGCATTCAGGTCGGCGAGCAGATTGAGGGGATACAACGGGAAATCGGTGAATCCGTCGTACTGCCGGGCGATCTCGATCGTGTCGAACGGGGTGTCGGTTGCGGCGGGGCCGTTGAGGAGAAGATCCAGGACCGGAATGTAGAGGCCGGGAAAGCGGGAGGCCAAGCCGCCGTTGGGCAGATTGGGGTCACCGCTGAGCACGAAGTCGATGTCGGGGATGTGGTCTTCGGTCCCGCCCGGATACTGTTCGGCCAGCCTGCGCTTCACTACGTTCGCGACCCCGGCGCCCTGCGAGACGCCGTAGACGACCCGGTGGTCGTTGTCGTTGGCCGCGATCGCCGCCTCCAGGCTGTCCGCACCTTTCTGCAGTGATTGATTGGCGGTCAGGTCGAAGAGTCCGGACAGTTTCCACCACGGTTCGTCCGGCCACGCCGGCCCACCGGGGCCGAACAGTCGCTCGTCACCCAGCGCGAGTCCGATGAGACGCATGAGCCCGGTGATGGGCCAGAACTCTTCGGGCGTGGTCACCTTGACGTAGTCGATGTCGCCCGGATGGGTCGGGGCGATGTACTGGTCCTTGACGATGTCGACGACGGTGTCGTCCGGCGTGGGGCAGGTGGTGCCACACATGATCAGCGCGGTGGTGTCGGCGGACATGTCGACGGCGGGTGGGCTTGTCAACGGCGGCCCCAGCGGGGCTGTGGCCACCACCAGCATCGCGCTTGCGATGGTCGCCATCCTTCGTGCGAAGGAGCTGAGGCGACGACGCTGTCGTTGCCGGGCGGACACCGATGACCGAACCGGACATAGGTGCGTTTTGATTGTCATTTCCGCCCCGGCTCAGCTCAGGGCACGACCTCGACACCGGGTCGTACCGACACATACAAGATCGTCGCCTGCGGCGGAGCAGAACCCCTCAGTAGTCAGGTACCTATAACTGTCGGATCCGCAGGTAACTGTCGGATCCGCAGGCTCGAAGGTGGCTGGGGTACGCCCGCCCGGGCGCCGCGCGATCGTGTCCCGCCCGGGGATCGGGTGGTGCCGAGCGGGTGCACGAACACGCGCACGGTGGCGCGCTGTCTGACATGCGTTTCTCGATGTTTGCTGGCAGCGTGTGGCCGTCTTGGCACTGGCGCAGGGATGTCGGTGGGTGCTGATAGATAGGTGTGTCATGGCATCCTTTGCGCCGCGACACGCCGGTGTGACATGCGACACGCCGGTCCGTGCGCCTCCGAAGTGCTTACGACCTGGGAATTTCAGAAATGTCATTCAGAACATCTTGTATCCCTTCTGAATGTCGGCCACTAGGTGTAGTGTTTCGAACACCGACGGACCCCCAAGATGTGGGGTCGGCCGGAGCCAGAAGTGCCGGCGCCGTCGGGTCCCCGATACACCAGCACTCGGCCCGGACGGCCTGGAATTTTAGGCGCCGTCGGACCGCTGATAACAGCGAGAAGCACCACCGAAGCAGTTGCCAGCCCGTTTTGCCCCACCTTGGCGTTAGGAGCCGTACCGCAGATGACTCAGCCAGCACCCGTCACCGTGTACACCAAGCCGGCCTGCGTGCAGTGCAACGCCACCTACAAGGCCCTGGACAAGGCGGGCATCGCCTACGACGTCGTCGACATCAGCCTGGACAACGAGGCCCGCGACTACGTGATGGCCCTGGGCTACCTGCAGGCACCGGTTGTGGTCGCGGGCAACGACCACTGGTCGGGCTTCCGTCCCGACCGGATCAAGGCGCTGGCAGGCGCCGTCAGCGCAACGGCATGACGGGGGTGGCCACCGGCCACCACTGAGCAGTACGCGGGTAATCGGGATCGGACAGACCGGAAGCGGAGGGGGCCAGCATGAGCAATCTCGTCTACTTCTCCAGCGTCTCGGAGAACACGCACCGCTTCGTTCAGAAGCTGGAGATTCCGGCCACCCGGATTCCGATCCACGGGCGCATCGAGGACCCCGAGGTCGTCCGAGAGCCCTACGTGCTGGTGCTGCCCACCTACGGTGGCGGGCACGCCATTGGTCCCGATCCCGATCGCGGGGGCTACGTGCCCAAGCAGGTGATCGCCTTCCTCAACAACGAACACAACCGGTCGTTGATCCGCGGCGTCATCGCCGCGGGCAACACCAACTTCGGCGCCGAATTCGGATACGCGGGGGTTGTCGTCTCCCGTAAGTGTGGCGTCCCTTTCCTGTACCGATTCGAACTCATGGGAACCACGGACGACGTGTTCGCCGTCCGTGCGGGCCTGAGTGATTTTTGGGCCGACGCCCGGAAGGACCAGACGTGTCACCAACCGTCACAGCTGCAGAACCTGTAACCACCGGCGCGCACGCGCTTCCGGGGGAGACGGATTACCACGCGCTCAACGCGATGCTGAATCTCTACGACGCCGACGGCAAGATTCAGTTCGACAAGGACGTGCAGGCGGCGCGCGAGTATTTCTTGCAGCACGTCAACCAGAACACGGTGTTCTTCCACAGTCAGGATGAGAAGCTCGACTACCTGATCGAGAAGGAGTACTACGAGCGCGAGGTGCTCGACCAGTACTCGCGCAACTTCGTCAAGGAATTGCTGGATCGCGCGTACGCCAAGAAGTTCCGGTTCCCGACGTTCGTCGGCGCGTTCAAGTACTACACGTCCTACACGCTCAAGACCTTCGACGGGAAGCGCTACCTGGAGCGCTTCGAGGACCGCGTGGTGATGGTGGCGCTGACCCTGGCCGCCGGCGACACCACGCTGGCCGAGAAGCTCGTCGACGAGATCATCGACGGCAGGTTCCAGCCGGCCACCCCGACATTCCTGAACTCGGGCAAGAAGCAGCGCGGCGAGCCGGTGAGCTGCTTCCTGCTGCGCATCGAGGACAACATGGAGTCGATCGGCCGCTCGATCAACTCGGCGCTGCAGCTGTCCAAGCGCGGTGGCGGAGTCGCGTTGCTGCTGACCAACATTCGCGAGCACGGCGCGCCGATCAAGAACATCGAGAACCAGAGCTCCGGCGTCATCCCGATCATGAAGCTGCTGGAGGACTCGTTCTCCTACGCCAACCAGCTCGGTGCCCGCCAGGGTGCCGGCGCGGTGTACCTGCATGCCCACCATCCCGACATCTACCGCTTCCTGGACACCAAGCGGGAGAACGCGGATGAGAAGATCCGGATCAAGACGCTGAGCCTGGGCGTGGTGATTCCCGACATCACCTTCGAGCTGGCCAAGAAGAACGAGGACATGTATCTGTTCTCGCCGTACGACGTCGAGCGGGTCTACGGCGTTCCGTTCGCCGACATCTCGGTCACCGAGAAGTATTACGAGATGGTCGACGACGCGCGGATCCGCAAGACCAAGATCAAGGCGCGCGAGTTCTTCCAGACCCTGGCCGAGCTGCAGTTCGAGTCGGGCTACCCGTACATCATGTTCGAGGACACGGTGAACCGGGCCAATCCCATCGCGGGCAAGATCACCCATTCGAACCTGTGCTCGGAGATCCTGCAGGTCTCGACGCCGTCGGAGTTCAACGACGACCTGTCCTACAAGAAGGTCGGCAAGGACATCTCCTGCAACCTCGGGTCGCTGAACATCGCCAAGGCGATGGACTCACCGGACTTCGCGCAGACCATCGAGGTCGCGATCCGGGCGCTGACCGCGGTGAGCGACCAAACCAGCATCACGTCGGTGCCCTCGATCGAGCAGGGCAACAATGACTCTCACGCGATCGGGCTGGGGCAGATGAACCTGCACGGCTATCTGGCGCGCGAGCGGATCTTCTACGGCTCCGACGAGGGCGTGGACTTCACCAACATCTACTTCTACACGGTGCTCTACCACGCGCTGCGCGCGTCGAATCGCATTGCGATCGAGCGGGGTACGGCGTTCAAGGGCTTCGAGAAATCCAAGTACGCGTCGGGGGAGTTCTTCGACAAGTACACCGATCACGTGTGGGAGCCCAAGACCGACAAGGTGCGTCAACTTTTCGCCGATGCCGGCATCCGCATCCCCGATCAGCAGGACTGGACGCGGCTCAAGGAGTCCGTACAGCAGCACGGCATCTACAACCAGAACCTGCAGGCCGTCCCCCCGACGGGCTCGATCTCCTACATCAACCATTCGACGAGCTCGATCCACCCGATCGCCAGCAAGGTCGAGATCCGCAAGGAAGGCAAGATCGGGCGGGTCTATTACCCGGCGCCCTACATGACCAACGACAACCTGGAGTACTACCAGGACGCGTACGAGATCGGCTACGAGAAGGTCATCGACACCTACGCCGCAGCCACCCAGCACGTCGACCAGGGATTGAGCCTGACGCTGTTCTTCAAGGACACCGCCACCACCCGCGACGTGAACAAGGCGCAGATCTACGCGTGGCGCAAGGGCATCAAGACGCTGTACTACATCCGGCTGCGCCAGATGGCCCTCGAAGGCACCGAGGTCGAGGGTTGCGTCAGCTGCATGCTGTAGGGCGATACGACTGAGACAAGTATTGGTGAAGGATGATCATGAGTGATCAAGGTGACAGTCCGCTGTTTATACTCGGCGTACCTGAACTGCGAAAGCGGCTCAAGCTGGCCGGCTTTCGCGGAAGCGTGCGGGCCCTGAGCGCCGTAGATGGGTTGCCTAACGCAGAAGCACTATGTGCGTACATTCGGTGTTCGAGAAGTGACGTCCACGAGGTATTCATCAACACGCGGGCGCTTTGCAGCCACCACCACCTAACTGTCGACGTATTGGACCTTGTAAATGTGGGGTTCCCCAGAAAAAGTGGACGCGGTTAGCTTGCTTCCAGGGTGACACTCATGGTGCGTTCGTAGCTAATTGGTGAGCGCTGACCGATCGCCGAGTGCCTGCGTTGATGATTGTAGAATCGCATCCAATTGTCAACTGCTGCAATCAATTCGACTTTCGTCGCGAAAGTGTGCCGGTAGTAGAACTCATGCTTGAACGTCGACCACAGCGATTCGGCACCGGCGTTAT
>NZ_JBQQCF010000080.1:0-12475 GCF_052245755.1 Mycobacterium sp. 4D054
CGCCTGATGCACCGCCTCGGACGCATTCCGCCGGCCGAAGCCGAAGCCCGCTACTATTCCCAACTCGTGACCGGTAGACCGGCCGGATCACAGAAACCTGAGGGTGCATGAAACCCGGGACGGTTCAATGGTGCGAGCCAACCGGCCATGGCGCCTCAGGAAATCTCCGAGGCTCCGGGTGCCGGAGGTTCTGTTCCAGCAGCTGCGGAGGCCGCAGTCCACCACGCCGTCAGCAAGAGCAACAGGAAGCACGCCGCGTGGAGAGCAATGACACCATCAACCCCCTCGTCTGACCGCCATCGGGCTGCGCAACGCTGCCGCCAGCGTGGCAGCACCCACCCCGGCGAGAGCCGCCGCCGAGGGCTTCGGCGACCAGCGCAATGCGGCGACCGCCCAACCGATGGGCTCGTTGCGCGCAGGATCGGAGCCGGTAGGGCTGGACACCGTCTGCTGTTGACTCGTCGGTTCGGCGAAGATGTCCAGCATCGCAGGCACGAACGCTTTCAGGTCCTGAGGCCCGCGGCTTGTGACCAGATTGCGGTCGCGCACCACCTCGCGGTCAAGCCACGTCGCGCCCGCGTTGACGAGATCATCGCGGATGCCGGGCCACGACGTGAGGGTCCGTCCCGTGAGCAGTCCCGCCGACGCCAGCACCCATGGACCGTGACACAGGGTGACGATCGGCTTTCCGCCGTGGTCGAAGGCACGCACGAAATCTCGTGCGTCCGCCGACTGCCGCAGTAGATCGGGGTTGATGAAGCCGCCGGGAAGCAGCAGTCCGTCGTAGTCGTCGGGGTCGGCGTCGGTGACCACCTTGTCCACGCCGACGCGGCTGGCGGGCATGTGCAGGTTCACCCCGCGAATTCGGCCCTCGCGCAGTGACACGATGTCCACCTTCGCGCCCGAAAGCTGCAGCGCACGTAACGGAACCACCAGTTCGACCTTCTCGAACCCGTCGGCGGCCAGCACCGCGATCGTGCGCCCCGAAAGGCGTCGTTTGTGTGCCATCATCCTCCTGTCGACGTCATGCATTGCGTCACTTGCTCTTTCGTTGTCGGTCGACGCTCAACCGACTTTTGCGCCCCACGCACCGCCGTGTTGTGTCAACGAACCTGCCCCGCGACGCCGGGGCCGATGCGCGGTCATCGCCATAGTTCCCCGGCCAGCCAGACCCATCCGATGCCGGTGAGCACACCGAGCGCTGCGATCGCAAGGATGTCAACAGAACCGGCAAGGTCGCCGCGGCGGCACACCCGGTGGCGGTCCGGTCGACCGGGATCTGTCGATAATCGCGCCACCAGTAAGCGACATCACCGAGATAGAACAGCGCCATCCCCCCGGCAAGTGCGACTGCCGGCAGAAGCGGCAGGGGATCGTCGGCGTGAGCCCATCGTTACTTACGGCGCCTGAGAACCCTTCGCACCAGATAGATGGACAGGATCCACGGACCGGCGACGATGACCGGGTCGATCCACATGTGTTTCACATCGACCCGCTTGCGGCCGAACCGCGACCGAAGCCCGTTGTGACTGAATTCGGCTTTCACGCCCGACTCGGTGATCGGGTTGTCGGGCCGCAAGGTGACCAGCGAGCGAAGGTGGTGCTCGAGGGCATCCACTCGGTCGGCGTAGAGCAAGATCATCCAATGGGCGGCGCGGCCTTCACTGAACTTGTAAGCGAACTTCCGCATGGTCCCCGACAAACCGCTGGGTGGCTGCGCGGTACCGAACACCGGAGTCAGGAATCGATGTTCGACGGACCTTTCACGCGGCCACTTCTCGGGCTGCCGCTCGGGGAAGTCCCAATGCGCCCCGGTCTCAAGGAACTTCAGTTTGGGGACGGACGGTCGATCCTCCTTGTTGAGATCCGCGCCCCATCCGTGGATACGCGCTCGAAGAGCCTCGCTGTCCGGTACCGGCGGATGGTCGGCCGTGTAGGCGGGCACGCGCTGCGAAGTCTGGGTCATGACAGTTCTCCTTGGGTCCATCAGTTGTGGTTGACGACGACGACCGGCTTGATGATGTTGTCGAGCTTGGAAGAGAAGATGTGGTAGCCCTCGGCAATATGCTCGAGTGGGATGCGGTGCGTGACAATGTCATTCGGCTTGATGTAGCCATTCTCGATATGCGACCACAACCGCGGCCACTGCCGCTTCACCGGGCACTGGTTGGCGTTGATCGTGAGGCCCTTGTTCATGGCATCGCCGAACTTCACCGCGCTGAACATCGGCCCGTAGGCGCCGACCACCGAAACGGTTCCGCCTTTGCGCACCGAGTCGATCGCCCAGTTGAGAGCCACTGGAGAGCCGCCCTGCATTTTGAACTTCGCCGTCGTCACGTGCTGCATGAGGTTTCCGTCCGCCTCCGCACCGACCGCGTCGATCGCGACGTCGGCGCCCAGGAAGTCGGTGACTTTCTTCATCTCCAGCACGATGTCGCCGTACTCACCGAAGTTGTAGGTCTCGGCATCCGCGAACTCCCGGGCCTTCTGCAAGCGGTACTCCTGATGGTCGATGACGATGACGCGGCCGGCCCCCATCAACCAGGAACTTTTCGCTGCATACAGACCGACCGGCCCGGCGCCGAACACGATGACGGTGTCTCCCTCGGCGATGTCCCCGAGCTGAGCGCCGAAGTATCCCGTCGAAAGGGCATCGGTGCACAGCAATGCGTCTTCACTTTCCATCCAGTCGGGGATCACCGATGGACCGACGTCGGCGAAGGGCACCCGCACGTACTCGGCCTGAGCGCCGTCGTACCCACCGCACGTATGCGAGTAGCCGTAGATGCCACCCACCGCAGTGGCGTTGGGGTTTCACGTTGTGACAATTGGAGTAGAGGCCTCTGGCACAGAAGTAGCATGAGCCGCAGTAGATGTTGAACGGCACCATCACCCGATCACCGGGCTGGATGTTCTCTACAGTGGGGCCGACTTTCTCCACCACTCCGATGAACTCGTGTCCGAAGGTGTGCCCGATCCGGGTGTCGGGCATCAAGCCGTGATAGAGGTGCAGATCCGAACCACAGATCGCCGCCAATTCCACCCGAACGATCGCATCGTTGGGGTGCTCGATCGCCGGGATCTCTTTTTCCTCAATACGAACTTTGCAGGGATCGCGATAACTCATTGCTTTCATAGCGCCTCCTAGCGGGGTTGATGTCCGGCGCCGCATACCCGGCAACGATGTGGCAAAACCACCCTGCTGTGGCCAAAAAGCGCAGCGGCATTGGACCTTTGGGCACGAAGACGCGAGTCGGTAACTTCCCGCCGTCATTCCCGAGTGGGAGCTACGTCGAACGCCGCGTGATAATGGCAGCGATATGCACCACGTCGGCTGGACCAATGACGACGATTCGAAAGGAGAAGCGGCACAGACGGTCCCAGGCAGACGGGGTCGCCATGAGGGCAGTTATGTACGACGGACCAGGTGGGGTCGTTGTCAAGGAGTTCCGGACACCAAGATCGAGCACCCGACCGAAGTACTCGTCAAGATCACCGCCACCGAGGCATGGTCGTCGGTCACGAGACGTTGGCATCGTCGCCGAGGTCGGCAGCGCGGTGGCCACGGTCTCGCCAGGTACGCGCAGGCGATCGGGAGTGTCCGCCCATCAACATCGGCTGCGGTTTCTGCCGCGATTGCGACGAGGTCGGACGGCGCTGTGTCCGACAGCGCATCCCGAGGCGGAGTGGCGGGGGCCGCCGCCTATGGCTTTCGCCGGGATGGGACCGTGCTGGGGCGGCGGGCAAGCAGACCGTCGGGCGCCAGTGCAGTCGGTGGGTCAGATGGCTGCTTATCCGGCAATGATCCCGGGGGACAGAAAAGGTGATCACCGTCGACCGTCGCCGCGACCGTCTGCTCTGCGAAGCTGATCGCCGGCAGTCAAGCCGCCCCTCCGGCGGCGACCAGCATGTCCACCGGCGAACCGCGGGGACACGGATGAGCGATTATCGGGACATACCCCTGAGCTGTTTGCTGGTGGTCCCGGCTGGGTTCGAACCAGCGACCTTCCGCGTGTGAGGCGGACGCTCTCCCACTGAGCTACGAGACCGGATATTCGGCGATGCGAACGAGGCAGAAGACTAGCACGCGGCACTCGTCCCCCAAGAATCCGCTGGCAGGCAATCGCCGTTATCGGGGCGCGGCGCAGGGCATGGCGCCGCTAATGTCGCCGTATGAAGCGTTGGGCGCTCGCCGCCACTGTCGTGATTTCGGCCGCCCTGACGCTCTGCTCTGCCGCCGGAGCCGACGTCGTCGGCTTCACCTCGCCGAGCGGCAACATCGGCTGCATCCTCGCCGAGGACTCGGTGCGCTGCGACATCGCGGCCCGTGACTGGACGCCTCCCCCGCGGCCGGCCGACTGCCCGGACTTCACCGACTACGGACAGGGCATCTACCTGGGACCCACCGGCCCCGCCCGATTCGTGTGCGCCGGCGACACCGCACTGGGCAGCGGCCCGGCCCTGGACTACGGCCAGTTACGGGTCGGCGGCGGATTGAGCTGTGAGAGCGAACCCTCGGGCATCCGCTGCTCCAACTCCCACGGCCGCGGCTTCGCGATATCCCGCCAGGCCTACCAGCTGTTCTGAGCCGCGGCGCGCCGCGCGAGCAAGGGATTTGTGTCTGCCTAGCTGCCTGGACTATCGTTCTGCATCGCGACGGGCGACGATCTCGCACGTGGCACGCGGATGTAGCGCAGTTGGTAGCGCATCACCTTGCCAAGGTGAGGGTCGCGGGTTCGAATCCCGTCATCCGCTCGAGGGTGCAGGCATCAACCCCAGCGGTGGAGTGGCCGAGTGGTGAGGCAACGGCCTGCAAAGCCGTGCACACGGGTTCGATTCCCGTCTCCACCTCCAAAGGTGTTCCCGGCGCGATTAGCTCAGCGGGAGAGCGCTTCCCTGACACGGAAGAGGTCACTGGTTCAATCCCAGTATCGCGCACCACTCTGACCAGCAGTTTTAGGTCAGAATCCGGACGGCATGCCACATACATGCCAGATTGATCGGCCGCCTCGGCGTCGCGACTCGCGATATGAGAGGTTTGCCATGAACACCACTCACCGCCGAGCGTCGCTCGACGACACCACACCCGACGCGGTGCCGACGGCGCTCTCCGTTGACTGTCCGCTCTGCGGCGCCGACGCTGGCCAGCCATGTCAGGACGCGGTTCGGGGTTGGGTCCGCAACGTCGGCCCACATCTGACACGCGTTGCGGCCGCAGTCGACCCCAAGCACGCCCGCGGCGGTGCACAGTGACCGTCATGAACGATGACAATGCCCAGACGTGGCGAGACCTCGCCGACGCGCTCACGGCCGAGCAAGCGGCCTACCTTGCGAACTGGGAAAGCCACCCAGAAATCCCGCCAACTCTCGACGGACCCCCGTCGCCAGACCACCATGCAAGAGCGCTCCTGTTCGCTGCCCGCGCGTACCTCACCCAGAACGCCGCCGCAGCCCTCTACGCGGACGTCGTGCCGCCGCCCGAGGACGGCTCACCATTACCCGTGGGAACACGACGGCGACGGCAGGTGGTTCCGGTACTTCGCAGGCACGACCCGCAAGGTTGGCGACATCGAGGTCATCATCAGCGGCCTCCAGGGAACTGACGGGATGATCACCCGCACGATTACCGCCGATTTCGAGGACATCGACGCCGTGACCGCGCGGCAGCTCGCGGCGGCGCTCATCGAGGCCGCCGATGAGATCGAGGCTCTGCAGTGAGCGGCGCGCAGCGCGGCCGGCTGCCAGCGACGCCGATCACCTGGGAGCTGCTGATCGACGAATACAGCACTTGGATGCGCGCAGTCGGACGCTCGCCGCTGACTATCCGACTGCGAGAGGACCAGTTGCGCCTTGTCGCGCGTGAGGTCGGCGGTCATCCGAACGCCGTCACCGAGGACGATCTGGTGACGTGGTTCGCCTGCTATCCCGATTGGAAGGCCGAGACGCGGCGCAGCCACCGCGCCGCGGTGCGCGGGTTCTTCGAGTGGGCCTACAAGTTCGGCCGCATCCTGAGCAACCCAGCCGCCGATCTGCCCACGATGCCGGTCGGTGTCGCGACGCCCCGCCCCGCCGACGATTACGCCTGGCGTACCGCCCTGGCCGCCGCAGACCTGCGGGTAACCCTGATGCTGCGCCTGGCCGGTGAGGTCGGCCTGCGTCGCGCTGAGGTTGCACAGGTACATACCCGCGACCTGATCAACGGCGTGGCCGGGGCGCAGCTGATCGTGCATGGGAAGGGCAACAAGAAGCGCGTCGTACCGCTCAGTCAGGGGCTCGCGGATCTGATCCGCCTCGGCGCAGAGGGCCACACCCCCGGGGCGTCGCCGAGCGGGTGGCTGTTCCCTGACGGGTTCGGCGGCCATCTGAGCGCGCAGTACGTCGGCCGCCTGGTCGCCGACGTGCTACCGGACGGGCTGACTATGCACACGCTGCGCCACCGCGCGGCGACCCGCGCGTACCGTGGCACCCGCAACCTACGGGCGGTGCAGATGCTCCTCGGGCACTCCTCGGTGGCCACCACGCAGCGGTACACGGCCGTGGAGGACGACGAGGTTCGGGCAGCGATGATGGCGGCCTCGATCTCGAACCCCGACTGACCAGTGCGCCCGACAACGGCCCCGGCTGCCCACGCACGCGGTCGGGGCCGTTTCATCTTGCTCCATCATCGCGCGGTCGGTACCAGAAAGTATGGTCAGCTGCATGACCCTGTCGGGTAACTCGTCCTTGAATCCGAGCAAGTCCGAGATCAACAAGTGCGGCGAGCTCATCCGGAAAGTTCGGTACGAAGGTCTATCAGTGGGACTTGATGAGATAGACCACGCCATCGAGGTCATTTCCTGGTTCCGCGCACAGCATGCGTACCCGATGGCCAAGGTCCGCTATGGGCTGACCAGCATGGTTCGAACGGAGAGCGCCGACGAAGTAATCAGCCAGCGACTGAAGCGAGTGCCGCGCATCGTCCGCAAGCTGCATCGAACCGTAGGTTCGCCTACAGGACGAACCGCCCTTGCGAGGCTGGAGGATATCGGCGGAGTCCGCGCCATTCTCAAGGACGGCCCTGAACTCGAACGCGTCCGGCGACGGATCGAACGTAACTGGAAAGCGCACTTCAAGAGGCCTCCGCGGGATTACATCGCGGAACCCAAGCCGATCGGGTACCGCGCGGTTCACTTCGTCATCGTCCGCGACGGGCGGGCTATCGAGGTCCAGCTACGGACACGCGGCCAGCAACAGTGGGCCGACGCTGCTGAGTCTGCTGATGCGCGCCTAGCCCACCGAGGCGTCAACCTCAAGGACAGCGAAGGTCCCGCGGAGATGATCAAGTACTTCAGCGCCGCCGGCGAAGTCATCTACCGCCGCGAGTACGGCATCCCGATCTCCTACGAGTTGACAAAGCGGTTCAACACGGCGCGGCGAACTGTGATAGAAAGCGGCTACTACAACGCATAATCAGCGCTGAAGTATGGGTATCTTGTGGATATGCACCAACTGGAGGTGGGCAACGATGAGCAAGGATGACGTTGTGTACTTCCTTCTGGTGTACAGCTTCGATTCGAACCAGCTCGTCTACCAGGAAGAATGCGACGACCGCGAAGCGGCGATCGCGGCGTATGACGCGATGGAGCGCCAGTATCGGGGAACTCTTGACCGGTTCGAGGTCGTGCTCATCGGCGCAGACAGCATCGAGACTGTAATGAAGACCCATGGCCACTACTTCCGCACGTCCGCAGACTCGATGTTCTCCGAGTTCCTGAGCGAGCCAAACCCGGTCTGACCCTGACTCGGATCAGGCTTCCATAGGTGCCCGGCACCTATTGTGTAAATGTCCTGAGCTTGGTCAAGTGAGTCGCTACCCCCTCCCTCGATTTTTTCACAGGGGGCCGGCAAACCCGTTGCAGCACGACAGCATTTGGAGACACGGCAGCCCGTTGCGGCGCAACGGATTACCTTCAGTAGAACCATCCCTGCTTGCTCGGCAGCGATCCGTCCTCATTGCCGACGCCGTGGCCGATCTCGGTCATCGGCACGGCGGTTTCGTCGGGCACGCTGGCCAGCACTTCGGCCATGCCGGGGTCGGCGGTGATGAGGTTGATCCAGTGCTTGCGGCGAGCGGGGGTGATCTTGCCCTTATTCACCGCGGCGGCCACGGCGTCCTCGACCTTCTGCCGCTCGGCGGCCGCCTTGATCTGTCGGCCCTCGGTGGCGTCGGTGCGCAGTGCCGCAAGCGTGTCGCTGTCGATGACCTCCAGGCCGGCGCGCTTGGCCGCTGCGGCGACCGTGGAGGGCTTGGCCGGGTCGAGGTCTGCCACCTGCGCGGCGAGGTCGGCGGCGGTGTCGACGACCAGCTCAAGGTCGGTGGTGTCGGCGGGCAGGCCGAGTGCGTCGAGCAGTGCGGCGGCCTGCTCGTCAGTGAAGGTGAGTGCCATGTGTGTCTCCTCGGGTCAGCCGGCCAAGCCGGTCAGCTTCTTAGCGGCGAACGGCCGATCGACGCCGAAGGCGGGCACGACGTAAGCCTGGACCCACCAGGACCGGGTGGCTTTGTCTTCCCAGACGTCGACAGTGAGTGGGAACTCGAAGCCGACGGTGCCGACCATGCCTTTTTCGACAGTCCAGGCGGTTCCGGCGGTGACACGTGGATTGGCGAACAGTTCCACGCCCGCCGATTTGAGCATCGCGTCGAGCCGATCGGCGTACGCAGTCCTCAGAGCGTGAGCCTCGTTGGGATGAACTACCAGCAGGTCGTGCTTGACGCCGAGCTCCTGCAGGTCGCTGGCGAGCTGGGCTGCCGAGAGGTCGGCGGTGGGCAGCTCGCCGGACGGCGTCAGTTCAGCCTCGCTGCCGATAGTCACCAAGATGGACCAGTCATGGCCGGGCACCACATTGGCGCCGGTGACCGCGGCGTTGAGCTCTGCCATGGCGCGTACGTCGAGCTTGCGCGTGATCGTGTTGGCCAGCTGCGTCGTCTGCTGGTCGAGGTAGTTGACGTCGTTGCGGGTGATTTCCTCGACGCCGATCTGAAACTTGCCGCCCCAGTCCTCGACAAGCGCGAGCTTGGGCTCGGGGTCGACGCCCTCGACCACCTTGTATTCCGCTCTTGCACTGCGCTTTTCGACGTCAGAGGTGAAGAAGTCCGATGCCTGGATGACCGAAAACAGCATGCCGCCACCTTCGACCTTGGCGCCGAGGGTGCGGAAGAACTTGGGCAGCAGGATCTGCTCGTCGGCGAGCTGAGCGATCCGCGCACGGATCGTGGTGGGCTGCTTGAGCGCGGTGTCGACGGTCAGCCGCCGCCCGGTGAGTTCAGGGATCAATGCGTTCGGCATAGTTCAATCCTGTTCAGTAGAGGGAGATTTCGGCATCGGCACCATCTGCAGCACCGGTGACGGCATAGCCGACGGCGACGCCGCTGGCCTTGGCTTTGGCCTTGCCGGCGGTGCCGACCTCGACCTCGGCGAAGGCCGTGATTGCGCCGTCGACGGTCACCTTCACGACTCGACTGTTGCCACGCACCACGGTCACCAGGCCGCCGCTGGCGGCGTCGTTGCCCGCCACGCCGCACGTCCGGCCCGCGGCCGTGGCCGGCGCGACTGAGAGGTTGCCGCCGGAAGCCCGGTTGCCACTGATGGCCAGGAATCTGCGTGCGGTCACGGTGGCCGTGGCTTCGGCGGTGATGTTGGCGCCCGGGTCATAGACGGACGGGTTGGTCAGGGTGGTGCTCACGAGGGTGTCCTTTCCGTGGTGAGTCGATGAGTACGACGCCGGCGCGCCGCCGCAACGGCGACAGCGCGACGACGGCCACCGGCACCGTGGTTGGTGGCCAGCACGATGCGCCTGGCCGCCACGTCGATGCCATAGAGCGCGCCGACGTCCTGGAGAGAACGCAGTGTCTCGACAGCCGGATCAGCTGCGCCGAGTAGCGCCAGCCCGTTCAGCACCAGCGGCCACGTCCTGCCGTCCTGGTCGGTGAAGTCGATCAGCGCCTCGATGCTGCGATCGGGATAGGCGTGCGGCAGCAGCTTGGCCACCGGGCCCGGCACGTTGACCAGATCACCGACCAGCGTCGAACCGCCGTCGGCCAGACGCAACCCATCGACGTAGCCGAGTGCGGGCCCGCCGTCGAACCGGGGGTCGTCGTGCCCGATCTTGACCACGGGCTTGCGCAGCACCCCGGCACGGTGCGCCTCGATCGCCGCGGACAGGTGCTCAGCGGTGACGGTCCAGTCACCGACGGTGCCGCCCGGCTGCCAGGTGCCGACTTTGACCAGCTCGACGCCGCGGATGGTGCGCAGATCAGCAGGCATTCTCAGCTCCGCTTGGCTGCCCGTTTCTCAGCAAGGGCGACAACGCTTCTCGCCGGATATACCCACCGACCGCCGGCACGATAAGCCGGTATCGACCCCCGGCGCGCAAGGTCGCGGACACCGCCAGGCGTGAGCCTGAGGATCGCTGCCGCTTCGCCGGTCGTAACGAGGTCATAGGGCCGATCATGAGGCGAATCTTCCTCATTTCCAACTTCTCTGACGTCTACGTCAGTCTTCGGGACCGAAACGTCAGCTTTCACTGACGTTTTGCGCAAACGGGCAATGAAGTCGGCCAACCGCGGGGAAGGCCGGCGGTCGGTCAGCAGAGCATCGAGAGCGTCGAGCAGATACCGGGCGTCGTCGGGCTCCAGGAGCACGCCATTGACCCGCTCGATCACGATCGTGCCCTCAGCTGGAGCCACACCCGGTTGATCTCGTCGACCAGGCGATACCGCGGCCGTCGCGCGAACTGGTCGCGCAAAAGGTCGAGCTCGTCGCGGGTATCGGCGTTCGAGATACCCTCGATCCGCCGAGCCTGATTCAGAGCCTTCACCTGCGCGACGTCGCCGTCGGAGATCGCCAGGAGCAGCTGTGCGGCTCGCCAGCGCACCAGCAGCAGGTCGGTCGTCGTCTTCATGCGTTCACCAGTCCATCGCGAGGTTCTCGGCTGAGAGCTGTTCGGCAGCAGCATCTTTCGCCCTCCAATCGCGCGGGTGTGTGCTGGTGAGCACGGGTCGCTGGCTGTCCAACTGGCCGTCGCCGCGCTGCCCATTGCAGGTCGAATGCAGCAGGCGATCACACAGCTTTCCGCCGGCCACGCGCGGCACGCTGTGGTCGCCGGCCAATGTCTTGCGGTCCCAGTTGCGGGGCTTTTCCTTGAACATCGGGAGACCGCACCAGTAGCAGAGGGACCCCTCGATGTGCTTCCGCATCAGGCGGGCCACCTCCTGTTGGTGTCGCCAACCTAATCCGCGTGCAGTGGTGTTGGCTTTGCGACTAGACACTCCGGTCACCCGCCTGGATCCTCGCCAGGGCCTCCCGCTCAGAATTTTTCCGCCGTACATAAAAAAGCCTGACCAGGGGGCGGGTCAGGAAATCGACGGCCGGCCTCAGGATTATCGACCGGGGGGTCGCGACGACGCCGATCACTCGCTCACCACCTTGCAGAACGCGCACAGCCCAGTGTCATCGGCGGGCAGGTCACGCACACACTGCCGGCACAGCGGCTGCGGCGGTGGGCCATCCCCCTCGGGGTCGTAGTCCTGACGCGCCCGGGTTACCTCGGCAAGGACATGCTCCATCTCGTCGTCGTATTCGCCGCTCATGCCGACTTCCTCGGACGTCCTACCGCCTTCGGTCGGTTCACGATGCCGGCCACGACGCCGAAGGGCCGCTGGCTTCGCGGTAGCGACTCGTACCAGTCGACGCAGCGGTCCAGGGCCGGGCAGCGGGCACACAGGACGATCGCCTCTGCATGCCGCCGCACCACCACGTCGGGGTGCTCGCCAGTGGCAGCGTCGTCGAAGAGTGAATGCCTCCCTCGGCACTTGGCGCCGGGTAACGAGGGTGCGAGGCCGACGGCGTCGAACAGACTCTGCACGCTCATATCGACCTCACCGTGCAGACGTGGATCTCTTGCGTCACCGGCGTCAGCGATACCTCGTAGATTCCGGGACACGGCTCGCCGGGGTCATGCCGAAGTGTTCCGCGCCAGGACGACGGCTTCTCCGCGGCCGGGTCCGGGTGCCAGACGTGCTCGGTGACGACACCGGGCTCGATCTCGCGGGCGGACTTCACCAGCCGGCCATCGCTGTACCGGCGCGGGTCGCCAAACTGCGCGGCGAGTGCGCAGATCTCGCGGACCGTCTCGTCAATCGCGTCTAACTCAGGCTCATGGTCGCCGGTGCAATCAGTGCCGCTGATTGAGTCGGTCGTCCAGTTCGCCCGTTGCGTGAGAAGCGCTGCCGCGTACTTCAGCGCGTCGAGGGAATTGGTCATCGGAAAGGAGATCCTTCTGTGTGTTGTAACCCCCACGGACCCACCCCTATGGTTGCGTCCAGCAGAGTGGTGTACGAGTCGGACCTGATCAGCGGTACCGGCGTGTCGTTGCCGAATGATTGAAGGTCATCGCGTGATTCTTCGAGAGACCCGTCAAAGTCACTCGAGCAAAGGAA
>NZ_JBQQCF010000081.1:0-12214 GCF_052245755.1 Mycobacterium sp. 4D054
TTGGCATTGGGCCCTCGGCGCTGACGGAGGCCATGGGCATGCTCAACCACCATTTCGCAGCAGCCGCCTGATCGGCGCAGAGCGACAGCCTACCTCTGACTGCCGCCAATCTTTGCAACAGAGCCGCCGCGCGGCCCAGCTGGGTACGCCGGCTGCGGTGGTGGTGCGTGACGGCGTGGCGGCCCCCCGACCGGTGCGCCGCTCGACGTTCTACCGGCACATCGAAGGCTGGTTGAGGGTCACGGTGTGAGCCGCCGGTAACGTCGAAACGTGAGTCTTCGTCCCCTGGGGCAGTCGGTCCGGCCCAGCCCGGTGTTCCTCGTGATCGTCGCGTTGACGGTTCTCGGCGGGGTGCTGGCCTGGCTTGCCGCCGAATCGGTCACCGTGCTGGCCTACGCCGGGGTCTTCGTGTTCGTCATCGCAGGCTGGGTGTTGTCGCTGTGCCTGCACGAATTCGGGCACGCATACACCGCCTGGCGCTACGGCGACCACGACGTCGCGGTGCGCGGCTACCTGACCCTCAATCCGCTGAAGTACTCGAGCCCCCTGCTGTCGCTGGGCCTGCCGCTGCTGTTCATCGCGCTCGGCGGGATCGGCCTGCCGGGCGGGGCGGTCTACGTCCAGACCGCGCGGATGACCCCACGTCAGCGCACCGTGGTCAGTCTGGCCGGGCCGTTGGCCAACCTGGTGCTGGCGGTGCTGCTGCTGACCTGCGCCCGACTGTTCTACGACGCCGCACACGGGGTGTTCTGGGCCGGTGTGGCGTTCCTGGGCTTCCTGCAGGTGACGGCGTTGCTGCTCAACCTGTTACCGATCCCGGGGCTGGACGGCTACGGAGCACTGGAGCCGCACCTGAGCTACGACACCCAGCGCGCGCTGGACCGGTTCAAACCGTGGGGCTTCATGATCCTGCTGCTCCTGCTGATTGCTCCGCAGCTCAATCAGTGGTTTTTCGGCGGCGTCTACTGGCTCTACGAGTTGTCCGGGGTGCCGGCGTACCTGTCGTCCGTCGGTGGTCAGCTGACCCGGTTCTGGTCGGCCTGGCTGTAGCGGCTCCGGTGGTGCGCCAGGGCCGCATCAGACCCCTCGTCGGGCTCGCACGACCCCCTCTACCGTGCCGCCCTACCCGATGCCACCCCGGCGCACCGCCCGAAGCTGCAAATAACATACAGCCCTGTATGTAAGTGCGTCTACTCGACGGCTCAGTTGGCGCTCTGGGCCAGTGCCCACTCGGCGACCTCGGGGTCCACGATGCGCCGCAGGTTCGCGCTGGCACGGTCCCAGCGCCGCCGCGCGCGGGTGGGGTCGGCGTCGACGAAGCTCGAGATCAGGATTCCACGCAGCGCGTCCATCGCGGTGTAGACGAAGTCGGCCATCGACCGGTGAATGCCCTCGGGCGCGAACTCGGCGATGACCGAGATCAGCGTGGTGTTGGCCACCGACTCGAACTTCGCCACCTCCTGCCCCAGGGCGGAATCGGTGCGGCCGGCCACCCACAGCTCCACGATCGGGATGAAGATGGGCGCGCTGTGAATGTCCCAGAGCAGCTCCAGGATCGCGTCGATCAGGTCGCCGCCGCCGGCGAAGTCCAGCGAGAAGCGGGCCACCTCGGCCGAGATTCGCTTGGCCGTCAGGTGCTGCAGCGCGGCCAGCATCAGGTCGTCCTTCGACCCGAAGTGGTGCACCTGCGCCCCGCGGGTGACACCTGCCAGTTCGGCGACCCGCGGCGTGGTGGTGCCAGCGTAGCCGTAGCGCAGCAGGCATTCGATGGTGGCGTCGAGCAGACGGGTCCGCGTCTCCGCGCTGCGCTCCTCCTGGCTGCGCCGCCGCGTCGTCTGTCGGATCACTTCTCCAGGATACATTTCTGAATGTATGCAAGCGGGCCGCGCAACAGGCTGGTTACCCGCGCCTTGCGACATATGCGGAAATGCGCATATATTGCTGGGCATGGGTGCCGGTCACGATCACAGCCATGGCGGCGACACGCGGGTGAGCCGCATGCTCATCGCCGCCGGGATTCTCACCACCTTCTTCGTCATCGAGCTGGTCACGGCGCTGACGATCAACTCGATCGCCCTGCTGGCGGACGCCGGCCACATGCTGACCGATCTGGTGGCGATGTTCATGGGGCTCACCGCGGTGCTCCTGGCGCGCCGAGGTTCAGCGTCGCCGGCGCGCACCTACGGCTGGCACCGCGCCGAGGTGTTCACCGCCGTGGCCAACGCCGTGCTGCTGATGGGCGTTGCGGCCTTCATCCTCTACGAAGCGTTCGAACGGCTGGGCGGTGCGCCCGAGGTGCCGGGCGTCCCGCTGATCGTGGTGGCACTGGCCGGGCTGATCGCCAATGTCGTGGTGGTGCTCCTGCTGCGCGGCGACTCCGAGAAGAGCCTGGCCGTCAAGGGCGCCTACATGGAGGTGGTGGCCGACACCGTGGGCAGCATCGGGGTGCTCATCGCAGGCATCGTCACCGTCACCACCGGCTGGCCCTATGCCGATGTGGTGGTGGCCGTGTTCGTCGCCCTGTGGGTGCTCCCCCGGGCGGTGGCCCTGGCCCGCGCAGCCCTGCGCATCCTCTCGGAGAGCTCCCCCACCCACATCGACGTCGACGAGTTGCGGCGGGCCCTGCGCGACGTCCCCGGGGTCACCGAGGTGCACGACCTGCACGTGTGGACCCTGGTGCCGGGCAAGGACATGGCCACCGCGCACCTGACCAGCACCGACGATTCAGCGCGCGTCCTGGGTGATGCCCGGGCGGTACTGGCCGCCCGCGGTCTGGCCCACGCCACCGTCCAGGTGGAGCCGCCGGGCTGCACCGACGACTGCTCGGGCCCACCGGAACCCGACACCGGATCCCACAGCCACTAGATACTCGAGCCCGGCCCTCTCTCCGCTGGGGTGCCCCACGGGCTCGTCGACCGTGGCTAGCCCAGGCCGAGCTGCCCACGTGCCGCCGGATCGCAGTCGTCGAGCAGGTCGAGGCAGCGGGCGTACTCGGGCGTCTCGCCGATCGCTTCGGCCGCCCGCGCCAGCGCGGCCACACACCGCAGGAAACCCCGGTTCGGCTCGTGCGAGAACGGCACCGGCCCGAAACCCTTCCAGCCATTGCGGCGCAGCTGGTCGAGACCGCGGTGATAGCCGGTGCGGGCGTACGCGTACGCCGTGATGGCCTTGTCCTCGTCCAGGGCCGCCTCGGCCAGCGCCGCCCAGGCCACCGACGCCGACGGATGCGCCGCGGCCACGATCGCCGGGTTCTCCCCGGCGGCCAGATCGCCTTCGGCCTCGATGTCAGCGGGCAGGAACACCGGTTCGGGACCCAGAAGATCACCCATGCGCGTCATGGCGACTATTGTGCCGTGCGGGTGGCAGAGGGCATGCGCCGGTGGCACTAGTCTCGAACCACAGTCATGCAGGCAGCACGGGAGGACCGCAGATCCATGTCAGACCCCTCAGGGCCGGACCAGGAACCCTCCAGGACCGACGCCGAGGCCGGCCGGACGCACGACGACCCGGCCACCGAGGTGTTCGCTGCCCCTGACCAGGCCAACCAGCAGACCGAGCCGGCCATCACACCGGGCGAGCGCCGCTACACCGCCCCCTCGGGCATGGACGCCGGATCCACCCAGATCATCGGCCGGACCGCCGACGAGCCGGCGACCGAGGTCTTCGCCCCCCAGGTCGATCCGGCGTTCGCCGGACCCGGGGCGGGGCCCCGCCCGGCCAGGCCGCAGACCATCCCGCCGCGCACCGACGCACCCAAGGTCCCGGGCCGCAAGCGCAGCTGGGGCTGGGTCATCGCCGTGGTCCTGGTGATCGCCGCGCTGGCCGCCGTCGCCATCCTCACCACGGTGCTGCTGACCCGGGGCGAGGACTCGGCCGCCTCGCAGGAGGACCAGGTCCGCGAGACCATCCAGAGCTTCGACACCGCGATCCAGAACGGCGATCTGGCCAAGCTGCGCAGTGTGACCTGCGGCGCGACTGCCGACAGCTACATCAAGTACGACGACCGGCAGTGGCAGGACACCCATGCCAAGGTGTCGGCCGCCAAGCAGTACCCGGTGGTCGCCAGCGTCGATCAGGTGGTGGTCAACGGCGATCACGCCGAAGCCAACGTCACCTCGTTCATGGCGTTCGACCCGGCCACCCGCTCGACGCGCAGCTTCGACCTGGAGTTCCGCGACAACACCTGGAAGATCTGCCAGGCCCCCCAGTAACTCCTGCGATTAGCGGAGTCTCACCGGCGCTGACCGCCGTGTGGTGACTCGGGACATCGCTGACACTTTTGTCTCGGGACATCGCTGACACTCAGTGTGCCTTGATTGGTTCGCGTGTGCGGTAGGTGCGGGTGCCGGTTTGGATGGGTTGATAGCGGCGGTTGGGGTCGGCCTCGAGTTCGCGGATGAGGTGGTTGCCGCTGAAAATGGCGATGTGGTTGCCGTCGCGGATGCTGTCGCAGAGGTGCCCGGCCCAGCGGCGTCCGACGTTGACTTTGTAGGGCGGCACGAACACTTGCCCAGAAGCGGCGCTGACGGTGTGGCGGGTGACGAACACCGGTCCTGGTAGCGGCCGCGGTGCTGGGCGCGCGGCTTCGGTGGCGGTGAAGATCGCCGCGGGAGTGGTTCCGCGGTGCGCCCGGTGGGCGCGGTGGTGGTTGTAGAACTGCCGGTAGGAGCTCAGCAGGGTGTTGAGCTCGGCGAGGGTGGCCGGGGCTGGTTGGGCGCGCAGCCATTTCTTCAGGGTCTGCCAGAATCGTTCGATTTTGCCGCAGGTCTGGGGGTGATACGGGGCGGAATTGATGGTGCGCGTGCCCACCGAACGTAGGTTGATTTCGAACGCTGCTTCATAGCCGCGCAGGCGGCCGGTGTACACAGTTCCGTTGTCGGTCAACGACATCGCAGGTATTCCGCACTCGGTGATACCGGCGAGCATGACCGCCCAGACCAGCTCAGCGCTGCCGTCGCCGACCCCGGCGGCCAGACCGGTCAGGTAGCGGGAGTGATCGTCAAGGGTGCCAGCGACGGCCACCCGGGTGCCGTCGGCGAGCTGCCATTGTGTCCAGTCTGATTGCCAGCACTCGTTGGGTCGGGAGAAGCAGAACCTGATGGTCGCCGATTTCGGTCGTTTCTGTGGCTGTGGCGTGATCACGCCGTGGCGGGTCAAGATCCGCCACACCGTTGATCGAGAGGGCAGCGCGGCGAGGGGGATATCGCTGTCGTCGCGCAGCGACCATACGATCGCTTCCGGGCCGTGATCTAACCCCGAGCTGATCAGATGCTGGCGTCGGCGCAGCACCACCTCTTCGACCGCGGCGCTGGTCTGCCCTGGATGCGACATCGGCCGGCGTGAGCGTTCCTCAAGCCCAGCCAGGCCGTGCTCGAGGAACCGCCGCCGCCACTTGTAGAAGGTCTCTCTAGTGATGTTCTCCCGGCGGCAGAACTCCGCCACGTTATCGATCTGCCCGGCCAGCGCTGCCGCCATACGCACGTCCATTGCCGTCACCTTCTGGGCCATGAACCATCCTGGTCGCAGGCCCTACTCAGGTGTCAGCGATGTCCCGAGACATACATGTGTCAGCGATGTCCTGAAACAGAACACGGCGCTGACCGCCGGTAAGACTCCACAAATCCCTCTAGGCCGTGACGCTCTTACCGGCGCTGTGCAGGTCGTTGCAGGCCTCGACGACGCGCTCGCTCATCGCCGCTTCGGCCTTCTTCAGGTAGCTGCGCGGGTCGTAGACCTTCTTGTTGCCCACCTCGCCGTCGATCTTGAGCACACCGTCGTAGTTGGTGAACATGTGCGCGGCCAACGGGCGGGTGAAGGCGTACTGGGTGTCGGTGTCGACGTTCATCTTCACCACACCGAACTTCAGCGAGTCCTCGATCTCGGACTTCAGCGAACCGGAGCCACCGTGGAACACGAAGTCGAACGGCTTGGAGCCCTCGGCCAGCCCCAGCTTGGCCACGGCCACCTTCTGGCCCTGGTCCAGCACGTCGGGGCGCAGCTTGACATTGCCGGGCTTGTAGACACCGTGCACGTTGCCGAACGTCGCCGCCAGCAGGTACTTGCCGTGCTCGCCGACGCCCAGGGCGTCGATGGTCTTCTCGAAGTCCTCGGGCGTGGTGTAGAGCTTGTCGTTGATCTCGGCCTCGACGCCGTCCTCTTCACCGCCGACCACGCCGATCTCGATCTCCAGGATGATCTTGGCCTCGGCCGAGAGCTTCAGCAGCTCCTTGGCGATCTCGAGGTTCTCGTCGATCGGCACCGCCGAGCCGTCCCACATGTGCGACTGGAACAGCGGGTTCTCGCCCTTGGCGACGCGCTCGGCGGAGATCGCGAGCAGCGGGCGCACGTAGGTGTCCAGCTTGTCCTTGGGGCAGTGGTCGGTGTGGAGCGCCACCGTGATCGGGTACTTGGCCGCGACCACGTGGGCGAACTCGGCCAGCGCCACCGCGCCGGTCACCATGTCCTTGACGCCCAGGCCGGAACCGAACTCGGCGCCACCGGTGGAGAACTGGATGATGCCGTCGCTACCCGCGTCGGCGAAGCCCTTGAGGGCGGCGTTGACGGTCTCCGACGACGTGCAGTTGATGGCCGGGAACGCGTAGGAGTTCTCCTTCGCGCGGCTCAGCATCTCGGCGTAGACCTCGGGCGTGGCGATCGGCATGGGCGGACTCCTCGTGCGTGCTGGTCGGCGAAGTTACTCCTGGGCCAGTATGTCAAGAAGTGTTCCCGGGCAGCAGCGCGGACCGGGTCAAGACCTTCGCAGTCCGGCCCTCCCTCCCCGGCTCGTCCCTCGCCGGCTCATCGACCGGACTGACAGCCCCCGCCGGTAGTCTTGTCGCCGTGACCGCCCTGGCCTCCGCCGAAACCGTGACCCATTTAGCCCTTCTACCAGGCTTTCTGGAACCGGTGACGCTGCTTAACTCATTCGGCACCTGGACGCTGGCGGGCCTGCTGCTGGTGGTGTTCATCGAGTCGGGTCTGCTGTTTCCCCTGCTCCCCGGCGACTCGCTGCTGTTCACCGCCGGCCTGGTGGCGGCGGGCGGTTCCGAAGAGGTGCCGGCGTTCGCCCCGCTGTGGGTGCTGATGCTGACCATCCCGATCGCCGCGGTGCTCGGTGACCAGGTGGGCTACTGGATCGGCAAGAACGGTGGTGAGCGGCTTTTCAAAGAGGACGCCAAGCTGTTCAAGAAGAGCTACATCGACGAGGCTCACGACTTTTTCGAGCGCCACGGTCCGGCGATGATCTTCTTGGCCCGCTTCGTGCCGATCGTGCGGACCTATGCCCCCCTGGTGGCGGGTGCGGCCAACATGAAGTACTCCACCTTCATCAAGTGGAACGTCCTGGGCGGCATCGTCTGGGGCGCGGGCCTGACCCTGCTCGGGTATCTGCTGGGACAGATCGCCGTCATCCGTGACAACGTCGACATGATCTTCATCGCGATCGTGTTGGTCTCGATCATCCCGATCGCCCTCGAGGTGGTGAAGCGCTCCCGGGGCCGGTCCAAGGAAACACCGGCCCCCGAGCAGCCCTGACGGTTGTCGAGGGTCACGCGTCGGCCTGGACGATCTCGCGGAGGATTCTCCGCACGGCACTGATACCCGGATCAGCGTCCACCCGGGCGTGCCAGAACAGCCGCACATCGAAGCTCGGCAACTCCAGCGGTAACTCGAAGAGCGTGAGCGCCGAGTGGCGCGCGTAGTGCCGGGCCACGCGCCGCGGGGCGACGGCAATGCAGTGACCGTTCTCGACGACGGGGAACAGCGAACTGTAGTGCGGCACTGTCAGACGGATACGGCGGCGGCGGCCGAGCCTCGCCAGCGCATCGTCGACCTCGCGACCTCGCCGCGGACTGATGCGGACGTGCGCGTGGGGCAGCTCGACGAACCGGTCGAGTGTCATGGTTCTGCCGGCGTCAGGGTGGTGGGCGGCGATCACGCCGACGGTGTCCTCGCTGAACGCCGGTTCGGAACGCCACCCCGGCGGCGTGGTGCTGGGAATGCACATATAGACGTCGACTTCACCGGTGGCGAGCACGTCCGCCTCACTCATCCGGTCCACCGACACCACCTGAACACTCGACCGCGGAGCCTGCTGCTGCAATCGCCGGTCGAGCTCGGGCAGCACGAGGGGACCGTACAGATCAGCGAAGGCGATGATCCACTCCCGGGTGGTCGTCGACATGTCGAAGTCGTCGAGATCCTGCACCACTTCCTCGAGCAGCCGAAGTGCCGCCTCCAGGCGCGGTTGCACGGCGAGCGCGGCGGGAGTCGGACTGAGACCCCGCCCGGCGCGGACAAAGAGCGGATCACCCAACAGAACCCGCAGACGCACCAGCGCATTCGACACCGCGGGCTGGGTGAGATGAAGGCGTGCAGCAGCCCTGGTCGCACTGCGCTCCTCCAGCAGTGCCTGCAGCACGACGAGCAGGTTGAGATCCACCCCGGAAAGATTCACCCGATGAATGTCGCACTTTCTAAAAGATGATTGGTGCTGATGGTTGAGGGTTCCTACAGTCGAGAACGACCGAGGGAGCCGAACATGATCACACGAGTACTCATCACCGGAGCCACCGGAGGCGTGGGCTCCAGCATCATCGAACAACTCCGCGACACCGGGGTCCAGGTGCGCGCAACGTGCCGCCGGCCCGAGTCCCGACGCTGGCCCCAGCTGGACATGGTGCCCGGCGACCTCGACCAACCGCACACGATGCGACCCGCCCTCGAGGGTGTCGAGGCAGTCTTCCTCTACAGCTTCGCGCAGCCGGATTCTCTCCCCGCGCTGGTCGAGGAGATGAAGGACGCGGGCGTCGCCAAGGTCGTCGTGCTGTCGACGATCGACACCACGCGTGACGAGCCCTTCGTCGAATACAACAAGCAGCGGCACCTCGCGGTGGAGAACGCGGTCATCGACGGTGGCTTCACCACCGTGTGTCTGCGCCCGGGCGCATTCGCCCGTAACGCGATCCGCTTCTGGGCCAACCAGATTCGGCAGCGCCGCGCGGTCGGGCTGCCGTTCCCTGAGTCCCATCAGGCGCCCATAGCCGATGAGGACATCGCCGCCGTCGCGGTACGCGCACTGACCACCTCACAGCTCGACGGGGACAGAATCGTCCTCACCGGGCCCGAATCGTTGACCATGCGGACTCAGGTGGGCCTGATCAGCGAGGCCATCGGCATGGCAATCGAGATCGACGTCCTGTCCGAGGCTCGAGCCCGAGCACTCTACGGGCAGATCCTGCCGCCGGCATACCTCGATCTGCTCATGGGCCAATGGGCATTCGAGGTGAACGAGGACGCCGTCGTCACACCGGCGGTCGGTGAGATCACCGGCCGGGCGCCCATCGCTTTTCGCGACTGGGCGGCGCGCCACCGCGACGCCTTCCGACGCTAGATCTCCCGGCGCCGGCTAGGAGTCTGCTGAATTAGGGGTTTTGGGGCGGGGTGCCTCAGAGCGCTCGGTGGCGCGTTGGTGTAAGTCAGACCCGAGGGCCGACAGAATTCGAGGTCACCCCGCTGTGTTCAGCGTGGCATGGGGTTTTCAAGCAGGCAAGACCTCGTCGGTGTCAGGCGATGGCCCAGTTGGTGCCGGTGTGGGTCAGGCCGATGGTGATGAGGCGACGCAAGTTAAGTGCGGCACTGCGGTGATGCAGCCAGTGGTTGTTCTTGACCACACCGCGGTAGCGGACTTTGCGGTTACCGCGGGTCAACCAGGCGATCGAGCGTTCCACCATGGGGCGGTGTTGGCGGTATTCAGCTTGCCAACCCAGATCGCGGGCATGGGCGCGGGCAGCCCGTTGCAGGGGTTCGTATTCAGTCAAGGTGAGTTTGCGGCCACGCTTGGCGGTAGTGCACTGTGATGCCAACGGGCATGTGCTGCAGCGTTTCCCGAAACACACGCCGCCGCCGGGCGGGATCGACAACGTGTGGTTGGCAGGACAGGTCACGGTGCGGGCATCGACATCGATAGCGAAGTCGTCGGTGGTGAAACCCCCGGGCACCGGAGCGCGCAACGGCAGCGGTTTGATCACCGCGATGTGCTTGGAGTCGGCCAAGGCGGCACGGGCAGCGCCGGTGCCGTAGGCCGAATCGCCGAGTACCCGCACCGCAGTGTCCTCACCGTCGAGTAGAGCCAGTCCGATCACGGCTTCGTGATTATCGGGGCCGTTGGCCTTGGTCAGTGCGCAGTCGGTGATCAGCCCGGTGTCGGGTTCGATCGCTATGTGGGCTTTGAAGCCATCCTGGCGGCGGTGCACCGTCTTATGCGCATGGCGGGCCTCGGGATCGACCGTGGAGATCACCCGGTCCGGGGCAACGTTGTGCGCGATCTGCCAGTGTCCGTCGGTGCCATCAGAGCCCTCGACGGGTTCGACGTCCTGGCCGGCGATCAACGCCAACAACGCCACCGCTTCAGCGGCGCGGGGCCCCAAGTCCTGCTCAGGAAGGTGTCCCAGCAGGCGGTGCGCATCGCCGACTAGGGCATCGACGAGCTGATTGCGAGCCGCCTTGTCATTCCAGGCGATGGCCGGCTTACCTGGGTCGTTCCAATCGTGAGCGTGGCAGTGCACAGCGACGACTGCCCCAGCACCGGGGACGTCGCGGCGCACTCGGCGGATCGCGGCGATCAGCTGGGTCACGGTGTCCTGGGTGGCCACCGCATCGTCGAGGACGGTGGAATCCAACGCACGCCGGGTCTTGCCTGCCAACACCCCGGTCGCCGCGATGACGGACTTGACTGCCTCGAAGATGCGATCCGGGCGATCCGAGGCGGCCAACCGACGTCGCCAGTAGGTCAGCGTCGTCGAGTGAAACGCCCCCGCGGTGATCGGTAGCCCGCAGGCCGCCTTCCAGCGCAGATCGAAGGTCACCGCCTCGACGGTTTCGTTGTCAGAGAGCCCGTGCAGGGCCTGCAGCGTGATCACCGAGGCCATCACCTCAGCAGGCACACTCGGACGGCCCCGACGTGACGGGAAGAGATCGGCGAACATCGCCTCAGGAAACAACTCATGGCGATGTGCTGCCAAGAACGCAAACATGCTGTCGGACTTCAGAAGATGCCCGGCAACCGACTCCGCATCCAACAACTCACGCTGATCATCAGAGCGACCCTGCACCCACCAATCATCCCAAAAGTAAAGGTCAACCCACCCCCGCCACGCGGGATTAATTCAGCAGACTCCTAGAGCGGCAGCACCTCGGCGAGCTGCTTGAGCGCCTCCCGCGGATCGTCGGTCGGGCTCTCCCCCAGGACCTGGATGACGACGTGGTCGGCGCCGGCGTCCAGATGTGCGGTCACCGCCGCTGCCGCCTCGTCCACCGAACCCATCCCGACGACCGCGCGGGCCAGCCGGTCGGATCCGCCGTGCACCAGATCGGATTCGTCGAAACCCTGTCGCAGCCAGGAATTCCGGTAGTTGGGCAGTCCGCTGTAGACGTTGAGGTGCCCGTGGGCGTACCGCAGTTGCTGCTCCTCGCTGCCGCCCACCACCACCGCCTGCTCGGAGACGATCCACTTGTCCGGCCCCAGGATGGAGCGTGTGGTTGCCGTCTGTTGCGGCAGCACCAGATAGGGATGGGCGCCGTCGGCCAGTTCGCCGGACAGCTCGATCATCTTGGGCCCCAGGGCCGCCAGCAGCCGGACCGGGCGCCCCGCGCCGGGCTCGATCGCCTCGGGCAGAGCAGCCATCCGCTCCAGATAGCCACGCATGGTCGCCAGCGGCTTGGCGTAGGTGCCGCCCATGCCGTGCTCCACCAGCGGCGCGTGGCTGACACCCAGGCCCAGCACGAAGCGGCCCGGATAGAGCGCCGAGAGCGTGCGGGCCCCCGACTCCGCGGCCGTGGCGATGCGGACGTGGATGTTGGCGATGCCCGTGCCGACCACCAACCGCTGCGTGGCCGCCAGCAGCGCCGCCGACTGGGTGAGGCACTCCTTGCCGGTCACCTCGGGGATGAACAGCGACCCGTAGCCGAGCTGTTCGATGTCCCGGGCCACCTCCTGCGCCGCGGTGATGGGCCAGGTGTCCGACGCCCACCAGACACCGATCCGGGAGGGAAAGTCGATTCGCGCACGAGGGCTGTTGGTCATGCTGACGGCTCTGTTGCAAAGATTGGCGGCAGTCAGAGGTAGGCTGTCGCTCTGCGCCGATCAGGCGGCTGCTGCGAAATGGTGGTTGAGCATGCCCATGGCCTCCGTCAGCGCCGAGGGCCCAATGCCAAA